>JAFECX010000215.1 GCA_018241895.1 Pseudomonadota bacterium
CGGGCGATGGCGGCGCGCACGGGGCGCTGGTCGGTGGCCTCGCCCGCGACGCGGAAGTAGCGCTCCCAACTTTCTCGGGGATCGATGCCCTGGACCACCGAGCGCATGAAGGCGAAGTGGCCGACGTGCAGCTTGCGCTGACGTGCGGCGCTGACCGGTGCGAGGCTGCGCTGCGGTGTTCGGGTCGAGGTGCCGAACAGCGGCGCCGGAGCACCGGCCCCCTGCCCTGTCCGTCCGGCCTTCGGCCGCTTCGGGCTCGGACTGGCCAGCGCATTGTCGTCGCGCGCGTTCATTGCGCGAGCCGCGACAGCGCGGCGGCCAGGTTGATGCGGGCCTGCGCTTCGAGCAGCGAGACCGCGTGCTCGCCGTGGTACAGCCGCGGTCGGTCGAGGAAGCTCTGCAGGACCTGCGCCCTCGCCTCTTGGTACCGGAAACCGGGCACCCACGCGTACTCCTTGCGCACGTCCTGGTCGTAGCGCTCGAAGCGTTCGGCCGGGCTGCCGAGGATGGACAGGTCGATGTCGACGAGAAGTTGGGCATCGAGGCTCGACCCCAGCGCGGTCGGCGCGTCGTGCTGCGTGGCCATCACCAGATCGTGCACCCGCTGCGCCCTGTCGCTGTCAGCGCCGGCGCGCACCAGCGACCGGGCCGCCCACGCGGCGCTGTTCAGTTCATTGCTGCTCGCCTGCGGGTCGTAGATTGCATCGTGGAACCACAGCGCGACCGCGACCTCACCTGCTCGCGGGCTGTGGCCGCGCCAGCGCGCCCACAGCGCGAGGCACTCACGCAGGTGCCGCTGGTCGTGATAGTGCCGCTGCGGTTCGGACCAAGCCGCCATCAGCTCGGCCTGCAGGCCGGCGGGTGCTGGCCGGCCGAGCGACGACCAGGCCGCGGCCCATGTCTCGCCGAGCGCGCCGTCATCGAGCGGGGTCGGGTACGCCTCAGTCACCGAGGTGGCCGGCAGTCAACGCGCCTCGGGCCACTTCAGGCCCCACTGCTCGATCGCCGCCCTCACCCGTCGGTCGCCGTCGGGCACCAGGCTGTGCAGGTCCGACTGGCCCCAGCGCAGCGCGTCGGACGTGGCCGGAGTCGCGCGGTGCGACCAGCTGCAGCAGCCGCTGGAAGGCGTGGCCGCCCTTCGCGGTGGCTTCGCCCTTGCGCAGCACCATGCGCTGCATGTCGTCGTCGATGTCGAGCGGACCGGCCAAGGCCGTTCTCCTTGCAGATCAAGCACTTGGCCCATTGTCTCCTGGCAACAGGCGATTTGTCATCCGTTTTTGCGCATCGTGATAATTGCACTTATCATGTATTTTAGACGCGTGGTTGTGGTGCCGCTTTGACGGTGTAGCTGCTCGCACCGCGGTGGCCGCCTTGGCGCAAGCGGGTGCTGCAGCGAAGCGCTCGATGTGTCGAGACTTGGCTGGGCGGTCCAAGTCCCGCTGGGGGTGCCTGGTGCTTGATCCGGCACGCCTCTGACGCAGCGTCTTGGGCCCCAGCGGCAGGACTTTGGAGGAGGCGGCGGCGCGAGTGCTCTGCCCTCGCTTCCTGCGCGCGAATTGATCGAGTCCGCTGGACTACTGGGTCGCTGCGCAAGGCAGCGCTTAGACGGCCGCGGCGCGCCAAAACCCATTCCAGACGTCGCTGGAAACCAGGTTGCCAGTGGCCGCGAGCTAGCTAGCGCTTCAAGGCTGAGGCGATTGCCTTCAGTACGGCAAGGTGGCCGTCATCACCGATATGAGCAGAGTCGATCTGTATGTTCATCCGCCCTGCCCTGTCCTTCGACCATCGACCCACTGATTTGCCTTCGACTTCAATCGGTTGGCGCGTCGGCTCTGCGGTCTCGGCGCCTCCTCCAACCAATGCCGAAACGACCGCAGTTGCAGCTCTTGGTCGCTCCAGGGCGCGCAACTTCTCAGCACGTCGCAGCACCGCTTTTCTATCGGCCTCGAGTGCCGTAGAGATGGTCTTGGCATGGCGGTGTTGGATGTCCAACGGTGATCGGAAGCACTCGACAATCGGCGCCGGGAGGTCCGCCACCAGCAGGACGTTGGCCACCCATGTGTGGGAGACCCCCAGCGCCTCGGCCAATCGACGATTGGACGGGTAGAGCTTTTCATCGAGTGCGCGGCGGTACATCGTCCCCTGCTCGAAGGGAGAGAGATCCGCGCGCTCGCGGTTCTCGCGATCCATTGCTGAGAACAGGTCGTGGTCTGAGACAGCGCTGGTATCGATCGTTGCCAGGACCGGGATGCCGAGCTCGCTGCAGGCGCGGTGCCGGCGATGCCCGAAGACGATCTCGTACTTCCCAGGTTGGTCGGCGAGTGCGCGTACGGAGATCGGCTGGACGTTGCCTCCAGCCAACTCGATATCCTGTTTGAGCCTGGCGAACTCCGCCGTGTTGAACGAATCCGGATGCCGGTTGGCCCATCGGCTGGGTAAGACCTGCTGTGGGTCCAACTTCTTGGTTGGCGCCGAACCCTCGTGTTCCTTGAGCTGTTCACGAAGTTTTCCAAGCTCACCTTCGACAGCCAGCATTTGGCCTCGGAACTGAAGCATCTGGCCCGGGCCCGTTCGGGCCACCGGGCCAGGAGTCACCGGTGGAAACTTGGTCTGCTGCGGAGATCCATCTGCGGCCGCGGGTGCGCTAGGCGCTGGATCCGCGCTATGCGCCAAAGGCGCGGTGTCAGGCGGCAGTTGCAGGTTCTCCGTCATCGCCAGGAGCTTCGACTTCGTACTCATTGCGGCAACCTTCCCTCTTTCGATCCGAGTTTGCGTTCGCGCTCGTTGACCAGCCGTTTGTCTTCGGCAAAGTTTCCGCGGCGTGGCAACCTGGTTGCCAAAGACGGGCGGCGGCCGCAGAGTTCGAGCGCGCTGGCAACCTGGTTGCCAGAGTCAAGGCACTTCATGCTTCCGACCTCCGTGTGCGCCAAGCTTCGACGACAGACTCCTCGATCAAGTCAACAAACCGGTCGTAGGCATCGACTGCGCGCTTGTAGGTCTTGGCGGAACCATCGTACTTCTGCACGTCGTAGACCGTCGCGAATTCCGCCGCTTTGTTGCTGGTGACGGAGGTCTTGGGGATCTCCACGGGCAAGACAAATTCGCCGTACGTCGCCTGAATCCATTGGCGCACGGCAGGCGAGGCAGCATCAGCCTGGTCGACCCGACTCAGCAGGACATGCAAGAAGTCGAAGGCCTTGCGGACACCCGCAGGCTCTTGCTGATCGAGGTTACCGCCAAGATCGGCCAGCAAAGACCAGAACTGCGCTGAGCTGGCGAAATCGAGCCCCGAAGGGGGAACAGGAACGACGATCCCATCAGCGGCCCAAAGCCCATTGATGGTGACGTACGAGAGGGCAGGGGGCGTATCGATAACGATCACGTCGTAGAGGCCCCGCACTGGCTCCAGGCCCGCGTTCAGAACATCCCAAAATCGCGACCCAGCCACATTCATCTGCCGAGCGGGAAGAGCGAACTCCGCACTGAACAGGAAAGGCGCTGCCGCGACCAGGTCGATTCCGTCCCAGTACGTCGATCGGATCGCCGGCGTGATGTCTTCGGTCGTGCCATGACACAGCGGCGAAATGGTCATGTCCTCTGTCACCTCGGCCTCGGGGAGGACGCCGTGCAACGTGGTCAATGAACCCTGCGGGTCAATGTCAATCGCCAACACGCGATGGCCTCGCAGGCTAAGGCCTTGCGCAAGGATCATTGAACTGGTGGTTTTGGATACCCCGCCCTTGAAGTTGGCAACAGCTATGCAGATAGCCCGCTGCCCAGCGGGGCGCATCTTTTCGGACCGATAGGCCCGCGCCCACTGCCGCGCCTCAGTGAGTGTGAACTCGCGCTTGCCTCCCGTTGGGGTCAACTTGCCTGAGGGCAGGTCGCCCTTCGAAATTCGATAGTTGACATGCGCCTTGTCGACGCCGCACAAGGCTGCAATCTGGGAGGCAGAGTAGAGTGGCGCAATCTTTCGAGCCTCAGGTGCCAGCAGCCGAGACCGAATTTGCTCCACCATGCTCCCCGCACGCGTCGCAAGGGCCTGGATCCTGCCCATATCGATCACAGCGCGCGGCGCCGCTGTCGCCAACGGACCGGGAGTGGCAACCTGGTTGCCAGAGTCCTCGAGCGGTGAAGTGGAAGGTGCCGCAGTTGCCACAGTAAACTCTCATTCGACAGAATTCGTCTAGTTTATCGAAAAGCAGAGACTCGGCAAATTTCAGCGGCACCACAGTGAGACATCCAGGGCCGAGACGTGCTTTCACGATCGGTGAGAGTCTTTGGGGAACACTCCCTGCGCCCGCCCTGAACTGTGAGGAGATTTGGGGTACCAAGACGCCGCCAAGGGCCGAATCAAGCTGGCGAAGGCTTTAAGTCGTACCAAATTCAGCATTTCGGTCGCACCAAACTGCCCAGATCCCCAAGTCCACTCACCGACATCCCCAAAGACTCTCCACTTCCGGCCCTCGCTACCCCATATCCACAGCCTGAGATCCCTAAAAGCTCTCCGCGAGTACCCCAAATCCACTCGTCGGAAGCGCACTAAGCCCCTGATGCAGAACACTTTTCGGGCCGGCCAACTCTTCAAGTTCTCAAGTGCCTTTCTTTCAAACCCTCAAGGCCGCGCCTCCGGCGCCGCCGTGCTCTTCTGTGAATTGACACAATCACAATACAACGCCAACATGGCAACTGAGCGTTTCATGAAGGGTGCCAATGGGGCACGAGGATGTTGGCCAGAAGGCCCCGACGACGGCGAAGCCTAGATCACCGAGATCGACGGAGGTTGCCACACGCCCCGAGGACCAGGCAGTCGCCAAAGCGAACGAAGCCATCGCCATCCGCCCAAAGCGCGGGAAGCTCACGCTGCTTTCCCGGCGGATCTACAACGTATTCCTCTTCCATGCGCAGCAACAGGGCGTCGAGAAGCCCAGCTACTCGATCCTTCTGTCAGAGCTTATCGACGATGCCCGCTTCACGTCGAACAACACCGAACTGCTGAAGTCCCACATCCGGGACATGCAGGCCACCACCATCGAGTGGCACACCAGCGGAGGGCAGGCGCGCCAGTGGACATCCACCCAGTTGCTCGGCCCCGTCGTCATCGACGAGCCCGGCCGCGGGCAAGCCTGCACGATCACGTGGACGTACCCTGAGCCCATCCGGGAACGCCTCGTCAAGCCCGCGCAGTACACGCGAGTGCTGCTCGAGATCAGCTCGCAGATGCGCAGCTATGCGGCTTCCGTTCTCTACGAGCTAGGCGCCCGCTACCTGACCTCACCTGGTCGCCTGACCATGCGCGAAGACGTGATCTGGTGGGCCTCTGTCCTGACAGGGCGCAGCGACATCACCACCGTCGACTACCGCATCCTGCACCGCGACACCATCAAGAAGGCGCTCGCAGAACTCGACACGCTCTGCGAAGACTTCAAACTTGAAATCGTCGAGCACAAGCGCGGCCGTAAGGTCGAAGAGCTGCAGTTTCGGGTACTGCCGAAGCCGCAGGTCAGCTTGGCTGGCCTGCGCGACTCCGCCAAGAACGTCTTCGACCTGGAACTGGTCGAGCGCGTCATCACGCTGGGCCTAAAGCGCACGGACGCCCAGGACCTGTATGCGACCACCGACGAAGGCGTCCTGCGCGCGGCAGTCGAGCACGTCGAGCAGCGCATGAAGAACTCGACGCTGCCGCCGCTGAACTCGCCACCGGCGTACCTGCGTGATGCCCTGAAGAAGCAGTACGCGGGCGAAGGGGAGGGCGGCAGGACGCCGCCCGACGTGGCCGTTCCACGCCCCAGCATGGACGAACGACTCCAGCGCTTGAGGGAGGAATGGCAGCACTTCAAGTCGGCCGAGGCCAAGTCCTTGTTCGAAGAGATGCCCGAAGCGGAACGAGCAGGGCACATTGCCCGCTTCGAAGAAGAGCGCGTCGGCGACCTCGCGTCACCGATCGCCAAGGCCTGGCGACGTGATGGTGTGAAAAGCCGCATCGCGGCCAGTTCGTTCTACCGCTGGCTCGCTTCCACGATGTGGCCCGGCGAGGTGACCGACAAGCAGCTGCTCGAGTTCGCGATGAACCGCGAGCCGTGACATGAGGCTCATGATCACCCCCGCCCGTCAGAACAACAAGGCGCCCGCATAGTGGACCAGGCAACTCACAACAAAATCGTCTCCTTCATCTGGGGCATCGCCGACGATGTGCTGCGCGACCTGTTTCGCCGCGGCAAGTACCCCGACGTCATCCTGCCGATGTGCGTGCTGCGTCGCATGGATGCCGTGCTCGAACCGACCAAGCAGTCCGTGCTCGACACGAAGAAGATGCTGGACGACGCGCGCATCACGGAGCAGCGCGCCGCGCTCGCGGCTGCCGCCGGCCAGGCGTTCTACAACACTTCGCGCTTCACGCTGCGCGACCTAAAGTCGCGCGCCAGCCAGCAGCAACTGCTGGCGGATTTCGAGGACTACCTCGATGGCTTCTCACCCAACGTCCAGGACATCCTCGAGAACTTCAAGTTCCGCAACCAGCTGCCCACGCTGTCCAAGGCCGACGCCCTGGCCACGCTGATCAACAAGTTCCTCGACCCCGATATCGACCTCTCGCCCGCCGGCATCGACAACCACGCGATGGGCACCGTATTCGAAGAGTTGGTGCGCAAGTTCAACGAGGATAACAACGAAGAGGCGGGTGAGCACTGGACGCCGCGCGACGCCGTGCGCCTGATGGCCAACCTCGTCTTCCTGCCGGTCGAGGACCAGCTCAAGTCCGGCACCTATCTGCTGTACGACGACGCTTGCGGCACCGGCGGCATGCTCACCGTGGCCGAGGAGACGCTCACTGCCATCGGCAAGAAACGCGGCCTGGACATCCAGTGCAGCCTCTACGGCCAGGAGATCAACCCCGAGACCTACGCGATCTGCAAGGCCGACATGCTGATCAAGGGGGAGGGCGAGAACGCCGACCACATCGTCGGCGGCGCCGAGTGGTCCACGCTCGCGCACGACGCCTTCCCCGGCCAGGAATTCGACTTCATGGTCGCCAACCCGCCCTACGGCAAGAGTTGGAAGAAGGACCTGGACGCGATGGGCGGCAAGGACGGCATGCGCGACCCCCGCTTCAAGGTCATGCACGAAGGCGAGGAGCTGTCGCTCGTCACCCGCTCCAGCGACGGCCAGATGCTCTTCCTGGTCAACATGGCCTCGAAGATGAACCACAGCTCGGCGCTGGGCAGCCGCATCGCCGAGGTGCACAACGGCTCATCGCTGTTCACTGGCGACGCCGGCCAGGGCGAAAGCAACATCCGCCGCTGGCTGATCGAGAACGACTGGGTCGAGGCGCTGGTCGCGCTACCGCTCAATCTCTTCTACAACACCGGCATCGCCACCTACGTCTGGGTGCTGAGCAACCGCAAGCCCGCGCACCGAAAGGGCCAGGTGCAGCTCATCGACGCCAGCCAGTGGTTCAAGCCGCTGCGCAAGAACTTGGGCAAGAAGAACTGCGAACTGGGGCCCGATGACATCCAGCGCATCTGTCGCACCTTCCTTGAGTTCAAGGAAACGCCGGAGTCGAAGATCTTCCCCAACGCAGCCTTCGGCTACTGGAAGGTCACCGTCGAGCGCCCGCTGCGGCTGCACAGCCAACTGACCAACAAGGCCATCGAGTCCCTGCGCTTTGCCTCGGGCGACGAAGACCTGCGTGCGGCGCTCTACGACGAGTTCGGCGACGACCTCTTCACCCGCTTCGAGCAGATCGCCGATGCGCTGGACAAGCGCCTGGCCGACTGGGGCAATGATGACGACGAGCCCGAAGACGAGGAGGGCGCCGGCGCCAGGAAAGGTTTGCCCGAAAAGAAGCGCAAGAGGCTGCTCGACGCGAAGACGTGGGAGCGCGACGCCCGACTCGTCGAAGTGGCCACCGCCTTGCGCGCAGCACTTGGCGATGGGCTCTTCGAAGACCACAACGTTTTCCGCGATCTTGTCGACGGCGTGCTGAAGAAGTCCGGCACCAAGCTGCCTGCCGCCGAGCTGAAGCTGATCCTCAAGGCCGTGAGCTGGCGCGTCGAGACCGCGCCGCCTGTCATCGCCAAGGTTCACAAGGCGAGCAAGTCCGAGGCCGACCCGATGCTCGGCCTGTACGACGCCGTCGTGGCCGGCAAGCCCTGCGTCGTCGAATACGAACCCGACACCGACCTGCGTGACACCGAGCAGGTGCCGTTGCTGGAAGAGGGCGGCATCGAAGCCTTCATCCGCCGCGAGGTGCTGCCCTACACGCCCGACGCCTGGGTCAACAACGACGCCACCAAGATCGGCTACGAGATCAGCTTCACGCGCCACTTCTACAAGCCACAGCCACTGCGCACGCTGGCCGAGATCAGTGCCGACATCCTGGCCATCGAGAAGGAGGCCGAAGGCCTTCTGGACGGCTTGTTGGTGGCAAAGGCCGAGGCATGAAGAAGGCGACCGTGCCCGCCAGCCGCCGCGTGGCCAAGGCTTCGACGCCGGCCTCGAAGGGGGCAAAAGTGGCGGCGGGCAAGGCCCTGGTCACCAAGGCCGCTGCCAGGGCCAAGACCGAAGCCGACCCTTCGGCGCTGCTCTCGGACTTGCGCAGCCTGGTGCAGTCGGCGCGCCAGCGGCTGGCCACCGCGGCCAACGCCACCTACACGCTGCTGTGCTGGCAGATCGGCCGCCGCCTGCTGCGCGACAACCTGCAGGCCGGGCGCGCGGCCTATGGCAAGCAGATTCTTGCGACGGTGTCGCAAGAATTGACCACCGAGTTCGGCGCCGGCTTCAACTACACCGCGCTGACCCGGATGGCGCGCTTTGCCGAGTGGATGACCGACGAGCGGATTCTTGCGACGCTGTCGCAAACATTGAGCTGGAGCCACTTCGTCGAACTGCTGCCCATCAAGGACCCGCTCGCCCGCGACTTCTACGCCGAGATGTGCCGCATCGAGCGCTGGGACGTTCGCACCCTGCGGCAGAAGATCAGCGGCATGCTGTACCAGCGCACGGCGCTGTCGAAGCGGCCGAAGGCCGTGATCTCGGCCGAGATCGGCAAGCTGCGTGACGGGCAGATGAGCCCCGACACCGTGTTCCGCGACCCCTACCTGCTGGACCTGTTGGGGCTGAAGGGCGCCTACAGCGAGCGCGACCTGGAAAGCGCCATCCTGCGCGAAATCGAAGGCGTGCTGCTGGAGCTGGGCAACGGCTTCACCTTCGTCGCCCGTCAGAAGCGCATGAGCGTGGGCAAGGACGACTTCCACCTGGACCTGCTGTTCTTCCACCGCCACCTGCGCCGGCTGATCGCCGTCGAGCTGAAGCTCGAATCCTTCCAGCCGGCCCACGTCGGCCAGATGGAGCTGTACCTGCGCTGGCTGGACAAGCACGAACGCGCGCCGGGCGAAGAGGCACCCATCGGCCTGATCCTGTGCGCAGCGGCCGATGCCGAGCAGGTGGAACTGCTGCAGCTGGACGCGAAGTCCATCCGCGTCAGCGAGTACCTCACGGCCTTGCCCCCGCTGCCCGTGCTGCGCGAGCGACTGCACCGGGCGATGGAGCATGCGCGGGAGCAGGCGGCGCGGCGCCTGCCGGATGC
>JAFECX010000216.1 GCA_018241895.1 Pseudomonadota bacterium
AGCGCGGCGCCGCGGCGGCCGGCGGCCAGGCGAGCATCGGCCTGCGCATGCCGGGCCACGCGGTCGCGCTGGCGCTGCTGCGCGCGTGTGCGGCGCGCGGCGTGCCGGGCGTGGCGGCGCCGAGCGCCAACCGCTACGGTCGCGTCAGCCCGACCACCGCGGCGCACGTGGCCGACGAGTTCGGCGCCCCGCTGCTGGTGCTCGACGGCGGCGCCTGCGCCGTCGGCATCGAGTCGGCGATCGTCGATTGCACGGCGGCCGCGCCGTTGGCACCGGCGCTGCTGCGCCCGGGTCAACTCGGCCGCGAGCGCATCGAGGCCGTGCTCGGCGTGCCGCTGCGCGAACGCCCCGCCGACGCACCACGCGCGCCGGGCACGCTCGAGGCGCACTACGCACCGCGTGCGGCCGTGCACCTGTTCGACGTCGACGAACTCGCACGCCGCGTGGCCGCCGCGCCGGCGGCGGCGGCGCAAACGGTCGCGGTATATTCGCGCCTCGTGCCCGCCGCCGGCTGGCGGCACCGCCGGATGCCCGACGATGCCGCAGCCGCAGCGCACGAGTTGTTCGCCGCGCTGCGCGGGTTCGACGAGCGGGGCGCGTCCGCGATCTGGGTCGAGCGCCCGCCGCCGCTTGCCGCCTGGGAGGGCGTTCATGATCGTCTGCGCCGCGCCGCGGCGGCGGCACCGGTCGAGAGTCTGCCATCGCGCTGATCGCACTGTGGCGCCCGCCGTGTGCGATGCGCTCACCCCCTCACCACTGCCGTATCCCCCGTCGTCCTCGGCGCGTGCGTCTTCCGGAGCTGCGATGATTTCCTGCCATTTCCAGCCGCGGCTGCCCTGGGGCGGCACCGCCGCCATGCTGCGCGCCCTGCTGCTGGCTGTCGCCGCGCTGCTTGCCGGCTGCGGCGGCGGCACCGAACAGAACGAGCCGTTCGTGCCTGTGCGCCTGTTCACCCTCGGAGACGAGGCGAGCACGATCAACCCCGACGGCACCACGTACAGCGTCAACGGGCTGGACGCGAACGGCAACTTCGACTGCACGGCGCTGCCGATCTGGACCGAGTCGCTGGCGACCAACCTCGGCTTCGTCTTCGCCGAATGCAACAAGGCCGGCGTCGCCGATCCGAAGGCGCGCAGCCTTGCGGCGCCGCATGCCAAGGCCGCCGACATCACGGCGCAGGTCGACGCGGCCCTGGCGGCGGCCGGCCGCTTCGGCGAGCGCGATCTCACGACCGTCTTCGTCGGCGTCAACGACGTGATGGAGCTGTACAAACAGTACCCCCAGAGCACCGAGGCTGCACTGATGGCCGAAGCCGCGCGGCGCGGCGTGCTGGTCGCGCAGCAGGTCAACCGGCTCATCGCCCTCGGGACCAAGGTCATCGTCGTCAACCTGCCCGACCTGGGCTATACGCCCTTCGCGATCAAGGAAAAGCAGCTGTACTCCGACACCGACCGCGCGGCGCTGCTGTCGCGCCTGGTGGCGGCGTTCAACCAGAACCTCGGCGTGTCGATCCTGCTCGACGGCCGCTATGTCGGGCTGGTGCAGCTCGACCAGCGTTCGCAGGTGCTGGCCCGCGCCGGCACCTCGTTCGGCTTCACGGACGTCATCGACCCGGTGTGCGCGGTGGCGCTGCCGGGCTGCACCACGGCCACGCTGGTGCCCGGCGGCACGGCCAAGGGCTACCTCTGGGCCGACGATCGCTGGTTTGCGCCCGGCGGCCAGGCCCAGCTCGCGCTTCTGGCCATCGACCGCGCGCGCAACAACCCGTTCTGAGCATTCCCGCAGGCCGAGTGCGTCCAGCCCGCCCCTCGCGCAAGAACGCGCCAGGCGGCGAGGCCGCGACGGCTCGGCGGGCGGTCCGGCGCGGCGCCTGCGCAGATGACACGCTGCGTCGAGCCGCGCACCGTCATTGCCGTTGCTGCGCCAGCGGCGCGGCAGCCGCCGGTTCGATCGGCGGCAGGCCGACGCGGCCAGCCGCGTCGCGCGCACCGCGCGCGAGCGCCCATTGCACGAAGGCCTCGATCGCCGCGCGCCCCGCCGGCGCCTGGGGGTGGTTGATGATGACGGCCAGCGCCAGGCGCTGCCCGTCCGCCGGCAACACGTAGCCGGCCACGCCGGACACGTCGCGCAGCGAGCCGGTCTTCAGGTGCGCCCGGCCGGCGGCGCTGCGCGCGCGCCTGAGCGTGCCGTCGCTGCCGGTCACGGGCAGCGAGGCCATCAGCTCCGACATCACCGGGCTCACGTAGGCCGCGGCGAGCAGGCGCGCGAGCAGCCGGGTCGACAGCCGCGCATCGCGTGACAGCCCCGAGCCGTTGTCGATCACCGCGCCGTCGGCCGATGGACCCAGGCGCTCGACGAGCCAGCGCTGCACAAGCGCGCGCGCAGCCTGCCGCGTCGCCGCGCGAGCGGGCTCGGCCTCGGCGGCGAGCGTGAGGAAGAGCTGCTCGGCCATCACGTTGTTGCTGTACTTGTTGATGTCGCGCACGACCTCGGCCAGCGCGGGCGAACGCAACTCGAAGCTCGGCGTGCCCGCGGGCGCAGGGCCTTCGCGCACGCGCCCGCCGAGCACGCCGCCCATCTCGTGCCACAGGCCCCCGAGCAGCCGGGCGTCGTAGCTGGCCGGCGCCGCGTCGGCCACGGGCCACGTCTGCTCCCCGCAGGCGAGCGCGTAGCGGCCGGCAAAACGCGCCGGCTCGCCGCCGGGGAAGCTCGCGACGAGCGCCTGGCGCCAGTCGGCGCAGGGGCCGCCGGCCAGCGGCACGCTGCGCTGCGGCGGCGCACCGGCCAGCGGCGGCTCGACCAGCACGTGCGCGACGCCCGCGCCGGCGTCGGGTACGAAGGTGTAGACCACGGCGCGGTAATTCAGCAGCAGCGCCGCCGGCGCCACGTTGTACGGGCGCAGCGGCTCGCCGTCGAAGCTGCCTGGCGCGATCTCGGACGCCGCGAACGCACCCTGGTCGAGCACGATGTCGCCTCGGATCTCGCGCACGCCGAGCTCCTGCAGCCGGCGCATCAGCAGCCAGATGCGCTCGAGCACGAGCTTCGGGTCGCCGCTGCCGCGCACGTGGACGTTGCCGTCGAGCACGCCGCCCTTCACCGGACCCGCCAGCCACACCGGCGTGACCCACTGCCAGGCCGGGCCCAGACGTTCGAGCGCGGCGGCGGTGGTCAGCAGCTTGGCCAGCGACGCCGGGTTGCGCGGCGTGTCGCCGCGCCAGTCGAAGAGGACGCGACCGCTGGCGGCATCGAGCAGGGTCGCCGACAGCGCCGCAGCCGGAATGCCGGCGCGCTCGAGCGCGCCGGCGACCTCGCGCGGCAGGGACGCGGCCTGGGGCGCGGCCTGCGCGGCCTGCGCGGCCTGTGCGACCTGTGCGGCCTGTGCGACCTGTGCGACCTGTGCGGCCTGTGCGGCCTGTGCGGCCTGTGCGGCCTGTGCCGCCGCTGCGATCGCGCACAGCCCGGCGGCGCCAGCCGCCAGGGGCGTGCGCAGCGCCTGCAGCACCCAAGGTGTCCGCTGCGCACGCTCCGGCCTCGCCTGGGGCCTGCGCTCCAGCAGCGCCCGCACGCGTGTGCGGCCGCGCATCGGTGCCGGCGCGGGCGGCGTGCCCGGGTGCGGCTGTGCGGTCGCGACGCCTCCCGACACAGGCACAGCGGCGGCGGCCTCGGAACGGCAGGGCAGCGGCATGGCGCGTGATGATGGCACGGCTACACTGGCTCGCATGTATTCGAGACCGTGGCACGGCGGCCCCGAGCCTCGCGTGCCCGGCGGCTGCGATGCATGTTGCGACGTCGCGGCGGCCCCCATCCGGTACGCGTCGCGGCCGGTGGCGGCCGGCGGCGGGGTGCGAGCAGGCAGGTCGAGGGCGCCATGAGGCTGCTCGCCTTCGACACGTCCACCGAGGTGATGGCGGTCGCCGTGTGCGCCGGCGCGCAGCGGCTTGCCGTGACGGCACCGGGCGGTGCGGCGGCATCGGCGAGCTTGCTGCCCCGCATCGAGGCGCTGCTCGCCGAGGCCGGCCTCGCGTTCGGTGACCTCGAGGCCATCGCCTTCGGCTGCGGGCCGGGCGCCTTCACCGGGCTGCGTGCCAGCTGTGCGGTGGCGCAGGGGCTCGGTTTCGGGCTCGGGCGCCCGGTGATCGCCATCGACAGCCTGCTCGTCGTGGCCGAGGATGCACGGGCCCAGGCCGCCCGAGGCGAGCGGATCGCCGAGCGCGCGCAGGGCCGTCCAACGTGCGAAGTCGCGGTGGCGATGGATGCGCGCATGGACGAGGCCTATGCCGCGTGCTACCGCCACGACGGCGCGCGCTGGCACGTCGCCTGCGCCCCGGCACTGCGGTCGCTCGCGGCGCTCAATGCGGCCTGGCGCGATGCGACGCCGGACCTCGTCGCCGGCTCTGCGCTGGCGGTGTTCGGGGCGCGCGTCGAGTGCCCGCAGCGCGCGCTGCGCATCGAGCGCGAGCACGACCGCGCCGCTGCGCTGCTGCGCCTGGCCGAGGCGGCGGCGGCACGCGGCGAGGGCGTCGATGCGGCGCAGGCGCTTCCGGTCTACCTGCGCGACAAGGTGGCGCTGACGACGGTCGAGCGCGAGGCCGCGAAGGCCGTGCGCGCCGGTGGGGCCGCGCGTTGAACGCCCACGTGCCTGCGGCCGCGGTGCGGCGCCGGGCGATGCTGCTCGGCGACCTGGACGCCGTGGCGGCGATCGAGGCCAGCGCCTACGGCTTTCCGTGGAGCCGCGGCAATTTCGTCGATGCACTCGCTGCCGGCCATCTCGCCGAGGTGCTCGAGGCCGGGCGGCCGCTCGGCTACTTCGTCGCGCTGCCCGGCGCGGACGAGCTGCATCTGCTCAACATCACGGTCGCGCCGCACTGGCAGGGGCGGGGCCTGGGCACGGCGCTGCTCGAGGCCGTCGCCACGCACGCACGCGAGCGCGGGCTGGCCCGCGTCTGGCTCGAGGTGCGCGCGAGCAACGTGCGCGCGCAGGCGTTGTACGCGCGGCGCGGCTATGCCACCGTCGGGTGCCGGCGCAGCTACTACCCGGCGGCCGGCGCGCGCGAGGACGCCGTCCTGATGAGCCGAGAAGTGCCTGCGGAGCGCGCGTGATGGCGTGGAGCGAGCGCCAGCTGGCGATGCTGCGCGAGATGGGCGTGCGGATGTTCGTGCCTGTCCGGCCGTCGGCGCCAGCCCCCGCGCCAGCCGGCCCGCCGATGGCTGCCCTGGCGCCTGCCGTGCCCGCGTCCGCCGAGGCGTCGGCCGCAACCCCGGCCAGCGCCCCGTCGGCGGCCGGCAGCCTGGACTGGGCGCAGCTACGCGCCGCGGTCGCTGCCTGCCGCGCCTGCCGCCTGTGCGAAAGCCGCAAGCAGACGGTGTTCGGCGTCGGCCACCCGCACGCGCACTGGATGGTCATCGGCGAGGCGCCGGGCGCGCAGGAAGACGAGCAGGGCGAGCCCTTCGTCGGCGCCGCCGGCCAGTTGCTCGACGCCATGCTGCGCGCGCTCGACCTGTCGCGCGCGGCGCAGGGCGAGCCGGCGCGGCGCGTCTTCATCGCCAACACGCTCAAGTGCCGGCCGCCGGGCAACCGCAATCCGCAGCCCGACGAGCTGGCCGCGTGCGAGCCTTTCCTGCGGCGCCAGATCGAGCTCGTGCAGCCGCGCATCATCCTGGCGATGGGGCGCTTTGCCGTGCAGTCGCTGCTGCGCACGAACGAGGCCATCGGCCGCCTGCGCGGCCGCGTGCACCGCTACCAGGGCGTGCCGCTGGTCGTCACCTACCACCCGGCCTATCTGCTGCGCAACCTCGTCGACAAGGCGCGCGCCTGGGAGGACCTGTGCCTGGCGGCGCAGGTGGTCGAGCAGAACCGAACCGACGACGCAACCTGCTGATACGAATCTGCATTCGAGCATCGAAGAAGCTGGGGTCGGCTTGCGTGCCTCGGCGTGCGGGGGTCGGGCGCACGGCGGACATGGGGATGCCGGCCTGCGTGTCGCCCCGCGCCAAGGCGCCGAACCGGTGCGGGCAGTGGATGCGCCCCGCCAGGATGCAGATGCACGAACAGCCTTCCCATACGATCGAACGCAACTCCGTAGGGAGGCGTGGGGGCGGGCACCGGCCGGCCTCTGCGCACACAGCACGCGCTGCGCGGGATGGCGCCCGCCCTCAGCCCTTCTTGGCGGGCTTCTTCGGCCGCTGCCAGCCTTCGAGCGTCACCTGCCGGGCGCGCGCCAGCGTGAGCTGGCCGGCCGGCGCGTCGCGGCAGACGGTCGAGCCGCCGCCGATGGTGGCGCCGGCGCCGATCGTGACCGGGGCCACCAGCACGCAGTTGCTGCCGATGTGCGCGTCGGCGCCGATCACGGTGCGGTGCTTGTTCGCGCCGTCGTAGTTGGCGGTGATGCTGCCGGCGCCGTAGTTGACGCGCTCGCCGACCGTCGCGTCGCCGAGGTAGGCCAGGTGGTTGGCCTTGGCGCCGGCGGCAAGCCGGCTGTTCTTGACCTCGACGAAGTTGCCGATGTGCACGTCGCGGCCGAGTTCGGCGCCGGGGCGCAGGCGCGCGTACGGGCCGACCAGCGCGCCGGGGCCGACCACGGCGCCCTCGATGTGGGTGAACGGGTGGATCACCGCGCCGGCGCCGATGCGCGCGTCGCGGATCACGCAGTGCGCGCCGATGCGCGCGCCGTCGGCGAGTTGCACGTCGCCTTCGAAGATGCAGTTGACGTCGATCTCGACGTCGCTGCCGCACTCGAGCGTGCCGCGCAGATCGAAGCGCGCCGGATCGGCCAGGCGCACGCCGGCCTCCATCAGGGCCTCGGCGCGGGCGCGCTGCAACCGGCGCTCGAGCTCGGCCAGTTGCGCCGGGCTGTTCACGCCCAGCACCTCGGTCTCGTCGGCGGCGCGGCTGGCCACCACCGGCACGCCTTCGGCCACCGCCATCGCGACGATGTCGGTGAGGTAGTACTCGCGCTGCGCGTTGTCGTTGTTCAACGCCATGACCCAGCCGGCGAGGAGCCGGGTGGGCGCGGCCATGATGCCGGTGTAGACCTCGCGCAGCGCGCGCTGCGCAGCGCTGGCGTCCTTGTGCTCGACGATGGCGCGTACCGCGTCGCCCTCGCGCACGATGCGGCCGTAGCCGCCCGGGTCGGCCAGCTCGACGGTGAGCAGCGCGAGCCGCGTGCCGCCGCACGCCGCCACCAGCGCGGCGGCGGTCTCGGTGCGGATGAGCGGCACGTCGCCGTTGAGGACGAGCGTCGTCTCACCGGCCCCGTCCAGCGCCGGCACCGCCTGCTGCACCGCGTGTCCGGTGCCCAGTTGCGGCTGCTGGCGCACGCACAGCGCGCCGCTGCCGGCCACGCTGGCCTCGACCGCGTCGGCGCCGTGGCCGGTGACGATCACCGTGCGCCCGGCGGCGAGCGGCGCCGCGGCCGCCAGAACATGCTGCAATAGCGTCGTGCCGGCCAGCCGGTGCAGCACCTTGGGCTGCGCCGACTTCATGCGCGTGCCCTTGCCGGCGGCCATGATCACGACGTTGAGTGCCATGCAGTTGTCTCGTAGGTGGTCCGTCGACGTGCGCACCCGGATTATCGGCGTGCCGCTCGTCGCCATCGTGCTCGCGCTCGCCGGCTGCAGTGCAGTACGCCTCAGCTACAACAACGGCGCGCAGCTGGCCTGGTGGTGGCTCGACGACCATCTCGATTTCCCGCGCGAACGCGTCGACGAGGCCAAGGCGGCGATCGACCGCTGGTTCGAATGGCATCGCCGCAGCCAGCTCACCGGCTATGCCGCGCTGCTGGCACAGATGAGTGCGCAGGCGGCGGCGCCGACGAGCGCTGCCGCGACGTGCCGGCTGTGGGCCGGGTGGCGCGAGCGCGCCGACGTGGCGATCGACCGCGCGCTGGTGCTCGCGGCCGAGCTCGTCCCCGGGCTCGACGAGCGACAACTGCAACATCTCGAGCGGCGCTACGCGAAGAACATCGAGCGCATGCGCGGCGAGTACCTGCAGGCCGATGCGCCGGCGCGGCAGCGCGCCGCGTTCGATCGGGCGCTCGAGCGCGCCGAACAGGTCTACGGCACGCTGGGCGAGGTGCAGCGCAAGGTGCTCGCCGAGGGCGTCGCGGCCTCGCCGTTCGACGCCGAGGCCTGGCTGCGCGAGCGCCAGCAGCGCCAGCGTGACGTCGTGGCGACGCTGCGCCGCCTGGTGGACGACCCGCCCGGCCGCGCCAGGCGCCTCGCCGCGCTGCGCACGTTGGCCGCGGGCTACGAGAGTTCGCCCGACCCGGCGTACCGGGCACAGCAGCGGCGGGTCGTCGACTACAACTGCGAGCTGGCGGCACGGCTGCACAACGCAACCACGCCGGCGCAGCGCGAGCGCGCGCGGCGGACCTTCGAAGGCTGGGAAGGCGACGTGCGCGCGCTGCTGGCCGCGCCGGCCGTGCCGGGGGCCACGCTCGAGATGCCGTGAACTCGAAGGGGCGTCGAGAGGGCATCCGATCGATGCCCGACTCGGCGCCGCTCGTGGTCCGAGCCCGCGCCGCTCCGGCGTCTGCGCGCGCGGGCCGGCTACTGGCCCATCGCGCGCGCCGCTTCGGGCGTGAACATCTCGGGCTTGAGGTCGCCCTTGTTCAGGACCGGCGCGCGGTCGCGCTCCTGAAACAGGTTGTAGCCGACGTAGCCGCCGGAGTTCAGATCGAAGTAGAAACTGGTGCCGGCCTGCCAGGCGTGAATGTCGGGCGCGTAGTAGTAGTTGATGAACGCGTACTGCCACAGCTTGCCGCGCGAGTCGTAGAAGTCGGACATCACCGACATCCAGGTGTCCTCGTCGAGGAACAGCACGCGCTTGCCGTAGACGTGGCGGTAGCCTTCCTTGAGCTTGCCCTCGAGCACCCAGACGCGGTGCAGCTCCCAGCGCAGGTAATCGGGGTTCGGCACGCCCGGCTTGATGAGGTCGGCGTACTTGATGCCCTTGCCGTTGATCTTGTACGTGTTGGCAGGGATGTACATCTCGCGCTTGCCGAGCAGCGTCCACGTATAGCGCTCGGGCGAGCCGTTGAACAGGCGGTCCGAGTCGATCGTGAGCTTGCCGCCGGTGCCGCCGATCGGCTGGTCGAAGCCGAACTCGGGCAACTGGCGCACGCGCCGCGTGCCCGGGTCGTACATCCACGCCAGCCGGCTGCCCTTGGCGTAGCTCGACGGCTCGATCGCCAGGTTGATGGTGCCCTTGTCGCGCTCGGGCAGCAGCGTGCTGTTCATCGTGTACGCCATGATGCCCTCGAGCGGCTTGCCGACGTTCTTGGGATCGTTGACGAGCGACAGGTTCGTGTTGCGCTGGCGGCCCCAGACGATGACCCCGCTGGACAGCACGTCGGCGGTGTCGCGCAGCGTGTCCTCGGTGTAGGCGCGCGCCGACAGCATGTTGTTCGACAGTGCCTCGACGCCGCTCTTGGTGATCGGGAACGCCGGCGCGCCCATCACCGCATCCTTAGGCGTCTTGCCGTCGTCGACCATCTCGGCGTTGAGCGCGTTCTTCTTGGCCGCCGCGCACACCGCGTCGGTGTAGCGGAAGTCGCGATGCGTCGGGTAGACGTTCATGTGGAACGTCTTCGGGTACTTCGCCAGCAGGGCCTTCTGCCCCTCGGACAGCTTGTCGGCGTACTTGGCGACGTTGTCCTGGCTGATCGTGAACAGCGGCTTCTCGTCGGCGTACGGATCGGGCGGAAACTCCCCGACATGGGGCGTGTACTTGATGTTCGGCGGGAAGTCCAGCCACTTGCCCGAGAACTCGGGGATCGTGCCGTCCTTGTTGCCGGCCTTCTCGCCGCCCATGCAGGTCAGGTCCTTGCCGAGCCGGTCGGCCTCGGCCGCCGGGACCTTGGCCGCTGCCGTGCCGCAAACCGCGAACCAGACCGCCGCTGCCATCGGGGCCCAACGCAAGACTCGCTTCATTCGTGACTCCTGAGAAACTGCGCTGCGCACTCTAACCAAAGATTGCGTCCGCTCGACACCCTGTAATCCCTGCCCGCGCGTGCCCGGCCGAAGCCACGCGATGCGCGAGCCGGGTGGCGCAGCACCCGGCTCGCGCAGCCGCAGGCTGAGGGAAACGGCGCCCGCTCAGCGCGCGGCCTCGGCCGGTGTCACCACCACGCGCCGGGGGTTGACGCCGGTCTTCGGGAAGTCCATGAGCGCTGCTTCGAACATCGCGCCCAGCGTCTGGGCGCTGCCCGGCGTGTTGCCTTCGCTGCTGGCACGGGCCTCGAACAGCGGCTTGCCGCTGGCACGATCGCGGATCAGCACACCGACCTCGCGCTCGTAGCGCGTGGCGTCGTAGCGTGCCGAGAACCACCAAGGCGAGCCGAGCCAGGGGCCCTGACGCCAGTAGCCGAAGCCGCCGGGCCACCACAAGGGATCGCCCCAGGGAGAGTAGTCGGTACGGGTGGTGTGCGTGCCCACCTGCACGAGCACGTCGGGGGCCTGGCCCGCGGGCGCCGGCACGAACCCGGCCCTGGCCAGCGCCGGTCGCGCCGCCGCCTCGGCCGCGTCGGCCTCGGCCGGCCGCGCCTGCTGCGAGGGCAGGCGGTCGAAAACGTAGGTGCCGGGCTTGCGCTCGGGCGGCCAGTCGCCGTAGGTGGAGACGTCGCTCGATACGCTGCGCATCGCCGCGCAGCCCGCGAGCGCGGCAAGCGCCGCGCCGGCGGTGGCCGCCAGCAGCAGCCGGCGCTTCGACGACGCAATGGCGGCAGTCATGAGTCTTCCTCCTCGCGCGCAAACGACCGCTCGGGCATCGGCGACGCGACCGGCGCCGCGGCAGCCGGCGCGCAGGGCTCGTCGTCGAATGCGATATCGCCCATCGGATCGGGCACACCGCTGGGTTGGAGCGTGGCGAACGGGTACAGGTTCCGGTCCATCAGGTGCGAAGGCACCACGTGCGCCAGCGCGCGCAGCATGTTGTCGCTGCGCCCCGGGTACTGGCGCTCCCACTCGCGCAGCATCTTCTTGACCTGCACGCGCTGCAGGTGCGCCTGGTTGCCGCACAGGTTGCAGGGGATGATCGGGAACTGCCGGTGCGCGGCCCAGCGCTCGAGATCGGTCTCGGCGACGTAGGCCAGCGGGCGGATCACGACGTGGCGGCCGTCGTCGCTCACGAGCTTGGGCGGCATGCCCTTGAGGCGGCCGCCGAAGAACATGTTCATCAGCGTAGTGACGACGATGTCGTCGCGGTGGTGGCCGAGCGCGATCTTGGTCGCGCCGAGCTCGCTCGCCACGCGGTACAGGATGCCGCGGCGCAGCCGCGAGCACAGGCTGCACATCGTCTGGCCCTCGGGCACGAGGCGCTTGACGATGCGGTAGGTGTCCTGGTTCTCGATGTGGAAGGCGACGCCGCGCCCGGCCAGGTATTCGGGCAGCACGTGCGCCGGAAAGCCCGGCTGCTTCTGGTCGAGGTTGACGGCGACGAGGTCGAAGGCCACCGGTGCGCGCGCGCGCAAGCCGAGCAGGATGTCGAGCAGCGCGTGGCTGTCCTTGCCGCCCGACAGGCACACCATGACCCGGTCGCCGGGCTCGATCATGCGGTAGTCGGCGATCGCGCGGCCGACCTCGCGGTGCAGCCGCTTGGCGAGCTTGTTGGCCTCGTGGGCCGCCTTGCGCACGCCGGCGGCGTCGGCGGGGGCGTTCATCGTGTCTCCTTGATGCCGAAGACCTCGACGCCGACGGCGTCGCAGTCGGGGTAGACGTCGGGCTTGGCGGTGCGCACGCAGGCGGCGCGCACCTGCGGGTGCGCGAGCATGCGCGCCAGCAGGTCGTCGGCCAGCGTCTCCTGCAGCGCGATGCGGCCCTGCGCGATGCGCGCCGCGATCTCGTGGCGCACGAAGTCGTAGTCGACGACCTCGTCGAGGCGGTCGCCGCGCGGCGTCGAGTCCGCCAGCGGCACGTACAGGTCGATGTCGATCAGCACGCGCTGCGCGCGCTGCCGCTCGAACGCGTGCACGCCGATGTCGACCAGGACCTCGTGGCCGCGCAGGAACAGGCGCCGGCAGTCGGCCAGGCGCGCATCGGCCAGCGCGTGCGGCCTCACGCGCCGCTCCCGCCGCGCACCAGGTGCAGCACGTCGCGCCGCTGCGCCGCCAGGTGCTGGCCGCCGTCGACCAGCAGCGTGGTGCCGGTGATGGCCGGCGACTCGAGCAGGAAGCGCACGCCGCGCGCGATGTCCTCGGGCGTCGAGCCGCGGCCCAGCGGTGTCAGCGCATGCGCGGCGTCGAACTCGGCGCCGCTCATGTCGCCCGACACCAGCGTGATGCCGGGCGCGATGCCGCACACGCGCACCGCGGGCGCCAGCGCCAGCGCGAGCGCCGTCGTCGCCGCCTCGAGCGCGGCCTTGGACAGCGTGTACGAGAAGTTGTCGGGGTTCGGGTTCCACAGCTTCTGGTCGAGCAGGTTGACCACCACGCGGCCGCCGGCGCGCTGCAGCGCGCGCGCCAGCACCACCGGCGCGGCGGTGTTGGCACGCCAGTGGCGCTCCATCGACGCGAAGCCGAAGCCGGCGACGTCGTCGGCCTCGAACAGCGAGGCGTTGTTGACCAGCGCGTCGACGCGGCCGCAACGCTGCACGACCGCGGGCACGAGGGCCTCGCAGGCGGCTTCGTCGGCGAGGTCGGCGGCGAAGGCCTCGGCGCTGCCGCCGGCGGCGCGCACCGCGGCCACCGTTTCGGCGGCGCGCCCGGCCGAGCGGCGATAGTGCACGGCCACGCGCCAGCCGTGCGCGGCGAGCTCGAGCGCGATGGCGCGGCCGATGCGCTGCGCGGCGCCGGTGACGAGCGCCACCGGTGCGGCGGCGGCGGCGGGCTGGGGGGCGTGCGGCACGGTGTCGTGGGCGTCCGGTCGGTGCAGGCTTGCTACGATCCCGCCGTGAGCGATGCGGGGCCGCAGGCGGGGTCTGGAAGTTTATCGGCGCGACTGCGCGAGCGCCTGGGCGCGGCCATCGACGAAGCCCAGGGCTGGCTGCCCTTCGAGCGCTTCATGGCGATCGCGCTCTACGAGCCGGGGCTCGGCTACTACGCGCGCGGCGCGCCGATCTTCGGCACCCGCCCCGAGGACGGCAGCGATTTCGTCACCGCGCCCGAGCTGTCGCCGGTGTTCGGCCGCGCGCTGGCGCGGCAGGTGGCGCAGGTCTTCGACGCGCTCGGCGCCGCGGGTGCGGGGCACGGCGGCGGCGAGGTGTTCGAGTTCGGCGCCGGCTCCGGCGCGCTGGCCGAGCAGCTCCTCGCTGCGCTCGGCGAGCGCGTGCGGCGCTACTCGATCGTCGATCTGTCGGGCACGCTGCGCGCGCGCCAGCAGCAGCGCCTGGCGCCGTTCGGCGCGCGCGTGCGCTGGCTCGACGCCTGGCCCGAGCGCATCGAAGGCGTGGTGCTCGGCAACGAGGTGCTCGACGCGATGCCGGTGACGCTGCTGGCCTTCGACGGCGAGCGCTGGGCCGAGCGCGGCGTGGTGCGTGCCGAGCGCGCCGGGGCGGGGGCGGCACCGCCCGGCGGCGCGCTGCGCGCGGTGCGCGCTGCCGAGCCCGTCGCGTTCGCCTGGTGCGACCGCGCGACGCCGCTCAGGCCGCCGCTGGACGCGCCTTACGTCGCCGGCACCGTCACCGAGATCCATCCGCAGGCCGAGGCCTTCGTGCGTTCGCTGGCCGCGCGCCTCGTGCGCGGCGCCGCGCTGTTCATCGACTACGGATTCCCCGAAGCCGAGTACTACCTGCCGCAGCGCCACATGGGCACGCTGGTGTGCCACCGTGCGCACCGCGTCGACACCGACCCGCTGGCCGACGTGGGCGCCAAGGACATCACCGCGCACGTCGACTTCACCGGCATCGCGCTCGCGGCGCAGGACGCCGGCCTGGACGTCATCGGCTACACGTCGCAGGCGCGCTTCTTGCTCAACTGCGGCTTCGTCTCGCTGCTCGAGGGCGCCGATGCACGCACGCTGGGCGCCGCGGGCAAGCTGGTCAACGAGCACGAGATGGGCGAGCTGTTCAAGGTGCTCGGCCTGGCGCGCGGGCTCGCGCTGCCCGCGGGCGAGGACTGGATCGGTTTCGCGACGGGCGATCGCACGCACCGGCTCTGAGCGCTGCGGCGGCCCCGGGGCCGTTGCGCCGTTGCGCGGCCGAGCCGCCGAGCCGCCGAGCGGCCGAGCCGGGGCGCCGAGCCGAGCCGCCGAGCCAGGGCGCCGAGCCGGGGCGCCGCCTGCGTCGACGCGCCGCTCAGCGGAAGACCACGCACTTGCGGCCGTTGCGCAGCACGCGGTGCTCGATGTGCCAGCGCACCGCGCGCGCCAGCACGACGCATTCGATGTCGCGCCCGACGGCGGTGAAGTCCTCGGCCGACAGCGCGTGGTCGACGCGCTCGACGTCCTGTTCGATGATCGGCCCCTCGTCGAGGTCGGCGGTGACGTAGTGCGCGGTGGCGCCGATCAGCTTGACGCCGCGCGCGTGCGCCTGGAAGTACGGGCGGGCGCCCTTGAAGCTGGGCAGGAAGCTGTGGTGGATGTTGATGGCACGTCCGGCCAGCCGCTCGCACAGCTCGGGGCCGAGGATCTGCATGTAGCGCGCGAGCACGACGAGGTCGATGCGCTCGCGCTCGACGATCGCCTCGATCTGCGCTTCCTGCGCGCGCTTGGCCGCCAGCGCGTCGGCGCCGGGCGCCGCGCCGCCGATCGGCAGGTGGTGGAAGGCGACGCCGTAGCTCGCGACCAGCGCTTCGAAGTCGCGGTGGTTGGAGACGACGGCCGCGACGTCCATCGCCAGCGTGCCGCTGCGGCAGCGAAACAGCAGGTCGTTGAGGCAGTGGCCGTGCCGGCTCACCATCAGCAGAACGCGCGCGCGCCGGGCCAGCGCGTGCAGCTGCACCTGCATGTCGAATTGCTGCCGCGTGTGCTCGAACAGGCGCGCGAGCGTGTCGGTGTCGGCCAGCTGCGGCGGCGCCTGGAAGTGCACGCGCATGAAGAACAGGCCCGTGGCACCTTCGCCTTCGAGGTCGCCGAACTGCTGCGAATCGACGATGTTGCAGCCGGCCTGGTAGAGCAGCCCGGACACCGCGTGCACGATGCCCATGGCGTCGCGGCAGGCCAGTGTCAGCACGAACTGCTGTTCGATCGATGGGTCGGTCATCGCGGCGATTCTAGGGACCGGCCTTGTACCCGTTGCGCCGGCAGCGCGGCCACTGAACGGCCATTCGTCTCGCCCGTGTGCGCTTTCGCGCCGCGAGGCACTCAGCCGCCGGCCGCGAGGGCGGCTTCGACGGCCACCACGCGCGCCGCCTGCACCGCGTCGCCGATGGCCGCGCCGCGTGCGCCGCGGGAGGCGGCAGCGGCG
>JAFECX010000217.1 GCA_018241895.1 Pseudomonadota bacterium
GAGGCGGCGCGCGAACTGCCCGTCTTCCTGCGCGCGCGCCGGCTCGGCGGCCAGCCGGGGATCGAGGCGCACGCCGAGGGCGATGTCGAACTGCGACGCGGCGCGCTCGTGATCCGCGCCGATCGACTCGCCTACGACGCGCCGGCCGACCGCGTCAGGGCCCGGGGCGACGTGCAGATCGAGCGCGAGGGTGCCGTCTACCGCGGCACGGAGCTCGAGCTCGCCGTGCAGCGCTTCGAGGGCTGGTTCCTCGAGCCGCAGTTCGAGTTGCCGCAGCGCAACGCCGGCGGGCGCGCCGAGCGCATCGACTTCCTCGGCGACCAGCGATCGCGCGCGCTGCAGGCCAGCTACACGAGCTGCCCGCGCGACGGCCCCGAGGAGCCGGCCTGGGTGCTGCGCGCCGATCGGGTCGAGCTCGACCTCGAGCGCGACGAGGGCCTCGCCGAAGGCGCCGTGCTGCGTTTTCTCGGCACGCCGATCCTGGTGTTGCCGACGATGAGCTTCCCGCTCGGCGACACGCGCCGCTCGGGCTGGCTGCCGCCGTCGCTGAACATCGACAACCGCAGCGGCGTCGAGCTGGCCGTGCCGTACTACTGGAACATCGCGCCGAATCGCGATGCGACGATCACGCCGCGGCTGATGACGCGCCGCGGCCTCGGGGCCGACCTCGAGTTGCGCTACCTCGAGCCGGCGTATTCCGGCCAGTTCCGGCTCGACGCGCTGCCCGACGACCGCGTGGCGCGGCGAGCGCGCGGTGCGCTGCAATGGAATCACGAAGGCCGGCTGCCCTGGGGCCTGCGCGCGCAGGCCGACGTGCTGCGCGTGTCCGACGACGACTGGTGGAGCGACTTCCCGAACCGCGTGCACAGCCTCGTGCCGCGGCTGCTCGGCACGCATGCCGGCTTCGAGCGCCCGCTGGGCGCCGCCGCGGCCGATGGCGCCGGGCTCGTCGACGGTGGCGAGGGTTACCAGGGGCTGGCCTACCTGCGCACGACGCGCTGGCAGGTGCTGCAAAGCGTCGATGCGCCGATCGTCGCGCCCTACGAGCGCAGTGCGCAGTTCGGGCTGCGCCTGGGCGGACAGGCTTCGATGCTGCGCTGGAGCGCCGAGAGCGAATACAACCGCTTCGTGCTGCCGTCCAACGACGTCGCGTCACCCGCACGCGGCGACGGCGATCGGGTGCATCTGCTGGCCTCGGCCAGCCTGCCGTGGCGCGCGCCCGGGATGTGGCTGACACCGCGCGTGTCGCTCAACAGCGCCGCCTACCGCTGGACGGATGGCGCGACGCTCGCGCGCCGGCATGCGGCGCGCACGATCCCGAGCTTCAGTGTCGACGCCGGACTCGAGTTCGAGCGCCAGACCGAAGGTTTCGGACGCCGCCTGCGCCAGACGCTCGAGCCGCGCGTGATGTACGTGAGCACGCCGTACCGCGCCCAGAGCGATCTGCCCGACTTCGACGCCGCGGGCAAGGACTTCAACCTGACGTCGATCTACAGCGACAACGCGTTCTCGGGTGTCGACCGCGTCTCCGACGCGCACCAGATCACCGCCGGCCTGACGACGCGCGTGGTCGACGTCGCCAGCGGCGCGGAGGCGTTGCGCCTGGGCATCGCGCAGCGCTACCTGTTGCGGGCGCAGCGCGTCACGGCCGAGGCCGACGGCACGGTCGACGGCCCGGCGCTCACGCAGCGCTTTTCGGACCTGCTGCTGTTCGGCTCGACCAGTCTGGTGCGCGCGTGGAGCGTCGACGCGTCGCTGCAATACAACGCCGACATCGCGCGTCCGGTGCGCTCGATCATCGGCGTGCGCTACGCGCCGGGGCCGTTTCGCACGCTGAGCGCGAACTACAGGTTCGCGCGCGGCCTCATCGAGCAGCTCGATGTCGGCTGGCAGTGGCCGCTGCTGGCGCGCGCGCTCGCCGCACGCGGCGCGGGCGGCTCGTGCAGCGGCAACTGGTACGCCGTGGGGCGCGCAAACTACAGCCTCAAGGATCGTCGCCTCACCGACGCGCTGCTGGGCTTCGAGTACGACGCGGGCTGCTGGATCGGCCGCGTCGTCGCCGAGCGGCTGTCGACCGGCTCGCAGCAGGCGACGACACGGCTGATGTTCCAGCTCGAGCTGGTGGGGTTGTCGCGCCTGGGCTCCAACCCGCTGCAGGTCTTGAAGGACAATAT
The DNA here is from genome assembly GCA_018241895.1 of Pseudomonadota bacterium. Lineage (GTDB taxonomy): Bacteria > Pseudomonadota > Gammaproteobacteria > Burkholderiales > Burkholderiaceae_C > Rubrivivax. The sequence goes on from JAFECX010000217.1 coordinate 2,175, forward strand.
CCCCGGCTACCAGATGCTGCGCGGCGAGGGCGTGAGCGCATCCGAGCCCACCCAGCCATGAGCCTTGACCTTTCGATCCTGCGCCGCACGGCGGCGCCACGCACCTTGCGCGCCGCGGCGCTGAGCGCCCTTGTCTTGCTGCTCGCCGGCGCGCTGCCGGCGCAGGCGCAGGGCCGCGTTGCGGCCCAGGGCGACTACATCGCGGCGATCGTGAACCAGGAACTGGTCACCGCCGGCGAGCTCGAGCGGCGCTACGAGCGCGCGCGCGCCGACGCGGCGCGCGCGGGCACGCCGCCGCCTGCGGACGCCGTGCTGCGCAAGCAGGCCTTCGACAGCCTGATCGACGAACGGGTGATCCTCTCCAGCGCGCGCGAAAGCGGCATGCGGGTCGACGACACCGAACTCGACCGTGCCGTGCAGAGTGTGGCGGCACAGAACCAGATCAGCGCGGCGCAGTTGCGCGAGCGGCTGCGCTCCGAAGGCATCGACTACGCGCGCTTTCGCGCCGATCTGCGCGACCAGATCATGATCGAGCGCATGCGCGAGCGCGAGGTCTACCGCCGCATCGTCGTCAGCGACGACGAGATCGACCAGTGGCTCGCGCAGCAGCGGGTCGCCCCGGGCGGCGGCGTCGAGCTGAACCTGGCGCAGATCCTGGTCAGCGTGCCCGAAAACGCCGACGAGGCGACGCTGGCCGCGCGCCGCGCCCGCATCGACCAGGCGCTGGCGCGTGTGCGTGCCGGCGAGCCCTTCGCCAAGGTCGCGGCCGAAATGTCCGAGGACGCCAACCACGAGCGCGGCGGCGAGATCGGCCTGCGGCCGGCCTCGCGGCTGCCCGATCTGTTCGTCGAGGCCGTGCGCGATGTGCCGGTGGGCGGTGTCTCGTCGGTGCAGCGCTCGGGCGCCGGCTTCCACATCCTCGAGGTGCTGGCGCGGCACGACGGCGCCATCACGCTGACGCAGACGCACGTGCGCCATGTGCTGCTGCGCACCTCGGCCGAACTGACGCCCGAAGTCGCGGCGCGGCGGCTGGCCGAATACCGCCAGCAGATCGAGTCCGGCAAGCGCAAGTTCGAGGACATCGCGCGCCAGTACAGCGAGGACGGCAGCGCCGCCGCCGGTGGCGATCTCGGCTGGGCCGCGCCGGGCACGATGGTGCCCGAGTTCGAATCCGCGATGGATGCGCTGCCGATCGGCGGCATCTCGCAGCCCGTGGTCTCGCGCTTCGGCGTGCACCTCATCCAGGTGCTCGAACGTCGCGACGTGGCGCTCGACGCCAGGCAGCTGCGCGAGCAGGCGCGCAACGCGCTGCGTGAGCGCAAGTTCGAGCAGGCCTATCTCGACTGGGTCAAGGAGCTGCGCTCGCGCGCCTATGTCGAGTACCGCGAGCCGCCGCAGTGACACCGCCTGCGCCGCGTCACGTCACGCGTGCCGGGCGGCGGCCTTGACGGCGCGCGCCCCGAGACACGTCGCGCGCAAGCGCTTCGGACAGCATTTCCTGGTCGACGAGGCGCTCGTCGAGCGCATCGTCGGCGCGATCGACCCGCGTCCCGGGCAGGCGCTGGTCGAGATCGGCCCGGGGCTCGGTGCGCTCACCCGGCCGCTGCTCGCGCGCGCCGGCACGCTCACCGTGATCGAGATCGACCGCGACCTGGCGGCACGCTGGCGCGGCACGGCAGGGCTCGACGTGATCGAGGCCGACGTGCTCGACGTCGATTTCGCGGCGCTGGCCGATGCCGCGCGGCGCCGGCTGCGCGTGGTCGGCAACCTGCCGTACAACATCTCGACGCCGATCCTGTTCCACCTGCTCGGCGCCGCGGCACACGTGGCGGACCAGCACGTGATGCTGCAGCGCGAGGTCGTGGCGCGCATGGCGGCGGCGCCCGGCGGCAAGGACTACGGGCGGCTGTCGGTCATGCTGCAGTGGCGCTACGCCATCGAGCCGCTGGTCGACGTGCCGCCCGAGGCCTTCAGCCCGCCGCCGCGTGTGGATTCGGCAGTGGTGCGCATGGTGCCGTTGCCCGTACCGGCACTGGCCGATGGGGTGCTGCTCGGCGAGATCGTGGCGTGCGCCTTCTCGCAGCGGCGCAAGCTGCTGCGCCACACGCTGGGCCGCTGGCTCGCAGCGCGCGGGCACACGCGGCCGTTCGATCTGCAGCGCCGTGCCGAGGAGGTGCCGGTGGACGAGTACGTGGCGCTGGCGCGGGCGCTGGGTGCCGCCGGGCAGGCCGCCTGAGCCGCGCGCCGGTCGGCAAAGGGAAAGGGCGCGCGGCCCGCAGGCCGCCGCACGGACGACGTGGCGGCCCGCAGGCCGTCGCACGGACGCATGGCCGGCCGGCGCGCCCACAGGGGGGGACGCCCCACAAACGCAAGGGCGGCCCGCAGGCCGCCCTCGAGCACCGGCTGCCGGCCGCTCAGGCCGCGACCTTCAGCCACACCGCCGTGTCGAACGCGCTCACCATCAGCGGCATGTTCATGCCGAAGTTCGGATTGACGCCGTTCTTGAGCACCACCTTGGTGACCGCGGGCTTGACCAGGCCGCCGGCCTGCTGGCCCGCCTCGGCCGCCGTCCGCTCCCACGCCGCGCCGTCCTGTGCCCGGCTGACCGCGAAGGAATAGAAGCAGCGAAACGCGACCCGTCGCTCGCCCCAGAAGTCGGCGGCGTCGCGGAACACGTCCAGCAACTGCTCGCGCGCTTCGCGGTCGAAGCGCGCGTTGTCGGGCAGTTGGTCGAGCACGACGACGAAGCCCGGCTGCTGCCCGGACCTGTGCACGAGGTCGGTCATGCAGTCGAACAGCGCGTCTAGGTTCTTGCCGAAGTGCGGCGGGAACGTGAAGTCCTCGGCGATGCGCTCGAGCAGCTCCTGCTTCGTCTGCACGCCGGCGAGGTTGGCGTAGAGGAAATGCTGGCCGCCCTCGACCGCCGCCTGCATCAGGTCGCTGACGCGGTAGGCGCGGATGGCCTGCACGATGTTGGGACGGATGGTCTGCAACTGCATGATGTCGCTTTCCTCCTGGGCTCGGTCGGTCTTGGAACTTGGGCGAGGGGCGGGCTCTCACTCGGCGATGCGGCGAAAGCTCTGGTAATGGTCGGCGGTGTAGTAGCAGGCGTCGGGATTCGTCGGCAGCGCGCCGCCGCAGACGATGCGCCGCGCTCCGCGGTCGCGCGCTGCAGGAGTCCTCACGGTGTATTCACGGTAGTAGCCACGGGCCTGGGCGGGCAATTGGCGCTCACGGTTGCCGAACACGATGCCGTCCTTGGAATAGGCAAACGGCCCGCCGGAGCGGATCTGCCTGAAGGTCGTCTGCGCCTCCGCCGGCAGCGCGGCCAGTGCCACCGCGCCGGCGGTCGTCGCACACGGCGTTCTGCCGTGGGCGGCAGGGACCGCTGCTCCGACCGCCAGCGTCACCGCAATGCTCAGTCCGAGCTTCAGGACCGCGTTGCGCAACAGGCCGCCCGCCGAGGCCGGGCCGGAGAAGATCACGGGTTAACCCTGAAAAAATCAACCCGTATCGTACTGGATTCCTCCTGAGAACTCAAGACGCGGCACCTCGGAGGGGCCTTGTGGCAGGCTGCGAAGCGGGCGCACACATGTGAGATTGCATAGGAATGCGAATGCTCTTGTGCACTGTCCATACGTCATGGCGACGCTGCTGCAGCGCACCAACCCGGAGTGTGGGGATAGGCGCCGTTCAGCGCGCGGAGTCGTCGCTGTGTCTGGCTTGGGCGTCGGCCACCGTGAGCGCCGTCATGTTGACGATGCGCCGCACCGTCGCCGAAGGTGTCAGGATATGCACCGGCCGGGCTGCGCCGAGCAGCACCGGGCCGATCGCGATGCCGCCGCCGGCAGCGGTCTTGAGCAGGTTGTAGGCGATGTTGGCCGCGTCGATGCCGGGCAGCACCAGCAGGTTGGCGTCGCCCTGCAAGGTGCTGTGGGGCATCAGCCGGCGCCGCATCGCCGTGTCGAGCGCCACGTCGCCGTGCATCTCGCCGTCGACCTCGAGCCACGGCGCCTGCTCGCGCAGCAGCGCGAGCGTGCGGCGCATCTTCGAGGCACTGGGCGCATTGCTGGTGCCGAAGTTGCTGTGCGACAGCAGCGCGGCCCTGGGCGCGACGCCGAAGCGTTCCATCTCCGCGGCGGCCATCAGCGTGATCTCGCACAGTTGCTCGGCGCTGGGGTCGACGTTGACGTGCGTGTCGACGACGAACAGCAGCCGCCCGGGCAGCATCAGCGCGTTCATGCACGCATACACGCTCACGCCCTCGCGCGTGCGCTGAGCGGCGCCGGCGCGCTTGCCGATCACCTGATCGATCCAGTCCAGGTGTGCGTGCGTGGTGCTCCAGGTGCCGCACAGCAGGCCGTCGACGTCGCCCTTGTGCAGCAGCATGCAGCCGATGAGCGTCAGGCGCCGGCGCATGTCGATCTGCGCCATCTGCAGCGTCACGCCGCGGCGCTCGGTCATGCGGTGGTACGTGGTGTAGAAGTCGCGGTAGCGCGGGTCGCGCTCCATGTCGACGATGTCGTAGTCGACGCCTTCGCGCAGGCGCAGCCCGAACTGCTCGATGCGGCTGGCGATCGCCGCCGGGCGGCCGAGCAGCGTCGGGCGCGCCAGCCCTTCGTCGACCACGATCTGCGTGGCGCGCAGCACGCGTTCGTTTTCGCCTTCGGCGTACGCGATGCGCCTGGATGCGGCGCGCCGCGCGAGCGAGAAGATCGGGCGCATCGTCTGGCCCGAGGCGTAGACGAAACCGTGCAGCTTCTCGCCGTAGGCCTGCCAGTCGACGATCGGACGCAACGCCACGCCCGACTCGGCGGCCGCGCGCGCCACCGCCGGCGCGACCTTGATCATCAGGCGCGGATCGAACGGCTTGGGGATCAGGTACTCGGGCCCGTAGGACAGCGTCTCGCCGGCGTAGACCGCGGCCACGACCTCGCTTTGCTCGGCGCGCGCGAGCTCGGCGATGGCGTGCACGCAGGCGAGCTCCATCGCGTCGTTGATCGTCGTCGCGCCGCAGTCGAGCGCGCCGCGGAAGATGTACGGGAAGCACAGGACGTTGTTGACCTGGTTCGGGTAGTCGGTGCGCCCGGTGGCGACGATGGCGTCGTCGCGTACCGCCTTGACCACCTCGGGCATGATCTCCGGCGTCGGGTTGGCGAGCGCGAAGATCACCGGGCGCGCGGCCATGCGTGCCACCATCTCGGCGCCGAGCACGCCGCCGGCCGACAGGCCGACGAAGACATCGGCGCCGCCGATCACCTCGGCGAGCGAGCGCAGCGGCGTGTCCTGCGCGAACTGCGCCTTGTCCTCGTCCATCAGTTCGGTGCGGCCGCGCCAGACGACTCCGGCCAGGTCGGTGACCCAGATGTGCTCGCGCCGCGCGCCGAGCTTGACCAGCAGCCTGAGGCACGCCAGTGCCGCCGCGCCGGCGCCGCTGGCGACGATCTTGACGGCGTCGATCGCCTTGCCCGTGAGATGCAGCGCGTTGAGCAGCGCCGCGCCGACGACGATCGCCGTGCCGTGCTGGTCGTCGTGGAAGACCGGAATCTTCATGCGCTGGCGCAGGCTGCGCTCGATCTCGAAGCACTCGGGCGCCTTGATGTCCTCCAGGTTGATGCCGCCGAAGGTCGGCTCGAGCGCCGCGACGACCTCGACGAGGCGCGCCGGATCCTTCACGTCGAGCTCGATGTCGAAGACGTCGATGCCGGCGAACTTCTTGAACAGCGCCGCCTTGCCTTCCATCACCGGCTTGGCCGCCAGCGGGCCGATGTCGCCCAGCCCCAGCACCGCGGTGCCGTTGGTGACGACGGCCACCAGGTTGCCGCGCGCCGTGTAGCGATAGGCGGCGACCGGATCGGCGACGATGTCCTCGCACGGCGCGGCCACGCCGGGCGAGTAGGCGAGCGCCAGGTCGTGCTGGCTCACCATCTGCTTGGTGATGTCGATGGCGATCTTGCCCGGCAGCGGAAACTCGTGATACTCGAGCGCGGCTTGCCGCAGATCGGCCGCCTTGTCTTCGTCGCTGCGCATCGCGCGGGTCCTCCGGCTCGTTTGACGGGGCCGCCATTGTGCGGCCGGGGCCTGCGCGGCGCGCAGCCGCCGGGTCGCTGCAACAGGTCGGCCGAAGCGGCGCGGGCCCGGACGCGGCGGCGCCCACAATACGGCGCCGAGCCGCCAGCCATGACCACCACGATTCCTCCGCAACCGCCGGGCGTCGCCATCGAACCGTCCGGGCGCGCCTCGCGCCGCACGAGCCTCGGCGAGTTCGAGCTCATCGCGCGCCACTTCGCGCGCGCGCCGCGGCGCACTCAGGTGGCGCTGGGCGTCGGTGACGACTGCGCGCTGCTGGCGCCGGCGCCGGGCATGCAGCTCGTGGTGACGACCGACCTGCTCGTCCAGAGCCGGCACTTCGTCGCCACGGTGCCGCCCGCGCGCCTGGGCCACAAGGCGCTGGCGGTCAACCTGTCGGACCTCGCGGCCTGCGGCGCCGAGCCGCTGGCGTTCACGCTCGCGCTGGCGATGCCTGCCGTCGACGCCGCTTTCCTGGCCGGCTTCGCCGAAGGGCTGTTCGCGCTCGCCGACGCGCACGGCGTGGATCTGATCGGCGGCGACACCACCGCCGGCCCGCTGAGCCTGTGCATCACCGCCTTCGGGCAGGTGCCCGCCGGCCAGGCCCTGTTGCGCAGCGGCGCACGCGCCGGCGACGAGCTGTGGGTGAGCGGCACGTTGGGCGATGCGCGGTTGGCGCTCGAGGCGTTCCGCGGCCGCGTGGCGCTGGCCGGCGAGGACTTCGAGGCCGTGCGCCGCGCGATGGAATGCCCGCAGCCGCGCGTCGCGCTCGGCCTCGCGCTGCGCGGCGTCGCGAGTGCCGCGATCGATCTGAGCGACGGCCTGCTCGGCGACCTCGGCCACATCCTCGAGCGCTCGGGCGTCGGCGCGCGCGTCGAGCTGGCCGCACTGCCGCGCGGCGCGGCGCTGGCGCGCCAGGCCGAGGCGCTGCAGCACGAATGCGTGCTCGCCGGGGGCGACGACTACGAGCTGCTGTTCACGGCAGCGCCCGCGCAGCGCGATGCCGTGCGCGCCGCGGCGCGCAGCGTCGGCGTCGAGGTCGCCTGCATCGGCCGCATCGAAGCCGGGCCGGGCCTGCGCATCGTCGACGCGCAGGGCGCGGCGTTCGTGCCGCGCTGGCACGGCTTCGACCACTTCGCCTGAAGATGGCTGCCGGCGAGCGCGCCAGCGTGCGCTTCATGCTGCGCCATCCGGCGCACTGGATCGCGCTGGCTTTCGGCGCCGGCCTCGCACCGTTTGCGCCGGGCACCGTCGGCACGCTGTGGGGCTGGCTCGTCTTCCTCGTGCTCGGGCACTGGCTCGACGCGGCGCAATGGGCGCTGGCGATCGCGCTCGGCCTCGTCGTCGGATGGTGGGCGTGCACGCTCACGGCGCGCCATCTCGCGCTGGCCGACCCGGCGCCCGTAGTCTGGGACGAGGTCATCGCGTTCTGGATCGTGCTGTGGCTGCTCATGCCCGCCGGCCTGGCGATGCAGATCGCGGCCTTCGTGCTGTTTCGCTTCTTCGATGCCGTCAAGCCCGGGCCGGTCGGCTGGGCGGATCGGCTCTTCAAGCAAGGGGCCGGCGCGCCGATCGGCATGGCGCAGGGCTTCGGCATCCTGTTCGACGACCTCGTCGCCGCGCTGTGCACGCTGCTGTGCCTCGCACTGTGGGTGCGTCTGTGGCCGTGGCCCTGACGGCGGTCGAGGGCGCCGTGCGCGCGCTCGCCGCGGCGCTGCGAGCGCGCGGCTGGCGCCTGGCCACGGCCGAGAGCTGCACCGGCGGCCTGGTGGCCGCGGCGTGCACCTCGCTCGCCGGGTCGAGCGACTGGTTCGAGCGCGGCTTCGTCACCTACAGCAACGAGGCCAAGAGCGAGCTGCTGGGTGTCGCGCCGGCGTTGCTCGCCGCGCACGGCGCGGTCAGCGAAGCGGTGGCGCAGGCGATGGCGCGGGGCGCGCTCGCGCATTCGCGTGCGCAGCTGGCTCTGGCCGTCACCGGCATCGCCGGACCCGCCGGCGCCGTGCCGGGCAAGCCGGTGGGCACGGTGTGGCTGGCCTGGGCGACGTCGGCCGGCGTGCGCGCCGAGCGGCTGCAGTTGCGGGGCGATCGCGCCGCGGTGCGCGAGGCGGCGCTGGCGGCGGCGCTGGCGCGGCTGCTCGAGGCGGCCCGGGCTTGACGCCGCCGCCCACCGGCCCGGCCAGGCCGCTGGTGCGCGCGTCTGGCCGTCGCCCAAAAAACCGCGCGCGCTCGCGGCCGGCTCAGGCTTCGAGCGCCAGCACGTGTGGCGCAGCTCCGTCGCCTGCGCCGCCGCGGCCTGGGGCTGGCGGCAGGAGCATCAGCACGAAGCGTCGCAGCGCCGGCCAGGCACCTGCGGGCCAGTCGGGGTGGACCAGGCCCTTGACGATGCCGTCGCAGATGGCCGCCACGTCCAGCCACCGCGCCAGTTGCGCGGCCGACAGCTGCGGCAGCAGGCGCTCGAAGAGGCGCCCCTTGGCGCCCCAGACGCGCGCCGTCTCGAGCGCCAGCGGCAGCGGCCGGCCTTCGTCGAGCGCGGCGCGCGCACGTGCGAGGGCGCGCACGTCCTCGGCCAGACTCCAGTGTGCGTAGACGGCCGATTCGCCCTCGGCCTCGAGGCCGCCGAGCATGCGCAGCGCGCGCGCCGGCTGGCCGCTCCAGACCGCGTCCAGCAGCTTGGGGATGTCGTAGCGCGCGACGTTGAGCACCGCCGCCTCGACCTGCTCGAAGGCGAGTTCGCCCCCGGGGTACAGCAGCGCGAGCTTGGCCAGTTCCTGGTGCGCCGCGAGCAGGTTGCCTTCGACGCGGTCGGCCAGAAAGGCGAGCGTGCGCCGGCCGGCCTCGCCGTCGGCCACGCGCTGGCCGTTGCGTGCCAGCCGCTGCGCCAGCCAGGCGGGCAGCGCGTGGCGCTCCACCGGGTCCAGGCGCACGGTCACGCCGGCGGCGTCGAGCGCGCCGAACCAGGCCGAGCGGCTTTGCTGGAAATCCAGCCGCGGCAACTGCACCAGCGTCAGCACGTCGGCGCTGGGCGAGTCGACGTAGCGCTGCAGCGCCTGCGCGCCGTCCTTGCCCGGCTTGCCCGAGGGGATGCGGATCTCGATGATCTGGCGTGCCGCGAACAGGCTCGTCTCCTGTGCTGCGCCGACGACGCTGCTCCAGTCGAAGTGCGCGCCGCTCACGGTGAAGACGCGCCGCTCCTCGAAGCCGGCGCGCTGCGCGGCGCGGCGGATGGCGTCGGCGGCCTCCATTGCCAGCAGCGGCTCGTCGCCGTGCAGCGTGTACAGCGCCGCGAGTCCGTGCGCCAGACGGGCTTCGAGCTGCTCGGGGCGAATCGGCATGGTGCGGCTACGGGTGGATCGCCGCCAGCCGGCGCATGACCTGCGCGACGATGTCGGTCTGCATCTCGCGAAACAGCGCGTCCTGCTCCTCCTCCTTGGCCAGCGCGAAGGTTTCGCTGTAGCTCAGGTCGCGCGAGAGCAGCAGGCTCACCTTGGGCACCAGCTCGCGGCCGCCGGGCGTGTGCACCCGGAAGTCGAACGCCAGGCGCAAGGTCAGCTCGCGCACCTGGGCCGCGGCGGTCGAGGCGACCACGCTGCGCTCGCGGCGATCGGCGAGCGCCTCGAGCACGACCTCGGCGCGCGCCGGATCGTCGAGCACGCGGGTCTGCGCGCCCAGCGTGCGGCGCAGCTCGCCCGCCAGCGGCGAGCGCGCGGCGAAACCGGTGAGCGCGATGCTCGAGAAGTGCAGTTGCAGCGGTTGCCGCAGTTCGAAGCCGCAGCCGGCCAGCGCGGCCAGCGCGGCCAGCGCGGCCAGCACGCCGCCCGAGCCGAGCCGCAGCGCGCTTCTTCGGCGATGTTCGGGTGCGCCGACCTCAGACCACGACATTGACCAGCCGCCCCGGCACGACGACCACGCGCTTGACCGGGCGTCCCTCGCCGAAGCGCGCTACCTCGGGTGCGGCCAGCGCCGCGGCCTCGATGGCGGCACGGTCGGCCGCGGCCGGCACGCGGATCGAGCCGCGCAGCTTGCCGCCGACCTGCAGCACGAGCTCGATCTCGTCGCGCACCAGCGCCGTCTCGTCCACCGTGGGCCAGGGGGCGTCGATCAGCTCGCCGTGGCGCGCCGTGTAGCCGAGCCCGCTCCACAACTGCTGCGTCACGTGCGGCGCCGCCGGATAAAGCGCGCGCAGCAGCAGTCCCAGCCCTTCGCGCAGCACGGCGGCGTCGGCGTGGGTGTCGGCCAGCGCCGCGTCCTCGAGCGCGTTGAGCATCTTCATCGCGCCGGAGACGACGGTGTTGTATTGCAGGCGCTCGAAGTCGGCGCTCACCTGGCGCAGCAGCAGATGCAGCTCGCGTCGCAGCGCCAGCGCCTCGCGGCTGGCGCCCTGGGGCGTGGTGGATGCCCGCGCAAGTCGCGGCGCGGACTTCGCCGCAAAGCTCCACAACCGCCTGAGGAAGCGCCAGCAGCCCTCGGCGCCGGAATCGCTCCAGGCCGCGCTCTGGTCGGGCGGGCCGGCGAACATCGTGAACACGCGCGCGGTGTCGGCGCCGAAGCGCGCGATGATGTCGCGCGGCTCGACGACGTTGTTCTTGCTCTTGGACATCTTCTCGATGCCGCCGAGCTGCACCGGCCGGCCGTCGTCCTTGGCGCGCGCGCCCACCGGGTGGCCGCGCTCGTCGCAGTCGATGTCGACCTCGCTCGGGTAGAACCAGCGGCGCTTGCCGCCTTCGCCGTCCTCGCGGTAGTAGCACTCGTTGAGCAGCATGCCCTGGGTGAACAGGCGCTTGAACGGCTCGTGGAACTTCACCAGCCCCAGGTCGCGCATCGCCTTGGTCCAGAAGCGCGCGTACAGCAGGTGCAGCACGGCGTGCTCGATGCCGCCGATGTACTGGTCCATCGGCATCCAGTAGTCGTTGCGCGCGTCGACCATCGCGTCGTCGCTGCCCGGGCAGCAGTAGCGCATGTAGTACCAGGCGCTGTCGACGAAGGTGTCCATCGTGTCGGTCTCGCGGCGCGCCGGCTGGCCGCAGCGCGGACACGCCACCTTCAGGAACGACTCGCACTTGGCGAGCGGGTTGCCGCTGCCGTCGGGTACCAGGTCTTCCGGCAGCACGACGGGCAGGTCCTTCTCGGGTACCGGCACGCTGCCGCAGCCCGGGCAGTGGATGATCGGGATCGGCGTGCCCCAGTAGCGCTGGCGGCTGATGCCCCAGTCGCGCAGCCGCCAGGTGACCTGCTTGCCGCCCACGCCGTGCTGCGCCAGCGCGGCCGCGATCGCGTCGATCGCCGCCTTGTGGTGCAGGCCGCTCCAGACGCCCGAGTTGACGGTGATGCCGCGCTCCTTGTCGGCGTACCAGTCGTGCCAGTGGTGGTAGTCGTACTTCAGGCCGTCGATGTGGATGACCTGCAGGATGTCGAGGCCGTACCTGTTGGCGAACGCGAAGTCGCGTTCGTCGTGCGCCGGCACGCCCATCACCGCGCCGTCGCCGTAGCCCATCAGCACGTAGTTGCCCACCCACAGCGGCACCGGCTGGCCGGTGAGCGGGTGCGTCACGCTCATGCCCAGCGGCAGGCCGGCCTTTTCCTTCAGCGCGACCTCGGCTTCGGAGGTGCCGCCGCGCGTGCACTCGTCGACGAAGGCGGCGACCTTTGCATCGCGGCGCGCCGCCAGCTGCGCCAGCGGATGCTCGGGCGCGACGGCGCAGAAGGTGACGCCCATGATGGTGTCGGCGCGCGTCGTGAAGACGTGCATGCGTCCGTCCTGCACGAGCTGGCCGGCCTCGTCGCGGATCGTGTGCGTGAAGGCGAAGCGCACGCCTTCGCTGCGGCCGATCCAGTGGTCCTGCATCAGGCGCACGCGCTCGGGCCAGCCCTCGAGGTAGTGCGCGCTGGTGCTGTCGGCGACGCCCGCGAGCAGCTCGTCGGCGTACTTCGTGATCGCGAGGTAGTAGCCGGGGATCTCGCGCTTTTCGACCGGCGCGCCGCTGCGCCAGCCCTTGCCGTCGACCACCTGCTCGTTGGCGAGCACGGTCTGGTCGACCGGATCCCAGTTGACGATCTGCGTCTTCTTGTAGGCGATGCCCTTGTCGAGCATCTTCAGGAAGAACCACTGGTTCCAGCGGTAGTACTCGGGGTCGCAGGTGGCGAGCTCGCGGCTCCAGTCGAAGGCCAGCGCCAGCGGCTGCATCTGCGCCTTCATGTCGGCGATGTTGTCGCGCGTCCACCTGGCCGGCGCGATGCCGTTGTCGATGGCGGCGTTCTCGGCCGGCAGGCCGAACGCGTCCCAGCCCATCGGCATGAGGACGTTGTAGCCCTTCATGCGCATCCAGCGCGCCATCATGTCGTTGATGGTGTAGTTGCGCACGTGCCCCATGTGCAGCTTGCCGCTGGGGTAGGGCAGCATCGAGCAGGCGTAGAACTTGGGCCGGCGCGGATCCTCGGTCACGCGGTAGGCGTCGATGGCCGACCAGTGAGCCTGGGCGGCGGCCTCGACCTCGGCCGGGACGTATTTCTCGTTCATCGGGCGGATTCTAGGGAAGCGACATGCGGGCGCGCTCGCCGCCCGGCGCGCTGGCGCGCCACGCCGGCTAGCGTGGCGCCTCGGTCACGAAGCCGATGCGCGTGAGCCCGGCCTGCTGCACCCAGCCGATCAGCTCGGCGACGCGGCCGTAGGGCACGCGCCGGTCGGCGCGCAACTGCACCTCGGTGGCCGGATTGCGCCGCGCCGCCTGGCGCACGCGCTCCGCGAGCTGCGCCGCTTCGAGCGGCTGCTCGTCGAAGTACAGCCGGCCCTCCTGGTCGATGGCCAGCGCGACCACCGCCGGCGCATCGCTGGCGCCGGCGCCTCGGACCTCGGGCAGATCGAGCCGCAGGCTGCTGCCGATCAGCGGCGCGGTGATGACGAAGATGACGAGCAGCACCAGCATGACGTCGATCAGCGGCGTCATGTTGATCTCGCTCATCGGCGTCGCGCCGGGGCTGCTCTGCAGGCGACCGAACGCCATCTGTCGGCCTCTCTCAGCCCTGCTGCAGCATCAGCTCGCGCAGGTCGTGCGCGAAGCCCTCGAGCTCGGCCTCGCAGCCGGCCACCCACTTGCCGAACACGTTGTAGGCGAGCACCGCCGGCACTGCCACGGCGATGCCGGCAGCGGTCATCACCAACGCCTCGCCGATCGGTCCGGCGACCTTGTCGATGGTGATGCCGCCGGCCGCGGCAATGCCCGCCAGCGCGTGGTAGATCGCCCACACGGTGCCGAACAGGCCGACGAAGGGCGCCGTGGCGCCGACCGAGGCGAGCACGACCTGGCCCAGATGCAGATGCGCGAGCGCCCGGTGCAGCGCGTCGCGCAGGCGGCGCGTGAGCTGCGACGCCTGTTCGGCCGCCGTCTGCAGCGTGCCGCGGGCCGGCCGTGCTCGGGCCGCGTCGAGCAGCGGCAGCAGCACGCGCTCGCGGTCGAGCGCCGCCAGCCGCAGCCGGCCGTCGTCCAGCGATGCGGCGTCCCAGAACGCCGGCACCGCGCGCGCGAGGTCGCGACGCGCGCGGCGCAACAGCCAGCCCTTCCACAGGATCAGCACCCAGGCCGCAACCGACATCGCCAGCAGCAGCAGCGCCACGGCGCGGCCGACGGGGTCGCTGCGCGTCCAGAACTGCTCGAGCCCGTTCACCGCTTGCGCCTGCTTGCGCCCGGGCCGGCGGCGGGGGCAAGGCGGCGCGCCGCGGCGGCGGACGACGGCCCCGTCATCGCGGCGGCTGCAGCCCCAGCACCTCCGCCATGCCGAACAGGCCCGGCGGTTGCGTGGCGACGAAGCGCGCCGCGCGCAGGCTGCCTGCGGCGTAGTTGGCGCGGCTCGAACTCTTGTGCGCGATCTCGAGGCGCTCGCCGCTGCCGCAGTACATCACCAGGTGCTCGCCGACGATGTCGCCGCCGCGCACGGTGGCAAACCCGATGCTGCCCGCGCGGCGCTCGCCGGTGTGACCGTGGCGCGTGTACACGCCCTGCTCGGCCAGCGTCGTGCCGCGTGCGCGTGCCAGGGCCTCGCCCAGCGCCAGCGCGGTGCCGCTGGGGGCGTCGACCTTGTGGCGGTGGTGCGCCTCGACGACCTCGAGGTCGTAACCCTCGCCCAGCAGCCGCGCGGCGTGCTCGACCAGCGCGATCATCACGTTGACGCCCACGCTCATGTTCGGCGCCAGCACGATCGCCAGCCGCTGCGCCGCCGCGTCGATCTGCGCCTTTTGCGCCGGCGTGAAGCCGGTGGTGCCGATCACCATGCGCACGCCGAGCTCGCGGCACAGCGCCAGGTGTGCCAGCGTGCCTTCGGGGCGCGTGAAGTCGATCAGCACATCGGCCCCGGCGAGCCCGGCGCGCAGATCGGAGGTGATGGCGACGCCCGTGGCGCGGCCGGCCGCGGCGCCGGCGTCCTGGCCGATCCACGCACTGCCGGCCAGATCGAGTGCGCCGGCCAGCCGCATGTCGTGCGCGCCGAGCACGGCCTCGATCAGCATGCGGCCCATGCGCCCGCCGGCGCCGGCGATGCTGACCTTTGTTGCCGCAGGGTGGCTGCTCACGGCAGCTCGAGCGGCGGGTACTCGCGCACCGGCCCCACCGGCTCCGGCGGTGTGGCCTCGCGCTTGACCGGCGGCGGCAGCGCGGCGCGTTCGTCCTCGCTCAGTTCGAGGCGCGGCGGCACCAGCTGCTTGTCGCGGCTGATCGAGGCGACGAACTCGCGCTCGGTCGGCAGCTCGGGCGCCTCGATCGACTTGACGACGTCGCCGTCGAACAGCACGATGACGCTGCGGCGCTTCAACTCGCTGCCCGGGCGGCGCAGCGTGAAGATGTAGTCCCAGCGCTCGGCGTGGAACGGGTCGGCGAGCAGCGGCGTGCCGAACACCTCGCGCACCTGCAGCCGTGTCGCGCCGGGCTTGATCAACGCCGCCTGCTCCTCGGTGACGACATTGCCCTGCACGATGTCGATGCGGTAGGGCGTGATGAAGCCCATGAAGCTGTCGGTGCGCTGCAGCGACTCGCAACCGGCCAGCAGCAGGCAGGCGGCGAGCGGCATCAGCGTGACGAGCGGGCGCATCGTGGTTCGAACGGCAGGCGCGGGCAGACGGCAGGCGGCAGACGCAGTGGCGACAACAGGGATACACCGCCGCGGCGCGCGCGCGGCACGGCCGCGCTGGCTATGATCGGCTCCATTCTAGCGGCCAGGTCACCGTGTTCGCCGCCGGCGGGCGCGGTGGCCCGGTCGCCATCCGCGACCCACGATGACGCACGCCGAGGAACTCAAGAGCAGCGGCCTGAAGGCGACGCTGCCGCGCATCAAGATCCTCGAGATCTTCCAGCGCTCGCAACGGCGCCACATGACGGCCGAGGACGTCTACAAGGCGCTGCTCGTCGAAGGGGCCGACATCGGTCTGGCCACCGTGTACCGCGTGCTGATGCAGTTCGAGCAGGCGGGGCTGCTGACGCGCGGCAACTTCGAGAGCGGCAAGGCGGTGTTCGAGCTCAACGAAGGCCAGCACCACGACCACCTGGTGTGCCTGGACTGCGGCCGGGTCGAGGAGTTCGTCGACGTCGAGATCGAGCTGCGCCAGCGCGCCATCGCAGCCGAGCGCGGTTTCGCGCTGCAGGAGCACTCGCTGGCGCTGTACGCGCGCTGCACGAAGGCCGACTGCCCGCACCGCGGGAGGTAGCGCACGCGGCGCGGCGGCGGGCCGCTGCGCGCGGCGCCTACGCGCCGCCGTCCTCGCCCTCCATCGCCTTCTGGTGGCGGCGGATGAACTCCTGATAGGTGTCGATGCCGCGCAGCTGCAGCACGGTGTTGCGCACCGCGGCCTCGACGAGCACGGCCAGGTTGCGCCCCGCGTCGACCGCGATCACCACCTTGCGCACCGGGATCTCGAGCACGGACTCGTACAGCGGCTCGTAGGGCAGGCGCTCGAAATCGCGCTCCAGCGTCTCGGTGCGCACCAGGTGCACGATGAGCTGCAGCCTCATCTTCCGCCGCACCGCGGTCTCGCCGAAGATGGCCTTGATGTCGAGCAGCCCGATGCCGCGCACCTCGAGCAGGTTCTGCAGCAGCTCCGGACAGCGGCCCTCGAGCGCGGTCTGGCTGGTGCGGTAGATGTCGACCGCGTCGTCGGCCACCAGGCCGTGGCCGCGGCTGATGAGCTCGAGGCCGAGCTCGCTCTTGCCCAGGCCCGATTCGCCCGTGATCAGCACGCCCAGGCCGAGGATGTCCATGAACACGCCGTGGCGCGTCGTGCGGTCGGCGAACAGGCGGCCGAGGTAGCCGCGCACGACGTCGATCACGTGGCCGGCCGATTCGCGCGTGACGAACAGCGGAATCTCCGCGCGGTCGCACATCGCGAGCAGCCGCGGCGGTGGCGTCTGGCCGTCGGCGACCACGATCATCGGCGGATCGAGCGCGACGATGCGCGAGATGCGCCGCTCCTGGTCTGCCGCTTCGTCGCGCGTCAGGTACTGGACCTCGCGCCGGCCGACCAGTTGCACCCGGTACGGGTGGATGTAGTTGAGGTAGCCGATCAGGTCGGCGGCCGAGCGTGCGTCGAGCACCGCCGCGTCGTCGAAGCGCCGCTCCGGGTGCGCGTGCCCGGCGACCCACTCCCAGTGCAGCGACTCGCGCTGCGCTTCGAACAGGGCCTCGGCGCTGATCGAGGTCGGTTTCATGAGCGCAGGCCCGCGCCGGGACAGGTCGGGCCGCCTTGCCGCGCAGGGCGCACGCCGCCGTGATGGCACGGGTGCGCTCGGGCGCCGCGCCGCCCGTCGAACGCCCGCAAGCGGTGCGACACGCTCACGCCGGCGTCTTCAGCGGCTCCCAGTCCGAGATCAGCTTGTGCACGCCGGCGGCCTCGGGCTCGGTCTTCAGGCGCTCGCGCAACTCGCGGTCGGACAGCATCTCGGCGATCTCGGAGAGGATCTCGAGGTGCCGCTGCGTCGCCGCCTCGGGCACGAGCAGGAAGACGAGCAGCACGACCGGCTCGTCGTCCGGCGCGTCGAAGAGGATCGCTTGCTGCACGCGCAGCACCGCCGCCAGCGGGTTCTTCAACCCTTTCACGCGGCCGTGCGGGATCGCCACGCCGTGGCCCAGGCCGGTGGAGCCCAGGCGCTCGCGCGCGAACAGGTTGTCGGTGACGGTGCCGCGGGCGATGGCATGCTGGTTCTCGAACAGCACACCGGCGTGCTCGAACACACGCTTCTTGCTGGTGGCATCCACGTTCACCAGCACGTTGCCTGCAGGCAGGATGGCGGCGAGGCGGTTCATCGATGACCCCGTGGCTACACAAAGTAGGGCGGCCACGCCGCGCGTGGCCGCCTCGAACGTCGCATCATAGACCGCGGATCGCGAAGCGGGCCTGTCCGGCCAGGCCGCGACCGGGTGTGGGCCATGCTGGATTGCCGCATTGCAGCATTGCCGCAACAGCCGTTGCGCCAAGTGGAAGCCAGGCGCAGGAGGCAACGAAAAGGCGGCCCCGCGGAGCCGCCTCGAGGTGCGGGCGACGCGCGCCTCGTCTCGTCAGCCGGCGCTGGACTCCACGCGCTTGGCCGTCGCGTGATGGTGTTCCTGCACGCGGTCCTTGTGGCGCATGACCTGCCGGTCGAGCTTGTCCATGAGCTGGTCGATCGCCGCGTAGAGGTCCTCGTGCGAATGCTCGACGAAGATGTCGCGGCCCTTGACGCGCAGCGTGATCTCGGCGCGCTGGCGGCGCTCCTTCTCCTTCTTCTTCTCGACCGTGAGCAGGACGTTGATGTCGACGACCTGGTCGAAGTGACGCGTGACGCGATCGAGCTTGGTGAGCACATACTCTCGCAAAGCGGGCGTGACTTCGAGATGATGGCCGCTGATCGTCAGGTTCATGCAATACCTCCTTGGCGCGACGCGCGCCGGGACGGACAAGCCCGCAGCACCGCAGGGCCGCGGACGGGAAGACGTATGGAGGCGCGCAGCGCGGGCGAAAGGGGGGACGCCGGGAATCGCACGGAACGTCGGGGCTGGGCGTGTGATCCAGTGTGCCGCGGTTCCCGTGTCGAGGCAAGCGCGCCCGACGGCGCGCCCGACCCCCCGCACCCGTGTGGACTCGACGCGCCGGGGGCTCCCCTAGAATGGTCCGTCTGCCGCAGCCGTCTGTAACGCATGAAACTCATCGGGTCCTTGACCAGCCCCTACGTGCGCAAGGTGCGCATCGTGATGGCCGAAAAGAGGCTCGACTTCCAGCTCGTGCTCGACGATGTCTGGGCCAGCGACGCGATCCTGGCGTCCAACCCGCTGGGCAAGGTGCCCTGCCTGGTGATGGAAGGCGGCGAGGCGGTGTTCGACTCGCGCGTCATCGTCGAGTACCTCGACTCGCTTTCGCCGGTGGGCCGCCTCATCCCGCCCGCGGGCCGCGAGCGCATGGAGGTGCGCACCTGGGAGGCGCTGGCCGACGGCCTGCTCGACGCCGCGATGCTCGCGCGCATGGAAGCGATCTGGCCCGGCCGCAGCGCGGCGCAGCGCTCCCAGCCCTGGATCGACCGTCAGATGAGCCGCGTGCATGCCGCGTTGCGCGCGATGAGCCAGGGGCTGGGCGACAAGCCGCACTGTGCCGGCACCCACTTCAGCCTCGGCGACATCGCGGTGGGCTGTGCACTGGGCTACCTGGACCTGCGCTTTGCGCCGATCGACTGGCGCGACGAGTACCCCAACCTGAGAAAGCTCGCCGACAAGCTTGCCGCGCGAGCCAGCTTCGCCGACACGTTGCCGCCCGCCGCCTGAGCGCGCGTTGCCGGCGCGCTCACCTCCGGCACGATCGGCCCACGAAAGCCATATTACCCGGATGGGGTATGCGGCATCACCCTTCGCGGGCATAGACGCTGGGGCCGTGCTGCGGCGGTAATGGGCGCTGGGCAGGCGCCGCTCTTGCCACGGAGAACCGCATGAACTTCGACAAGGAATTCGACGCCTCGGGCCTGTCGTGCCCGCTGCCGATCGTCAAGACCAAGAAGTCGCTCGCCGACATGGCCAGCGGCCAGGTGCTGCGCGTCATCGCCACCGACCCGGGCTCGGTGTCCGACATGGCAGCGTTTGCCGAGCAGACCGGGCACGCGCTGCTCGGGTCCGGCGAAGAGGGCGGCAAGTACGTCTTCTTCCTGAAGAAGGCCTGAGACCGACGGTCGTTGCGGGCCCCGCATGCGGGCCGCCGGGGCGATGCGGCGCGCGGCCGCAGGCTCCATCACGGATTGCGGAAGGACTTCCATGGCGACGAAGAAGATGGCGATCATCGCCACCAAGGGGGCGCTGGACATGGCGTACCCGCCGCTGATCCTGGCCTCCACCGCCGCCGCGCTCGGCTGGGAGGTGCAGATCTTCTTCACCTTCTACGGCCTGCAACTGCTGCGCAAGGATCTGTCGGGCATCGCCATCAGCCCGCTCGCCAATCCGGCGATGCCGATGCCCGTGCCGATGCCGGTGGTGGTCTCGGTGCTGCCCGGCATGCAGGCGATGGCCACGTCGATGATGAAGTCGAAGATGAAGAAAAAGGGCGTCGCGTCGCTCGCCGAGCTGCGCAGCCTGTGCCAGGAAGCCGACGTCAAGCTCATCGCCTGCCAGATGACGGTCGACCTGTTCGAGTTCTCCAAGGACGATTTCATCGACGGCATCGAGTACGGCGGCGCGGCGACCTTCCTCAAGTTCGCCGGCGAGACCGACGTGTGCCTGTTCATCTAGGCGCCGTGCAGCGCGGCTTGGTGCGGCGCGACCGGGGCCGGCGATGAGCGCCGACGCAGCCGATCTCGCGCCGCTGGTGGTGGGCGGCGGCTTCGTCGTCGCCACGGTCTTCGGCTGGGTGGCGGCGAAGACCAACTTCTGCACCATGGGGGCACTGTCGGACGTGGTCAACATGGGCCACTGGGGCCGCGTGCGCATGTGGGCGCTCGCGGTGGCGGTGGCCATCGTCGGCACCTCGGCGCTCGTGCACTTCGGCCTCGCCGACGTCGGCAAGGCGGTGACGCGGCGTCCCAACCTGCCGTGGCTGTCGCTGCTGGTGGGCGGCCTGCTGTTCGGCGTCGGCATGACGCTCGCCGGCGGCTGCGCCAACAAGAATCTGCTGCGCCTGGGCGGCGGCAGCGTGCGCTCGCTGGTGGTGCTGCTGTTCATGGCCGTCGCCTCGTACATGACGCTCAAGGGCCTGTTCGGCAGCTGGCGCGCGGCCTGGCTCGACCCGGTGAGCATCGACCTGGGCGCGCGCGGCTTTGCGGACCAGGGGCTGGCGACGCTGCTGGCCGGCGCCACCGGGCTCGACGCCCGCGCGGCGCTGTGGACGGTGAGCGCACTGGCGGTCGCCGCGATCCTGGTCTTCGTGTTCAAGGACGCGCGCTTTCGTGCCAACCGCCAGCAGGTGCTGGGCGGCGCGGCACTGGGCGCGCTGATCGTCGCCGCCTGGTACGTCAGCGGCCATCTCGGCTACGGCGAGAACCCCGAAACGCTGGAGACCGGCTTCTTCGCCACCAACACGCGCACCATCGAGTCGCTGAGCTTCGTCGCGCCGCTGGCCTACGGGCTCGAGTTGCTGATGCTGTGGACCGACGCCTCGCTGCACATGACCTTCGGCATCGCCAGCGTGCTCGGCATCGTGCTGGGTTCGGCGGCGCACGCCATCGCCAGCGGCAGCTTCCGCTGGGAGGGCTTCGCGTCGGTGAGCGATCTGCGCGGCCAGCTCACCGGTGCCGTGCTGATGGGCTTCGGCGGCGTCACCGGCCTGGGCTGCACCATCGGCCAGGGCATGGCGGGCCTGTCGACGCTGGCGCTGGGCTCGTTCATCGCCGTCGCGGGCATCGTCGCCGGCTCGGTGGCGACGCTCGAGGTCATTCTCTGGAACGCCGAGCGCGAATGAAGCCGACGTCGCGTCGGCTTGCCTTGCCGCGGGCCTGCGCCGTGATCCACGGCATCGGCAGGCTGGCCGCGGTGGCTTGAACTGCGCCGGCAGCGATCAGGCGCACACGGCGTCGGCGCGGTCCAGCAAGGCGGCCAGCGCGGCACCGGCCGTCGCGCCCTCGGCGCCGTGGCAGGCGAGCAGCCGCTGCACCAGGGCCTCGAAATGCGCCGTGCCGCGCGCGATGGCGTCGCGCATTGCGCGGCCGCCGTCGCCGCTGCCCTCGCCGCCGTGCCAGGCGCGATAGGCCTCGAGCAGGCGCGGGAAGGAGGCTTCGCGCAGGCCGTCGTAGGCCGCGAACCACGCGTGCAGCGACGCGTCGGCGCTGCCTGCCAGCAAGGCAGGCAGCGTGCTCGTCAGGTCGGCGAGCTGGTCGCGCACTGCAGCGGCCTGCAGGAGCGCGCGGCGCGTGGGCAGCGCGGCGCGCATCGCGGACCAGGCGCCGCCCACGCGCCGGGCAATGCCGTGTTCGCCCAGTTCGTGCAGCAGCGCGACCTCGGTCTGGTCGGCCAGCCAGCGCGGCAGCGCCTGCTCGAATCCGCGCTCGAAGCCGTATGCGTGCACGACGGCGCCGAAGGCGCTCTCGGGCATCGGGCGCAGGCAGAACGCCTCGTAGCGCTCCCAGCCATACCTGGCCATCGACTCGCGACGCAGCACGATCGGGCCGTCGGCGGCCGACGCGAGCGCGGCCGGCGGCGCAGCCAGGCCGCGCGCGAGTTCGTGCCCGGCCTGCTGCACACGCAGGCCCGCGCGCGCGCCCAGCGCGTGCAGCTCGGCGACGAAGAACACCGGCCGCATCCCGCCGACGAGCCCCGCACCGTACAGCAGGCCGTGCGGCAGCAGCGCCGCGTTGACGGCCTCGGCGTCGAAGGCATCGATCGCGCGCACCGGCGCGGCGCGGCCCCGATCGCCTGCGGCAGGCACAGGCAGCGGCCGGTATTCCTGTGCCTCGCACGCCTGCCAGCGCGCCTCGCGCTCGCCGATCCAGGCGCCGAGCGCCTCACGCGGCAGCGTGGCACCGAAGGGCAGGCCGCGCTCCCAGCGGAAGAACTCGCGCATCTGCAGCAGGTAGTTGCACAGGCTGAGATCGCTCGCGTGGCGCGCGTCGGCGATGTCGCAGTTGTGCTGCACGGCGTCGACCAGCCGCGCGCGTGCCGCCGGGCTCAGGGGCGTGGTCGGGGCAGCCATCGCGTCGTCCATCCAGGCCGCGCGGTCCGGCCCGGGCGCGCGAGGCGGCCGAGGCGGCCGTGGGCATCGGTCGGGCACAAGCGCGGATCCATCGTCAGACGTAGAACCTGGACAGGCGCCGCCGGCCCGGCACGGCGTTCTGGATCACCACGCCGCGCACCGCGCCGAGATCGGCCAGCGCGACGTCCGCGGGTTCGCCCGAGGCCGGGTTGAGCGCATGCAGCACCCAGCCGCCGGCGACACGACGCAACTGGCGCAGGGTCCACTCGCCCGCGTGCCGTGCGACGACGAACGAGCCGTCCGTCAGTGCGCCGCCGGGCTCCACGACGATGATCTCGCCATGCCGGAACTCGGGCGCCATGTCGTCGCCGAGGACGCGCAGCGCGAACGACTCGGCGCCGCTGCAGCCGTCGTCCCAGCGCGGTTCCTGACTCACGCCCCCACTCCTGGCGCAGCGGGCTGCGCCTCCGGCCCGCGGCAGCGCGCGTCGGGCGTCACGCCAGCTCCTGGCCCGTGATGCGCGCGGCGGGCACGCCGGCGGCGGCCAGCTCGGCGCGCAGCGTGCGCACGAAGGCCGCAGGCCCGGCGACGTAGAACGCGCAGTCGATGTCGAACAGGTCGGCGCGCATCGCCGCGGCCATCTGCGCGGCACCGGCGGCGGCGTCGTCGTGACCGAGCAGCGTGTACTCGAACGGATCGAGTGCCTCCGACCAGGCGCGGCACTGGTTGGCGAGGAAGTGGCCGTCGCTGCGCGTGGCGAGCCAGTACAGCGCGAGCGAGGGGGCGTCGTCGAGCGACAGCGCGTGCTCGATCAGGCTCTTGACGGGTGCGAAGCCCGTGTCGCAGGCGGCGAAGACCAGCGGCTGCGTCCCTTCGGCGAGCACGAAGCGGCCCAGCGGACCATGCACCGTGACCGTCTCGCCGGGCTTCACGCTGCCGCCGAACAGGCGCGCCGCGAAGGCGTCGCCGGCACGGCGCGGCACGAAGAAGTGCAGGTTGCGGTCGTCGCAGGGGCAGCTCGCGATCGGGTGCAGCGCCCGCGCCGGCGCGTCGCCGCCGAAGGCCAGCCGCACCGACTGCCCGGCGAGGAAGCGCAGACGCTGGCTGCGCGGCGTCTGCAGGTGCAGCAGCAGCGTGTCCGGCGCCAGCGCTCGCACGGCGCGCACGCTGGTCGCGATGGTCTGCAGCGGGATGTCCTCGGGGCTGCCCGCTTCGAGCGTCTCGAGCGTCAGTTCGCTGCTGGCCGCGGTGTGCGCACAGGCGAGCACGTAGCCCTGGGCCTTCTCGTTGTCCGACAGCGCGTAGTCGGTGTGCATCGTGCGCGCGACCTGGCCCGAGATCACGCGCACCTTGCACATGCCGCAGCTGCCGTTGCCGCAGCCGTAGTTGAGATTGAGTCCGGCGCGAATGCCCGCCGCCAGCAGCGTGTCGCGGCCCTCCACGGTGAACTGGTGGCCGCTCGGGCGCAGCGTGACCTGCGCCGCGACGGCTTCGAGCATGTCGTCCATCACGTCCAGCATGTCGACGGGTTCGGTGGCCAGTGCGCGCGCCAGCCCGTCGTTCAGCCGGCGCAGCACGTCCTCGTGGCGGGCATCGCCGAGGCCCGACCCGGCGGTGATCTCGCGCAGCCGCTCGCGCAGCTCGATCACCAGGGCATGGTAGTGCTGCAGATGGCGCCGCACGTCGACGAGTTCCTGGCTCTGACGCAGCAGGCGCTGCCTCAGCACGTCGCGGCCGGGCAGGATGTCTTCGCGCAGGCGCCGTCCGAAGGCTTCGGCCCCGATCTGCGTCGGGCGCTCGAGCAGGGCCGATTCCTCGAGCCGGCATTGCGGGTACAGCCGGCGCAGCGCGTCGGTGGACACCAGGCCGTCGGCGGGCCCGAGCTCGCCGCGCGCCACGCGCTGCTGCAGCACGCCGTGCGGCACACCCACGAGCTGGGCGGCGCGCCGGATGGTGAGCCAGCGTGGCATGCGGATCAGCCCGGCACGGCGCGCGGCGAGGCCGAAGCTGCCGTCGCCGAAGCCGTCGGCGCTGCCGTCGATCCCGCCACCCGGTCGAGGTAGCGCGCGCGGTACAGCAGCCGCGGCGCCGCCGGGTCGTCGGCGAACGCGCTGCGTTCGTGCAGCACGTTGTGGCACACCAGCCCCATCCCGGCGCCCAGGCGCAGGTGCAGCATCCACGACGCGGCCTCGCACCAGCGGCCGGCCAGCAGTTGCGCGAGCATGTCGACCGCGTTGCGCGTGGCGTCGTCGTCGCGCCAGGCGATGCTGCGCGTGCGTGCGGTGTAGCGCATGTGCAGCGCACCGTCGGCGTCGACCGAGAACACCGGCCCCGGCTGCGCGGCGCGCGCCACGCCCGCCTCGTCGACGCGCGCCGGGATCGTCATCGCGTCGGCGGCCATGAGCGCGCGCACCGCGTCGCGCAGCGCGATGTAGGCGAGCTCGTGGTCGAGCAGCCCGCTGCGGCCGCCGTGCGGCGCCGGGCGCACGCAGTGCAGGATCATGCCGCGGATCGAGCGCGCCTCGGGGTGGTAGTAGCCGTCGGTGTGCCAGCCGATGGCGTGGTCGGTGTAGGGGATGTAGTCGGCGCGGCCGCCGTCCGGCGCGCCGGCCTCGGTGTGGGCGCTGACGGCGATGCGCGAGATGCCGTCCTCGCCGGCCAGCCAGTTGGCGTCCAGCCGCACGAGGCCGAGCTGGGCGCCGAGCGCGCGCGGCAGCGTCGGGTCCTCGCCCGTGGCCGGCACGTGGTACAGCGCCATGTTCGTGCGCGTGAGGCGCGCGAGCAGGGCGGCCCGCTCGGCGGCGTCGAGCGCGTGGGCGTCGCGCAGCCCGACCAGCAGGTCGTCGACGCCGCGCGCGCGCTCGTCGAGCTTGCGTTCGCGCCACAGGCGATACGCGCGCTCGTCGTCGAGGTCGAACGGGCTGCCGGCATCGGCGGCGGCGGCGGCGCTGGCGCGTTCGTCGATGGGGGCCGACATCGCCTCACTCCCCGGTCTGCGCGGCGCGGCGCGCGCGTCGCGGCGACGGGTCGAACAATTCGCGCATCGAGCGCTGCACCTGGGCCACCGCCTCGGGCGCCTCGACGGCCATCACCTGGTCGAGCACCCAGCGCCGCTCGTCTTCGGGCACCGTCGGCGCGAGCCGCGTGCCGAGGTAGCGCACGAAGGCGAAGTCGGGGTGGAACACATCGCTGCCGGGCGGCGGCTGGGGATCGGCGCCGAACTCGGCGTAGTGCTGCACGATCTCGTTGACGAGATCGACGAAGGCGTCGCCGTGGCTCGGGGCGCCGGCAGGCGCGGCGCCGAGCAACTCGTCCTCGTTGTCGGCCAGCGTGCGCGCGACGTGCCTGACCAGCGCGACGGTGAACTCCGCGCGCGCCTCGGGGGCGAGCCGCCCGTGCGCGATGCGATCGGCGAGCGCGATCAGGAATACCAGCACCTCGCGCATGAAGTCGAAGTACGGTCGCCCGGCATCGATCGCGAAATCGGCGCCGCGCATGCGCTCGAGCATCCGGCGCGCCAGGCGCCAGACGATGAAGGCCATCGCGCTCGCCTGCTCGGCGGCGCTCTTGTCCTTCGCATCGCGGAACCAGCGGTTCTTGATGCGGATGGCGCTCGGCGTCGGACGGCTCACGCTCGGGCTCGCTCGCAGTCGGTCATGGGGGAGGTCCAGGGGCCATGGGCGCGTGCCGGCTGCAGCAGCCGACGTCACGGCGCTGCGCCGACGGGCGCCGCCGACTTGTGCGGGACGAACACGCCGCAGCCGAGCTGGCGGTGTGCGCCCACGCCCTGCTCCTGCAGACGCAGCGCGTCGGCCGGCGCGAGGCCGTCGAGCATCAGGCTGTAGCCGGCGAGCGTGCCGCACTCGAGCACCTGACGACGCCCGCAGACGATGCGTGCGCGCACGCCGAGTGCGCTCAGCTGCGCGTCGACCCAGCCCAGGAACGCCAGTTCGTCGTCGGCCTCGAAGGCCACGAGGTGCGCGTACTGCGTGGCCAGCGGCAGCAGCTCGCGGCAGCGCGGATGGTGCAGGCGCAGCGGCAGTCCGTCGAGTTCGAGCGTGACGCCGTCCAGCGCCTGGGCCAGCGCGACGTGCTCGCGCCGCAGCCGCAGCATGAGCCGCGTGCGCTGCGACAGATGCGCCACTGCCTCCTCGCCCGGGGGCAGCTTCAGGCCGTGCACGCCGGCACCTGGCGCCGCTGCCAGCCAGGGCAGCGCACGCTGCAGCGCCGCGGCAAGCGCGTGCCGGTGGTCGCGTGCGAGCGTGCGGCCGTCGGCGTCGAAAGCCAGGTCGAGCATCGCCGACGTGGCGCTGCCCTCGCTCGTGCCGGCTCCCGAAGGCATCGCAGCGCGGGCTCAGCCCCGCGGCTGCCGCTCGGCCCACTCGAGCAGCGCGCGTGCCCAGGCTTCGGCGGTGACCGGGTCGATGTCGAACACGGTGTAGCGACTCCTCTCGCGGATGCGCGTGCGCACCAGTGGCAGCGCGGCGTCGTCGTGGTCGACCTGCTGCAACTCGATCTCCTGGCCGCCCAGCGGCGAACGGATCTTGAACAGGGGCGTGAGGCTGGGCATCGGCTGGATTCGCGAGCGCTCGCACCGGCGCGCAGCGCGCGGTGGCACAGGGGCGCATTGAGCGCGCCGCGCTCGGCAGGCGTCCATACCCGGTTCGGGTGGGGCCCGGATACGCCTTCTGGGTAGTGCTGCGGCACGCCCTGCGGTCTATCGTGCGCTACCCATGGCGGGAATAGCCGCCGCCGTGTCGTGCGGCGACCATTCGCGCCTCGTCACGGGTTCACGGGACCGGATGCCGCCCGCCCGAGCGGCCCGGCCGATGCAGGAGACACGCCGCATGGCCAAGAAGATGCACCCGACGCCGATCCTCGACCAGCTCGAGGGCGGCCCCTGGCCCAGCTTCATCACCGGCTTGAAGCGCCTGGCCGAGGACAAGGACTACGTCGTCGACCTGCTCGGCACGCTCGAGAGCAGCTACCGCAACAAGAAGGGCTACTGGAAGGGCGGCACGGTCGGCGTCTACGGCTATGGCGGCGGCGTCATCCCGCGCTTCACCGAGCTCAAGAACGACGACGGCACGCCGGTGTTCCCCGACGCGGCCGAACTGCACACGCTGCGCATCCAGCCACCGCCGGGCATGCACTACACGACCGACGTGCTGCGCAAGATGTGCGACATCTGGGAGCGCCACGGCACCGGCCTCATCGCCTTTCACGGTCAGAGCGGCGACATCATGTTCCAGGGCGCCAAGACCGAGGGCGTGCAGGCCGCGTTCGACGAGCTCAACGAGCTCGGCTTCGACCTCGGCGGCGCCGGCCCCGCGGTGCGCACCAGCATGAGTTGCGTCGGCGCCGCGCGCTGCGAGCAGAGCTGCTTCGACGAGGCGCGCGCGCACCGCACGGTGATCAACACCTTCACCGACGACATCCACCGGCCGGCGCTGCCGTACAAGTTCAAGTTCAAGTTCAGCGGCTGCGCCAACGACTGCATGAACTCGATCCAGCGCGCCGACATGGCCGTCATCGGCACCTGGCGCGACAACATGCGCGCCGACGAGGGGCTGGCGCGCAAGTGGTTCGCCAAGCACGGCATGAACGAGCTCGTGAACAACGTCGTCACGCGCTGCCCGACCAAGGCGATCATGTTGAAGGAGGTCAAGGAGCTGCGCAGCGACGCGCACCTGACGACGCTCAAGGTCAGCGACACGCATGCGCTCGAGATCGACAACAAGGACTGCGTGCGCTGCATGCACTGCATCAACGTCATGACCGGCGCGCTGGCGCACGGCAGCGACACCGGCGCGACGATCCTGATCGGCGGCAAGCGCACGCTCAAGATCGGCGACCTGATGGGCACCGTGATCGTGCCGTTCATGCCGCTGAAGACCGACGAGGACTTCGCGGCCCTGGTCGACCTGGGCAAGCGCGCGATCGACTTCTTCGCCGACAACGCGCTCGAGCACGAGCGCACCGGCGAGATGATCGAGCGCATCGGCCTCGTGAACTTCCTCGACGGCATCGGCATCGAGGCCGACCCGCACATGGTCGCCACCCCGCGCACCAACCCCTACGTGCGCATGGACGGCTGGGACGACGAAGTGGCCAAGATCAACGCGCGCAAGCAGGCCGACGCCGCCTGAGCGATCCACCGCCGGAGACCGACGACATGGCTCATCGCACCCCCATCGAGAGCGGCTGCCCCGACAACAAGCCCTTCCTGCACCCGACGCTGGCGAAGAACTACGGTAACTGGCGCTACCACGACCGCCCGCGCCCGGGCGTGCTGCATCACGTTGCGCATGGCGGCGACGAGGTGTGGACGGTGCGCGCCGGCACGCAGCGGCAGATGGACCTGTACACGATCCGCAAGCTGTGCGACATCGGCGACCGGTACGCCGACGGCCACGTGCGCTTCACGATCCGCAGCAACATCGAGTTCATGGTGGCCGACGAGAAGAAGGTCGCGCCGCTGGTCGATGCGCTGCTGAAGGCCGGCTTTCCGGTCGGCGGCACCGGCAATTCGGTGTCGGCGATCGCGCACACGCAGGGCTGGCTGCACTGCGACATCCCCGGCACCGACGCTTCGGGCGCGGTGAAGGCGCTGATGGACGAGCTGTACCACGAGTTCGTGCACGAGGAGATGCCCAACCGCGTGCACATGTCCACCAGCTGCTGCGAGATCAACTGCGGCGGCCAGGCCGACATCGCGATCGTCATGCAGCACACCAAGCCGCCGATGATCAACCACGACCTGGTGGCCAACATCTGCGAGCGCCCGGCGGTGGTGGCGCGCTGCCCGGTGGCGGCGATCCGCCCGGCGCTGGTCAACGGCAAGCCCAGCCTCGAGGTCGACGAGACCAAGTGCATCTGCTGCGGCGCCTGCTACGCGCCGTGCCCGCCGATGCAGATCAACCACCCCGAGCACAGCAAGTTCGCGATCTGGGTCGGCGGCAAGAACAGCAACGCGCGCGCCAAGCCCACGTTCATGAAGATGGTGGCCGCCGGGCTGCCCAACAACCCGCCGCGCTGGCCCGAGGTGAGCGCGATCGTCAAGAAGATCCTCTACACCTACAAGGACGATGCGCGCGACTGGGAGCGCCTGTCGGACTGGGTCGAGCGCATCGGCTGGCCGCGCTTCTTCGAGAAGTGCGACCTGCCGTTCACCAAGTACCTGATCGACGACTGGCGCGGCTCGCGCGCCAGCCTCAACGCGTCGGCGCACATCCGCTTCTAGACCGGCGCCACGGGCGGCATACGACCATGAAATTCGCGCTGATGGTCAGCGAAGGTCCGTACACCCACCAGGCCGCCGACACGGCGTGGAATTTCGCCGCTGCGGCGATCCGCCGCGGCCACGAGGTGATGCGCGTCTTCTTCTATCACGATGGCGTCTACAACGCGAGCCGGCTCACCGAGCCGCCGCAGGACGACCGCCACATCGTCAACCGCTGGAGCCGGCTGAATCAGGAGCACGGCGTCGACCTCGTCGTCTGCGTCGCGGCCGCGCTGCGCCGTGGCATCAAGGACGAGGTGCTGGCGCCGGGCTTTCGCATCAGCGGCCTCGGGCAACTGGTCGACGCCGGCATCAAGGCCGACCGCACCGTGACCTTCGGCGGCTTAGGGGCGGGCGATGAAGAAGTTCATGTTCGTCAACCGCAAGCCGCCGTACGGCACGATCCACGCCCTCGAAAGCCTCGAGGTCGTGCTGATCGCCGCCACCTTCGACCAGGACGTGAGCCTGGTGTTCCTCGACGACGGCGTGTACGAGCTCGTCAAGGGCCAGGACACCAAGGCCACCGGCATCAAGAACCACAGCAAGACCTACCGCGCACTCGAGGGCTACGACGTCGAGAAGCTGTACGTCGAGCGCGAGTCGATGGCCGCACGCGGCCTCGGCGAGGACGACCTGATCGTCGACGTCACGGTGCTGTCCACGGCCGAGCTGGCCGACCTCATGGCGTCGCAGGACGTCGTGCTCTCGTTCTGAGGTCCGCCGG
This sequence comes from Pseudomonadota bacterium, assembly GCA_018241895.1. Taxonomy (GTDB): domain Bacteria; phylum Pseudomonadota; class Gammaproteobacteria; order Burkholderiales; family Burkholderiaceae_C; genus Rubrivivax. The sequence continues at coordinate 32,361 of JAFECX010000217.1, forward strand.
CCATGCTGCACATCGTCAACAAGTCGCACTACCAGAGCGGCGCGCTCGCGAGCTGCCTGCGTCTGGCCCGGCCCGGGCACGCGTTGCTGCTGACCGAGGATGGCGTGCTCGCCGCCGCCAAGGCCAGCGCCGCCGCCTCGGGCGTGGCGGCGGTGCTGGCCACGCTGAAGGTCTACGTGCTGCAGCCCGACGTCGAGGCGCGTGGCCTCGCCGGCCGGCTGATCGAGGGCGTCGGCGCGGTAGGCTACGAGGGCTTCGTCGACCTCGTCGCCGAGCAGCCCACCAACCAATCCTGGATCTGACCACCAGAGGAGAGAGCCATCATGCCCATCGAAGTGAACGGCACCAGCATCGAGACCGACGAGGAAGGCTATCTCGTCAACCTCTCCGACTGGAGCGAGGACGTGGCCAAGGAGATCGCCAAGGCCGAGAACGTCGACATGAGCGACAACCACTGGGAGGTGGTCAACTTCCTGCGCCAGTACTACGACGAATACCAGATCGCGCCCGCCGTGCGCGTGCTGACCAAGGCCATCGGCAAGCAGCTCGGCGAGGACAAGGGCAACAGCAAGTACCTGTACGAGCTGTTCCCCTACGGCCCCGCCAAGCAGGCCTGCAAGATCGCCGGCCTCCCGAAGCCCACCGGCTGCGTCTGAAGGCGGCCGGCGCGGCGCCCCGCAGCACGCGACGGCCATGTCGGCGCTCGCGCTCGGCTACGCCTTGCTCTTCTACGCCGCCACGCTCGTGCTGGTGGTGGGGCTGGCGCTGAAGATCCGCGGCTATCTGCGCACGCCGGCGCCGCTGCTGATCCCGACCACGCCGGCGCCGACGAAGGTCGGCGGAGTCGTGCTGCGCATGACGCGCGAAGTGGTGTTCTTCGAGAGCCTGTTCAAGGGCAGCAAGTGGACCTGGGGCTTGGGCTGGCTGTTCCACGCATCGCTCGCGCTCGTGCTGCTGCGCCACCTGCGCTACTTCCAGCAGCCGGTGTGGGGCCCCGTCGTCTTCGTGCAGTTCTTCGGCACCTATGCCGGGCTGACGATGGTGGCCGGACTCGCCGGGCTGTGGGCGCGGCGCCTGCTCGTCGACCGCGTGCGCTACATCTCGACGCCCTCCGACCACCTGCACCTGGCGCTGCTCGTCGCCATCGGCATCTCGGGACTGACGATGCGCTTCGTCGCGCACACCGACATCGTCGCGCTCAAGGCCTTCATGCTCGGCCTCACGCGCCTGTCGATCCAGCCGCTGCCGGCCGATCCGCTGCTGCTCGTGCACCTGACGCTGGTGGCGGTGCTGATGATCGTGTTCCCGATCAGCAAGCTGCTGCACGCGCCGGGCCTGTTCTTCAGCCCGACGCGCTACCAGGTCGACAACCCGCGCGAGGCGCGCCACCAGGCGGCCTGGGCCGCGGCGCTCGATCGCCAATAGGCGCGCCGCGGCCGCCGACCGAGACACGCCGCCATGGCCACCGCCGCCAAGTTCCAGACGCCCCGGCTCGAGCCGTACCCGGTGATCCCGCTGGTCGCCGATGGCGCGATGGCGCACAGCAAGCCCTTCGTCGCCAACGCCAAGATGCAGCAGGCGCTGGGCTTCCCGGGCGAACTGGTCGAGGGCTGGGAGCAGCGCGCCATCTCGAGGATGGGCGAACTGCTCGACCGGTACCGCAGCCTGCGCGTGTACATGGACGCCTGCGTGCACTGCGGCGCCTGCAGCGACAAGTGCCACTACTACCTGGGCAGCGGCGACCCGAAGAACATGCCGGTGGCGCGCCAGGACCTGATGCGCGGCGTGTACCGGCGCTACTTCACCTTCGCCGGCAGGCATTTCCCGAAGCTGGTCGGCGCGACCGACTTCACGAAGGATCTGCTCGACCAGTGGTGGAGCTACTACAACCAGTGCAGCGAGTGCCGCCGCTGCAGCGTGTTCTGCCCCTACGGCATCGACACCGCCGAGGTCACGATGGCCGCGCGCGAGATCATGGACAGCGTGGGCCTCGGGCAGAAGTACGCCAACGAGATCATCGGCAAGGTGCACCGCATCGGCAACAACCTCGGCATCCCCGAGCCGGCGCTCGCCGACACGCTGGCCGGCCTCGAGGAGGACACCAAGGACGAGACCGGCGTCGACGTGCGCTTCCCGCTCGACGTCCAGGGCGCCGAGGTGCTGCTGATCACGCCCAGCGCCGACTTCTTCAGCGAGCCGCACGTCGACAGCCTGATCGGCTACGCCAAGGTCTTCCACGCCGCGGGCGTCAGCTGGACGCTGTCGAGCAAGGCCAGCGAGGCCGCCAACTTCGGCATGTTCATCGGCAGCTACGAGCAGATGCGCAAGGTCGCGCTGCGCGTGCGCGAGGCCGCGCTCGAGCTCGGCGCCAGGCGCATCGTCGTCGGCGAGTGCGGCCACGCCTGGCGCGTGGCCTACAGCTTCTGGAACACGCTGGTGGGCATCGGCGCCGGCGCCGAGGATCCGTTCGCGCGCGCGCTGCAGAGCCAGCTCGACGGCCGCTACAAGCAGCCGATGCACATCTGCGAGTTCACGCACGAGCTCATCGGGCGCGGCGCGCTGCGCTTCGACAAGGAGAAGAACGACGCGCGCATCGTCACCTTCCACGACTCGTGCAACGTGGCGCGCGCCTCGCGCATGGGTGACGTGCCGGGCGGCCAGTTCACGATCCCGCGCGACATCATCCGCGCCGTCGCCAACCACTTCCACGACATGCCGGCGGGCACGACGCACGAGGCGACGTTCTGCTGCGGCGGCGGCGGCGGGCTGCTCACCGACGACCTGCTCGAGCTGCGCGTCAAGGGCGCGCTGCCGCGCATGGAGGCGCTGAAGAACGTCGTCGACGCGCACGGCGTCAACTTCATGGCCACCATCTGCGCCATCTGCAAGGCGCAGTTCTCCAAGGTGCTGCCGTACTACGGCTTCGACATGGGCATGGTGGGCGGCGTCCACCAGCTCGTGAGCAAGGCCATCCGCCTCGGCGAGGCGCATTGATTTCCAGCGAGGGCCCAGCGATGTCCACCCCCACCGAGAGCAGCGAGACCAGGGCACTGAACTTCCGCCGCTTCAAGGACGGCGACCACCAGGTCAAGCGCTGGGTCGAGCAGATCTTCGACGCCGACCACTCGCACAAGTGCCCGACCTACATCCAGAGCGCGCCGCCGTGCCAGGCGTCGTGCCCTTCGGGCGAGGACATCCGCGGCTACCTCAACATCGCGCGCGGCATCGAGAAGCCGCCGGCGGGCACGAAGTGGCAGGAGTACGCGTGGCGCCGCCTCACCGAGGCCAACCCGTTCCCGAGCGTGATGGGCCGCGTGTGCCCGGCGCCGTGCGAGTCGGGCTGCAACCGCAACCAGGTCGACGACTTCGTCGGCATCAACTCGGTCGAGCACTTCCTCGGCGACTGGGCCAACGCCAACCAGATGGCCTACCGCAGGCCCGAGGCGCGCAGCGGCAAGACGGTGGCGGTGATCGGCGGCGGGCCGGCAGGGCTGTCGGCGGCCTACCAGCTCGCGCTCAAGGGCCACGACGTCACGATCTTCGACGAGCGCGCCGAGCTCGGCGGCATGATGCGCTACGGCATCCCGGGCTTTCGCACGCCGCGCGACGTGCTCGACCAGGAGATCCAGCGCATCCTCGACCTGGGCGTCGCGACACGCCTGAACACGCGCATCGGCCGCGACATCACGCTCGAGCAGATCCGCGCGCAGTTCGACGCGGTGTTCCTCGGCCTGGGCGCGCAGAGCGGCCGGCCGCTGCCGGTGCCCGACAGCGAGGCGCCCAACGTCGTCACCGCCACCGCATTCCTGAAGGCCTTCAACGACGGCCGCCTGCGCCACGTCGGCAAGCGCGTGGTGGTGGTCGGCGGCGGCGACACGTCGATCGACGTCGCGAGCGTGGCGCGGCGCCTGGGCCACATCGACCAGGCGCACGAGGCCGACCTGCCCGAGAACGCGATCGGCGCGCTGGCCGGCTTCGCTGCACACGAATCGGCGCTGGTGTCCAGGCGCCAGGGCGCCGAGGTCACGCTGACCTCGGTGTTCGCGATCGAGAAGATGCAGGCCAGCCGGCACGAGGTCGAGCATGCGCTGGCCGAAGGCATCGCGATCCGCGGCGGCATGGCGCCGGTGGCGGTGGTGCGCGACGCGAGCGGCCGCGCCACCGCGCTGCGCGTGGCGCGCTGCGAGGCCAAGCTGGCCGGCGGCAGGCTCGAGATCAAGATGATCCCGGGCAGCGAGGAGGACATCGAGGCCGACCTGATCGTCTCGGCGGTCGGCCAGGCGGTGGACTTCACGGGGCTGGAGGCGCTGAACAACGGTCGCGGCGCGGTCGCCGCGGACAAGAACTACCAGGTGCAGATCGGCGGCCAGGCGCAGGCCGACGTCTTCTGCGGCGGCGACGTGATCCGCCCGCACCTGCTCACCACCGCGATCGGGCACGGCTCGATCGCCGCCGACGGCATCGACCGCTTCCTGCGCGGCGAGGCGCAGGGCAAGCGCCCCAAGGTCGACGTGCACAGCTTCGACCTGATGCGCAAGATGGTCGAGAAGGGCTTGCCGATCGGCCATATCGACGCGCCGACCTGGGGCACCGACCGCTCCGCCGGCGCCGTGCACAACTTCGACAACCGCTCCGACCGCTACGTCATCCCGCACAAGGATCTGTTCCTCGGTCACTTCCCCTACACGCCGCGCCTGCGGCGACAGGTGACGACGCTCACGGCCGAGGAGGCGCTGAACAACTTCGAGGAACGCCTGCTGCCGCTGCTCGAGGCGCAGGCGCAGGCCGAGGCCAAGCGCTGCATGAGCTGCGGCCTGTGCTTCGAATGCGACAACTGCGTCGTCTACTGTCCGCAGAAGGCGGTCTTCAAGGTGAAGAAGTCGCAATCGACGATGGGACGCTACGTCGACACCGACTACGCCAGGTGCATCGGCTGCCACATCTGCAAGGACGTGTGCCCCACCGGCTACATCCAGATGGGGCTCGGGGAGTAGCTGCGTGCGGCGTGCCCGGCTCGTCGTGGTGGCAGGGGTGCTGCTGGCGCTCGGCGGCGCCGGCGTCGCGCTGGCCGCGGGCGCACTGGCGCCGACGATCGAGCGCGCCGTCAGGGGCGAGCGCTGCGTCGAGGACAACGCGACGATGCGGCGCGACCACATGCGCTTTCTCAGGCACCAGCGCGACGCGACCGTGCACCAGGGCATCCGCGGCGCCAAGTACAGCCTGAAGGGCTGCATCGACTGCCACGCCAGCGCCAGGACCGGCAGCGTGGCCGCGGCGCCGGGCGACTTCTGCGTCGCCTGCCACAGCTACGCGGCGGTGCAGATCGACTGCTTCGAATGCCACGCCTCGAAGCCGGCGGCCGCCCTCGCTGCCAACGGGGCCAAGCCATGAGCCGGCGCGGCTTCCTCGGCACGGCCGCCGCCGGGCTCGCCGGCGTGATGCTGGCGCCCGGCATCCGCCTGGTCGAGATCGCGCAGGCGGCGGCGCCCACGGCCGGCGCAAACCCCGGCGTGCGCTGGGGCATGCTGATCGACACCACCCGGTGCGCCAGCGGCTGCACCGACTGCGTCGACGCCTGCTTCACCGAGAACGGCATCGACCCGAAGAAGACGCGCACCTCGTCGCAGTGGATCCGCAAGGTCGAGCTGAAGGAGGCCAAGACCGGCCGCAGCGCATCGGTGCCGGTGATGTGCCAGCACTGCGCCGAGCCGCCCTGCGTCGACGTGTGCCCGACCGGCGCCTCGTTCAAGCGTGCCGACGGCATCGTGCTCGTCGACCGCCACATCTGCATCGGCTGCCGCTACTGCATGATGGCCTGCCCGTACAAGGCGCGCAGCTTCGTGCACGAGCCGCTGTCCGACCAGAAGCCCGACATCCCGCGCGGCCAGGGCTGCGTCGAGGGCTGCACGCTGTGCGTGCACCGCCAGGACCGCGGCGACCACACGACGGCCTGCGCCGAAGCCTGCACGAAGGCCGGCCACGGCGCCATCGTGTTCGGCGACCTCAACGATCCGACGAGCGAGATCGCACGGCGCGTGCGCGAGCTCGCCAGCGCGCCGCTGCGCGCCGATCTCGCGCTCGACCCGGGCGTGCGCTACCAGGGGCTGTGACGGCCATGCCCGGCACCACCCTGCCCATGCAGACGCACGCCGAGTCGCGCCGCTTCTGGCTGCTCGCCGCCGCCGGCGCGCTCGTCACGCTCGCCGGCCTCGCGGCGGCGCACCTGATGGAGGAGCGCGGCCACGTCATCACCGGCATGGACAACCAGGTGGTCTGGGGCCTGCCGCACGTGTTCGCGATCTTCATGATCGTCGCCGCCTCGGGCGTGCTCAACGTGGCCTCGGTCGGCTCGGTGTTCGGGCAGGCGGCGTACAAGAAGCGCGCGCCGCTGTCGGGCCTCGTCAGCCTGGCGCTGCTCGCCGGCGGCCTGATGGTGCTGATGCTCGACCTCGGCCGGCCCGACCGCGTGCTGGTCGCGGCCACGCGCTACAACTTCACGTCGATGTTCGCCGTGAACGTGTTCCTGTACTCGGGCCTGGCGGCCATCGTTGCCGTCTACCTGTGGACGATGTTCGAGCGCCGCCTCGCGCCCTGGTCCAGGCCGGCCGGCGTCGCGGTCATGGTGTGGCGCTTCGTGCTCACCACCGGCACCGGCGCGATCTTCGGCTTCCTCGTCGCGCGCCAGGCGTACCAGTCGGCCCTGCTGCCGCCGCTGTTCGTCGTGCTGTCGTTCGGCTGGGGGCTGGCGGTGTTCCTCGTCGTGCAGCGGGCCATGCTGGCCTGGAACGGCCGCGCGCCGGCGCCCGAGGTCGAGCGGCGCCTGGCGCGGCTGCTCGCCGTCTTCGTCGCGCTCGCTTTGTACTTCGTCGCCGTGCTGCACCTGACGAACCTGTACTACGCGCGCCAGGGTGCGTTCGAGGCCTTCGTCCTGCTCGGGCGCGGCGGCGGCGGCACGTTCGCGCTGCTGTTCTGGCTCGGCTTCGTCGCGCTCGGCTCGGTGCTGCCGTTCGCGCTGCTGCTGGCGCCGCGCGGCGCGGGCGGCCGGCACGCCACGCTCGCGGCCTCGCTGCTGGTGGTGCTCGGCGCCTTCGCCTTCCTGTACGTCTTCATCGTCGGCGGACAGGCGTTCCCGCTCGAGATCTTCCCCGGCTACGTCGCGACGAGTTCCTTCGGCGACGGGCAGGTGGCGCACTACGTGCCGTCCTGGCCCGAGCTGGCGCTGGGCGTCGGCGGCCTGGGCGCGGCCTTCCTGGTGACGACGATCGGCGTGCACGTGCTCGACTTCCTGCCCGAAGACGACGCGCCGGACGTCCGCGCCGAAGCCTGAGCGATGCGGCGCCTGTACGTCTCGGCCGCGCACCGCTCGTCGGGCAAGACCACGGTCGCGCTCGGTCTGGCCGCGGCGCTGGCCGCCCAGGGCAGCACGGTGCAGCCGTTCAAGAAGGGCCCCGACTACATCGATCCGATGTGGCTCGGCCTGGCCGCGGGCCGCCCCTGCCGCAACCTCGACCCGCACCTCGAGCGCCCCGAGGCGCTGCTGTCGGCCTTCGCGCGCCACGCGGCCGCGGCCGACGTCGCGCTGGTCGAGGGCAACATGGGCCTGCACGACGGTATGGCGCTGGACGGCAGCGACAGCAACGCGGCGCTGGCGCGCCTGCTCGGCGCCCCGGTGCTGCTGGTGCTCGACGCGCGCGGCATGACGCGCGGCGTCGCGGCGCTGGTGCTCGGCATGCAGGCTTTCGACCCCGAGGTGCGCATCGGCGGCGTCGTGCTCGATCGTGTCGGCGGCGCGCGCCACGAAGCGAAGCTGCGCGCGGCCCTCGAGCGCTACACCGACGTGCCGGTGCTGGGCGCGGTCGCCGACGATGCGCGCCTCGCGATCGGCGAGCGCCACCTCGGCCTGGTGCCCTGTGCCGAGCACGACGCGGCGGCCGAGCGCGTGCAGGCGATCGGCCGCATCGTCGCGGCGCAGGTCGATCTGGGCCGCGTGCGCGAGATCGCGGCCCACGCGCCGCCGCTGGCCGTGCGCGTGGCGCCGCCCGGGCCACCCCCGCCGCCGCGTCTGCCGCACGGGCGCACGGCGCTGCGCATCGGCGTGGCGCGCGACCGCGCGTTCGGCTTCTACTACGTCGACGACCTGGCCGCGCTCGAGCGCTGCGGCGCCGAACTGGTGTTCATCGACACCCTGCACGACACGGTGCTGCCGGCGCTCGACGGCCTCGTCATCGGCGGCGGCTTTCCCGAGACCAGTCTCGACGCGCTGGCGGCGAATGCGCCGCTGCGCGCCGCGCTGCGCAGCGCGATCGAAGCCGGGCTGCCCACCTACGCCGAGTGCGGCGGCCTGATGTACCTGGCGCGCAGCATCACCTGGCAGGGGCGCACGCTGCCGATGGTGGGCGCAATTCCCGGCGATGCGCTGATGCACGCGCGCGCCATCGGTCGCGGCTACGTGCAACTGCAGGAGACCGAGGCCATGCCGTGGGCAGGCGGCGACGGCGGCCTCGTGCGCGGGCACGAGTTCCACCACTCGAGCCTCGAGAACCTCGCTGCGCACGTGCGCTTCGCGTACCGCGTGCAGCGCGGGCACGGCGTCGACGGGTGTCGCGACGGGCTCGTGCTGCACCGCCTGCTCGCCTCGTACGCCCATCTGCGCGACGGCGCCGGCGCGGCGTGGGTGCCGCGCTTCGTCGATTTCGCCCGCCGCGCGCGCGCCGAGCGCACGCGGGGGGTCACGTTGGCTGCCTGAGGAGCTGTGCCGCATGTCATCACCGAAGTCCGTGCGCACCGTGATGGTCGAAGGGCGTCCGATCGCCACCGACAAGGAGGGCTACCTGGTCGACCTGCACGATTGGTCCGAGGCCTTCGCGACGGCGCTGGCGCACGAAGAGGGGCTCGAGCTCACGCCGGCGCACTGGGAGGTGCTGCGCTTCCTGCGCAACCACTGGCACGAGCACGGCGTGCAGCCGCAGGTGCGCGTGATGATCCGCCACTTCGGCAAGGTCTGGGGCCCCGAGCGCGCCAGCAACCACGCGCTGCACGAGTTGTTCCCGATCGGCGGGCCGCAGAAGCAGGGCAACCGCCTCGCCGGCCTGCTGCGCACGAAGGGCGAGCACTGAGCACGAGGAGCCGCGAGATGTTCAGCATCACGCCCAGGGCGCTGGCCGAGTTGCAGGCGGCCGTCGCGCGCAGCGAGGCCCACGGCATGGCGCTGCGCATTGCCGCGCGCGAACGCGCCGACGGCAGCATCCAGTTCGGCATGGGATTCGACGAAGAGCGCGAGAACGACCAGGCCGTCCGGCTGCAGGAGCTGACCGTGCTCCTGGGTGCCAGCAGCCGGCCGCATCTGTTGCGGACCGTGCTCGACTGCATCGAGGTCGAGCGCGGACGCTACGACTTCGTCTTCAGGCCGCAATCGGGTGCCGATGGCCGCGATGCGGGCCAGGGCAGCGGATGCGGCGAACAGCCCGAGGCGATGCCATGAACTCGTTCGTCGACCTGGCCGCGATGATGCAGCCGGGCGAGGGGGATGGCGGGCGCGACGGCGCGCGCGGCATCGTGCACCTCGTGGGCGCCGGGCCGGGCGACCCCGAGTTGCTGACGCTGCGTGCGGCGCGCCTGCTCGAGCGCGCCGACGTCGTCGTCTACGACCATCTCGTCGGCGCCGGCGTGCTCGCGCTCGTCGGCGCGCAGGCCGAGCGCGTCTACGTCGGCAAGCAGCGCGCCGATCACCGCGTGCCGCAGCCGCAGATCAACACGCTGCTGGTTGCGCTGGCGCGCGAGGGCCGCACGGTGGTGCGGCTCAAGGGCGGCGACCCGTTCGTGTTCGGCCGTGGCGGCGAGGAGCTGCAGGCGCTGGCCGCCGCCGGTGTGCGCTTCGAGGTGGTGCCCGGCATCACGGCGGCCTGCGGTGTCACCGCCTACGCCGGCATCCCGCTTACTCACCGCGATTGCGCGCAGAGCTGCACCTTCGTCACCGGGCACCTGAAGGACGGCAGCTGCAACCTCGACTGGCCGGCGCTGGCCCGACCGCGCCAGACGGTGGTGATCTACATGGGCCTGGCGGGCCTGCCGACGATCTGCGCGCAGCTCGCCGCGCACGGCCTGGGCGCCGACTGGCCTGCCGCAGTGATCGGCAGCGGCACGCTGGCGCAGCAGCGCGTCGTGGCCGGCACGCTCGGCACGCTGCCGGCGTTGGTGGCCGACGCGGCGCTCACGGCGCCGTGCCTGACCATCGTCGGCGAGGTCGTGCGGCTGCGCGACGAGCTGGCATGGTTCGCCAGTGCACCGCGTGTGCATGCCGAGGTGGCGCCGCTGCGATGACGGGCCGCGCACGCGCGCCGGCGCCTGCCCGTGCCGCGCGTCGCGCGCTAGCGCATGCCCGTGACGCGCGCCTCGACCGCGAACACCGCCGCCTCGACGCGCGAGCTCAGGTTGAGCTTGGCGAGGATGTGGCGCACGTGCAGCTTGACGGTGTCGTGGCTGATGTCGAGCGCGCGCGCGATGGTCTTGTTGCTCTCGCCGCGCGCCAGGTGCTCGAGGATCTGGCGCTCGCGCTCGGTGAGCGAGGCCAGCAGGTCGCCGCGGTTGCGCGCACCGGGGCCCGACTGCAGCAGTTGCGCCAGCTTGGGCGTCATCGCCGGCGCCACCACGAGTTCGCCGCGCGCCGCGTTGCCGATGGCGGCGATCACGTCCTCGGGCTCCATGTCCTTGAGCAGATAGCCGCGCACGCCGGCGCGCAGAGCGGCGGCGAAGTCGGCCTCGGAGTCGCTCATCGTCAGGATCACGGTCGGCGTGTCGAGCCCCTCGGCGCGGATGCGCTGCAGCAGCGTGAGTCCGTCCATCGCCGGCATGCGCAGGTCGAGCACGAGCAGGTCGGGACGCTTTTCGCGCAGCGCGGCGATCACCTGCTCGGGATCGGACAGCGCCGCCACCACGTCCATGCCGGCGCGCTGGCGCAGCAGGTCGGTGAGGCCGGTGCGGCACAGCGAATGGTCGTCGACGAGCATCAGCCGCGGCGCGGGGGGCGCGGCGGCTTCGGTGCCGGCGGCCGCGGTCGAGCGCGCGCCGGGCAACGGCGCGCCGACGTTCATGCGGCGGCTCCTGCAGCCAGCGTGCCGGCGCTGCCCGAGGCCGCCGCGAGCGGAAAGCGCAGCCGCACGCAGGTGCCGCGGCCCGCGCGCGGCCCGAGCTCGAGCGTGCCGCCGAGCCGGCGCGCGCGCTCGCGCATGATCGACACGCCGTAGTGCGAGCCGTCGTCGTCGGCCGGCGTGCGCAGGCCGCTGCCGTCGTCCTCGACGCGCACCTCGAGCGTGGGGCCGTCGCGCTCGACGTGCACCCAGGCGTGGCGCGCGCGCGCGTGGCGCGCGATGTTGCCCAGCGCCTCCTGGACGATGCGGTAGACCTGTTCCTCCTGCGCCGGCGCAAGCGACAACTCCGAGAGCATGTGGGCCATCTCGAGCTTGGCGCCGCCGCGCGCGCGAAACGCCTCGGCGCTGGCCGCCAGCGCGTGTGCCAGCCCGCGCGCCGGCATCGGTGCGCGCATGTGCGTGAGCAGCGCGCGCAGGCTGGCGTGCGCCTCGCGCACGGCGCCGCGCACGTCGTCGAAGTAGCTCTCGGCGCGGGCCTGGTCGCAGCCGCGGATCGCGTCTTGCAGCAGCGGCAGGCGCATCTTGACGTAGGCGAGCGACTGGCCGATCGAGTCGTGCACGTCGGCGGCGATGGCCTGGCGCTCGTCGGCGAGCGCAGCACGCAGGTTGGCGCGCTCCAGGCGCGCGTTCTCGAGCGCGAGCCCGAGCAGCGCGCCCACCGTCTCGAGCAGCGCCAGCACCTGCGGCGACGGCTCCGACGTGCTGCCGTAGAAGAGGTTGTAGATGCCGAGCAGCCGCCCGCGATGCGACAGCGGCACGGCGAGGATGCGACGGCAGCCGCTGCCGAAGTAGGCGCTGTCGCTGCGCCGCGCGCACGCACTCAGGTCGTGGCCCCAGGCCGGCCGGCGTGCCTGCAGCGCCGAGCCGCAGGCGCCGCAATCGCCCTCGACCGCGCGTTCGGCCTCGAGCACCGGTTCGGGCAGCCCCTGGCTGGCCACCAGGTGCATGCGCTGGCCGGCATCGTCGAGCACGCGCACCGCACCGGCCGCGGCGCCGGCCAGCGTCACCACGGGCGACAGGAAGCGCGCGAGCAGTTCATTCAGATCGTTGCCCGAGGCCAGGCCGGCCGTGATTTCGGCCAGCAGCCCCGCGGGCGCCATCGCCGGCAGCGCGGCGCTGCCGCTGGCGCTCGGGGTCGACGGGGACAGCTCGATCACGGACATCTCGCTCAAGGGGTGTCTGCGCATCCGGCTCGCTCGACGGGCGTGATGTCACGACCCGACGGGCAACCGCCGCACACGTGCCCGGGCCCGATTCTGCACGCGCAGGGCGCAAGCGTGCGCGGCGATGGCCTCATGGGCCATGCGGGCGGCCGTCGCGCGGCCAGCGCTCCGCGGCACGCCCGCGCGCAGTGGCGGCGGCATGTGCAGGGATTCATGGTCGTGCAGCGTGCCTGCGTGCCGTCAACAAGGCGGTGCCGCGGCCGGCGCTGCGCAGCTGGCCGCAGTGGCGGATGAACTCCGCGGTGTCGCGCCCGACGTGCTTGTCGCGGTGCAGCACGATCGACAGGCGCCGCAGCGCGCGCGGCAGGCTGGTACGCAGTTCGACCAGCGTCCCCTGCGCCAGCTCCTGCGCGACGACCTCGCGCGCCAGGCATCCGAGCGCAGCGCCGGCGGCCACCAGGCGCTTGATCGCCTCGGGGCTGCTCAGTTCGAACTCGATGTTGAGCGAGCCGACGCGCTCGAGCAGCCACAGCTCGGCCGCTTCGCGCGTGCCCGAGCCGGGCTCGCGCAACGCCCACGATGCGGCGCGCAACTCGCGCAGCGCGACCGGACGGCCGACCAGCGGGTGCTCGGGCGCGGCGACGACGACCAGCTCGTCGGTCAGCCACGGCCGCACGGCGAGGCGCGGATGCGTCTGCGTGCCCTCGATGAAGCCGACGTCGGCGTCGAGGCCGGCCACGGCCTCGATCACCTCGCGCGTGTTGCCGATCATCAGCTGCACCGGCTGCGCCGGGTGGGCGAGCTTCCAGCGCGCCAGCAGCGCCGGCAGCAGGTACTCGCCGATCGTGAGGCTGGCCGCCAGGTGCAGCGGCACCGGCCGCTCGGGCGTGAGCAGCCGCTCGAGCTCGAGCGCGCGGTCGAGCAGCGCCGCTGCCTTGGGCAGCAGCGCGCGGCCGTTCTCGTTGAGCGCCAGACGGCGCCCGATGCGATCGAACAACTGCACGCCCAGCGTGCCCTCGAGTTCGGCCAGCGCCGCGCTGGCGGCGGACTGCGAGCGTGCCACGCGGTCGGCGGCAGCGCGCGTGGAGCCGGCGCGCGCGGTGGCGACGAAGACCTCCAGCTGGCGCAGGCTCAGGCGCAGGCGCGGCGCCAGCGCATGGTCCTTGCGCTGATCGATTTTTCCGGACATCGTGACCAGTATTGTCCGTTTTTACTCGTGCACGCGGATGCCTACGATCGGCCTCGTCCGCGCGTGTGCACATGAAGGTGCGCATGGGGGTGCGCCAGCCCCGCGGCCGCGCCGGGGATTCCCCCGGGGTGGTGGCCTCGGACCGGATCTTGCAAGGTGGTCGAGGCTCGGTGCGCGGCACCCGGGCACCGCCAGCCGCACGGAGGGCACGCAGCGATGGGCGGTCTCGTCGATCCGCACGGAAGCGACCGGCTGCGCCCGCTGCTGCTCGAAGGCGAGGCGCTCGCCGCGGAGCGCCGGCGTGCGGCCTCGCTGCCCGCCTTGCGCGTGAGCTCGCGCGAGCGCGGCGACATCCTGATGCTCGGCATCGGCGGCTTCACGCCGCTGGACGGCTTCATGACGCATGCCGACTGGCGCGGCGCCTGCGACGACATGCGGCTGGCAAGCGGCCTGTTCTGGCCGATCCCGATCACGCTGTCGGCCGATGCCGCGCAGGCCGCGTCGATCGGCGTCGGCGACGAGGTCGCGCTGCTCGACCCGGACGACGGCGCGCCGCTGGCGACGATGCGCGTGAGCGAGAAGTACCCGATCGACAAGGCGCGCGAGTGCGCGGCGGTGTTTCGCACCACCGAACTCGCGCACCCGGGCGTGAAGATGGTGATGGAGCAAGGCGACGTGAACCTCGCCGGCCCGCTGAAGATCCTCTCGCAGGGCGGATTCCCCGAGAAGTACGGCGCGCTGTACATGACGCCCGAACAGACGCGCGCGCTGTTCCGCGCGCGCGGCTGGCGGCGCGTGGCCGCGTTCCAGACGCGCAACCCGATGCACCGTTCGCACGAGTACCTGGCCAAGATCGCGATCGAGGTCTGCGACGGCCTGCTGGTGCACTCGCTGCTCGGTGCGCTCAAGCCGGGCGACATCCCGGCCGAGGTGCGCACGCGCGCCATCGCTGCGCTGGCGAAGAACTACTTCGTGCCCTCGACGATCGTGCAGGCCGGCTATCCGCTGGACATGCGCTACGCCGGGCCGCGCGAGGCGCTGCTGCATGCGCTGTTCAGGCAGAACTACGGCTGCTCGCACCTGGTCGTCGGCCGCGACCACGCGGGCGTGGGCAGCTACTACGGCCCGTTCGACGCGCACCGCATCTTCGACCAGATCCCCGAGGGGGCGCTGCAGATCCGGCCGCTGAGGATCGACGTCTCGTTCTGGTGCCATCGCTGCGGCGGCATGGCCTCGGCACGCACCTGCCCGCACGGCGACGCCGAGCGCCTGCAGGTGAGCGGCACGCAGTTGCGCAAGTGGCTCTCCGAAGGCCACAGCGTGCCGGCCGAATTCAGCCGCCCCGAGGTGCTCGAGATCCTGCGCGCCCATTACGCCGCCGGTGCACCGCCACGCTAGCGCCGCCGCACCCCGAGCGGCCCCGACCCCTCCCGCCACCCTGGAGACACACGATGCCCACCTACGTACGTACCGACAAGTGCGACGGCTGCAAAGGCCAGGACAAGACCGCCTGCATGTACATCTGCCCGCACGACCTGATGATGCTCGACAAGGACGGCTCGGTCACCGGCCACCCGATGCGCGCCTACAACCAGGAGCCCGAGCAGTGCTGGGAGTGCTACTCGTGCGTCAAGATCTGCCCGCAGAACGCGATCGAGGTGCGCCACTACGCCGACATCGTGCCGCTGGGCGGCTCGGTGCAGCCGCTGCGCGGCTCGGACTCGATCATGTGGACGATCAAGTTCAGGAACGGCACCCTGAAGCGCTTCAAGTTCCCGACCCGCACGACGGAAGAGGGCTCGATCCAGCCCTACGCCGGCAAGAACATGCCCAAGCTGGCCGACATCGACAAGCCCGGCTACTTCACGCCCAGCGGCGGCTGGCGCGCCGGGCGCGACGGCGAGCTGCTGCGCGTGAAGAAGTGAGCATCACCGTCCAACGAATCCACAGGAACTGAACATGGCCACGTTCGAGAACCCCGAAGTCGTCCAGGAAGAACTGGACATCCTGCTGATCGGCGGCGGCATGGCCTGCTGCGGCGCCGCCTACGAGGCGATGCGCTGGGCCGAGGCCGTGAAGGCCGAGACCGGCAAGGAGCTCAAGATCAAGCTCGTCGACAAGGCCGCGATGGACCGCTCGGGCGCGGTCGCGCAGGGCCTGTCGGCGATCAACACCTACATCGGCCCCGAGCAGGACCCGGCCGACTACGCGCGCATGGTCAGCAACGACCTGATGGGCATCACGCGCGACGACCTCGCCTACGACCTCGGCCGCCACGTCGACGAGTCGGTGCACCTGTTCGAGGAGTGGGGCCTGCCGATCTGGAAGACCGACGACGACGGCGTGCGACACGACGGCGCCGAATCGCAAAAGGAGGGTCTGCCCGCGCTCAAGGACGGCGGCAAGCCGGTGCGCTCGGGCAAGTGGCAGATCATGATCAACGGCGAGTCGTACAAGTGGATCGTGGCCGAGGCGGCGAAGAAGGCGCTCGGCCTGGACCGCATCCAGGAGCGCGTGTTCATCGTCAAGCTCGTCAACGACAAGAACGACCCGTCGCGCATCGCCGGCGCGGTGGGCTTCTCGGTGCGCGACAACCGCATCTACGTCTACAAGGCCAAGGCCGTGCTGCTGGCCGCCGGCGGCTGCGTCAACCTGTTTCGCCCGCGCTCGGTGGGCGAGGGCACGGGCCGCGCCTGGTACCCGGTGTGGAACGCCGGCAGCACCTACGCCATGGCCGCCGAGGCCGGCGCCGAGCTCACGATGATGGAGAACCGCTTCGTGCCGGCGCGCTTCAAGGACGGCTACGGCCCGGTCGGCGCCTGGTTCCTGCTGTTCAAGGCCAAGGCCGTCAACGCCTACGGCGAGGACTACATGGTCAAGAACAAGGAGCTGCTCGACCAGTACCCGCCCTACGGCCAGGCGGCGGTGCCGGCGTCGTGCCTGCGCAACCACCTCATGCTCAAGGAGATGAAGGAAGGGCGCGGCCCGATCTACATGGACACCGTCACGGCGCTGGGCAAGCTGCGCGAGACGCTGTCGCCGAAGGAGGTCAAGCACCTCGAGGCCGAGGCCTGGGAGGACTTCCTCGACATGTGCATCGGCCAGTGCGGCATCTGGGTCGGCGAGAACATCGAGCCCGAGAAGAAGATGAGCGAGCTGATGCCCACCGAGCCGTACCTGCTGGGCTCGCACTCGGGGTGCTGCGGCATCTGGGTCTCGGGGCCGACCGACCTGGGCGCGCCCGATGCCTCCGAGGGCGAGCTCGACGGCGTGCCGGCACACCTGCCGCGCGGCTGGAACTGGGGCTACCGCTCGATGACCACCGTCAAGGGCCTGTTCACGGCCGGCGACGGCGTCGGCGCCTCGGGCCACAAGTTCAGCTCGGGCTCGCACGCCGAAGGCCGCATCGCGGCCAAGGCGATGATCAAGTTCGCGCTCGACCACGCCGGCCACACGCCCGAGCTCGACACCGACCCGGCCGTGCTCGCCGAGCAGATCTACAAGCCCGTGCGCACCTTCCTCGAGCACAAGGACTACACGACCGCGATCGACATCAACCCGCACTACATCACGCCCAAGATGGCGCAGTTCCGGCTGCAGAAGATCATGGACGAGTACGTCGCGGGCGTGGCCACCTACTACAACACCAACGACGTGATGCTCGAGGTGGCCGAGGAGAAGCTCGAGCTGCTCAAGGAAGACGCGGCCAAGATGCGCGCCAAGGACCTGCACGAGCTGCTGCGCGCCTGGGAGAACTACCACCGCATCCTCACCGCCGAGGCGCACATGAAGCACATCCAGTTCCGCGAGGAATCGCGCTACCCGGGCTTCTATTACCGCACCGACAAGAACTTCGTCGACGAGCAGAACTGGCACGTCTTCGTCAACTCGGTGTACGACAAGAACGCCCGGCAGTGGACCTGCTTCAAGCGCAGGCACGTCGACCTGGTGGACAAGAGCAAGCTGTTCAAGCCGGCGGCGCACTGATGCGCGAGGTGGCCGTGATGGCCGGGCTGAATTGCGCCGGGCGCGGCGGGCGCCGTCGGGCGGCCTTCATCGCCGGCGCTGTGCTCGCCTGCGCGGCGGCTGCGCCACAGCCTGCGCAGGCGCAGGCGCAGGAAGGGGCGTGGGTCGGCGAGGCGCGCAAGGTGGCGATGTCGGTGCCGCCGAAGCTCCTGGCGGTGCTCACGGCCGAGATCGACAAGGGCGGCGCCGCCTCGGCGGTCACCGTGTGCCGCGAGCGCGCACCCGAACTGGCGCAGGCCGCGTCGGTCGAGACCGGCTGGCAGGTTCGCCGCGTCAGCCTGCGCCAGCGCAACCCGAAGGCGGTGCCCGACGCCTGGGAGCGCGCGGCGCTGGAGGACTTCGACCGTCGCGCCGCCGCGGGCGAATCGCCGGCGACGCTGGAGAAGGCCGAACTCGTCCAGGAGGAAGGCCGCGCCGTGCAGCGCTACATGCGCGCGCTGCCGGTACAGGCGATCTGCACGCAATGCCACGGCGCTGCCGCGCAGCTGGGGCCGGGCGTCGCCGAACGGCTGCACGAGCTGTACCCCGAAGACCGCGGCACCGGCTACCGCGCCGGCGAGATCCGCGGCGCGATGACGATCCGGCGTGCGCAGTGAGCACGCGGCAAGCGGCGATGCCCACACGGCCGCCGCTCGGCCCGGCGCGAGCAGGTCGGGCCGCGACAATGCGCCGATGAACGAAGCGCCTGCGCCGGCCAGCCCGGTCGTCCCCACCGCCCTCGAAGGCAGCGCAGCGCTGCGTTTTCGCTGCCGCAAGGGCATCGCATGCTGGAACGCCTGCTGCAGCAACATCGACATCGCGCTGACGCCGGTGGACGTGGTGCGGTTGAAGCAGCGGCTGAACCTCGCTTCGTGGGAGTTCCTGCGCGAGTACACCGTGCCGTACGAGATGGAGAAGGACGGCCTTGCCGGCGTCAAGCTCAAGCCGGTGCAAGGCGGCACCGCCTGCCGCTTCATGACGCCCGAAGGCTGCGCCGTCTACGCCGACCGCCCGACCGCCTGCCGCTACTACCCGGTGGCGCTGCTGGCGATGCGCCGGCAGGGCGAGGCGTTCGATCGCCAGGCCTACGCCGTCGTGCGCGAGGACCACTGCCTGGGCCACGCCGAGCCGCGCACGCAGACGATCGACGAGTACCGTGGCGAGCAGGGCGTGGTGCCCTTCGACGAGGCGGCGCGCGGCTGGCGACAGCTGATCCTGAAGAAGAAGAGCTCGGGGCCGACGATCGGCAAGCCGAGCCGGCGCAGTCTCGAACTCTTCTTCATGGCCAGCTACGACGTCGACCGCTTCCGCAGTTTCGTCGCCAGCGATGCGTTCGGCGCCCTGTTCGACCTGCCGCCCGAGGCGCTGCGCGAGGCGCTCGAAGACGACCTCGCGTTGCTTCGGTTCGGCTGGCGCTTCCTCGCCCAGGTGCTGTTCGGCGAGACGACGATCGCGCTGCGCAGCGAGGGCGTCGGGCAGCGGCGCGCGCGCGTGGCCGAGCAGCGCGCGCGCCTCGAGCGTGAGGCCGCCGAGCGGCTGGCGCGCGAAGACGACGAGGGCGGCGCCTTTGTCGATCTCTGAACCGGACGCGCCGCCGCTCGTCGACGTCGGCGCGCTGCAGGCCGCGGTGGCGCGCTTCGCGAGCGAGCGCGGCTGGCAGCGTTTTCACTCGCCGAAGAACCTCGCGATGGCGCTGGCCGGCGAGGTGGGCGAGTTGCTCGAGATCTTCCAGTGGCTCGGCGAAGACGCGTCGCGCGAGGTCGCCCGCCGGCCCGAGAGCGCGCGCGCCGTGCGCGACGAACTGGCCGACGTGCTGATCTACTTCGTGCGCCTGGCCGACGTGCTGGGCGTGGATCTGAACGAGGCGCTGGCAAGCAAGCTTGCCGCCAATGCACTGCGCTATCCCGTCGAGCAGGTGCGCGGCAGCGCGGTCAAGGCACCGCCGCGCTGAACGTGGCAGCGCACCGGAGTGCGCCGAGCGTCACGGCGCATCGGGAGCGCACCGCGTGCCAGAGCGCGCCGATGCGGCGCTGATCGCCCGGGGCGCCAGGGCGCTGGGACCGCGCGCTACACCTGCCGCCACGGCAGGCCGTGCTTGCGCCAGCCGCCGAGTGTGCTGCGATGGTGCTCGGCGTCGAGTTCGCCTTCGAAGCCTTCGAGGACGTTGCTGACGTCGGTGAAGCCGTGCTTCTCGAGTTCGAGCCCGGCGTCGACCGAGCGCTTGCCGCTGCGGCAGATGAGGATGATCTGGCGCTCCTTGCGCCCGGCCATGCGCAGCACCTGCTCGGCGAAGCGCGGGTTGATCTCGAAATCGGGCACCGTGTGCCACTCGATGTTGATCGAGCCCACCGCGTGTCCGACGTAGAAGAACTCGAACTCGGTGCGGCAGTCGATGAGCAGCGTGTTCGGGCTCGCCGTCACGATCTCGTGGGCTTGTTTGGGGTGCAGGTGTTTCATCGTCGTGGCGCCGGACGGGGCGTGCATTGTCGCCACCGGCCGCGCGGCATCAACGATTCGTTCGTCATATCCATATGCCGGCCAGGCAGGCAGAGCGCTTCATCACCGGCGGTCATGAGCAAATGGAAACTGACCATTTCCATTCGCGGCCTGCCCGCGCCACCATGGGCGCCTCGACCCGTGACGAACCCCGCACGCCCGAACCATGATCGCCGAACGACAAGCTGTCCACCCGAGCACCGTGCCCGCGGCGCCCGCGCTCGCGCGCCCGCTGGCGCCCATTGCCTTCGACGACGAGGGCTTCCTCGTCGATCCCTCGGCCTGGACGACCGTGCTGGCCTGTCAGATCGCGCTCGTCGAGGGCGTGAGCGCGCTGACACCCAAGCACTGGCAGGTGATCGACATCGTGCGCGAGCGCTACTTCCGGCTCGGCGCGCTGCCGGTCATGCGCCTCGTGTGCCGCGCGGCGGGCGTCGACCCGCACGACGCGCACCGACTGTTCCGCAGTTGCTGCAGCCTGTGGCGCATCGCCGGCCTGCCCGATCCGGGCCCCGAGGCGCGGGCCTACATGAACTGATCTGCCGCTCGCCCATGCCGGCGCATGCCGGCGCGCCCTGGTCCCCTGCCGTACGATGCCCTCGTCGACGAGCAGGAAAGACGTGACATGACGCAAGCGCGCACGGCGCTGGTGCTGAGCGGGGGCGGCAGCCTGGGTGCCGTGCAGGTGGGCATGCTGCAGGCGCTGGCCGAGACCGACTTCGCGGCCGACATGGTCATCGGCGCTTCGGTCGGCGCCCTCAACGGCGCCTTCTACGCGCTGCACCCCGCGCCCGACGGTGTCGCCCGGCTGGCGGCGTTGTGGCGCGGCCTGCGCCGCAGCGACGTGTTCCCGCTTTCGGTGCCCAACGCGCTCGAGGCCCTGCTCGGGCGCCGCGACTACCTCACCAAGGCCGACAGCCTGCGCAGGGTCGTGCAGCATGCGCTCGGCATCCGCCGCATCGAGGACACGCGCATTGCGCTGCACATCGCTGCCACCGACGTGATGAGCGGCGACGAGGTGTTGCTGTCCTCCGGTGACATCGACGACGCCCTGCTGGCCAGCGCCGCGATTCCGCTCGTGTTCCCGCAGGTGACGATCGGCGGGCGCTCGCTGATCGATGCCGGCGTCAGCAGCAACACGCCGATTGCGAGTGCGGTGCAACTCGGCGCCGGGCGCATCGTGGTGCTGCCGACGGGCACCCCTTGCGCGCTGCGCGAGCCGCCCAAGGGCATGACGGCGCTGGCGCTGCACGTGCTGGCGCTGCTCAGCATGCGTCAGCTCGACCGTGACGTGGCCGAGTACTCGTCTGCGGCGACCATCACCGTCGTGCCGCCGCTGTGCCCGCTGCGCGTGGCCGCGTTCGACTTCTCGCACACCGCCGAGCTGATCGAGCGCGCGGCCACGCAGACGCGCGCCTGGCTGGCAGACGGCGGGCTCGGTCGGACCGGGCCGCTGCAGGTGCCGCTGGTGCACTTCCACCCGCCGCGCCCGCAGGCGCAGGACGAAGAAGGCGCCTGCGAGCTGCCGCACTGAACGGCCGAAGAAGGACCGCCGGGGCCCCTGTCGCCGCCGGGCCGGCCTACGGCTTCTTCTGCGCCAGCGCCTGCAGCTTGGTGGGCTGGATGACGTGCCCGTCGAGCCCTGCCTCCTTCAGCGTGCCCCCGTAGGCCACCGTCATCAGCTGGCTGTAGTAGGTGACGGGCATCGCCAGCCTGGTGCCTTGCTTGCGGTTGATCTCGGCCTGGTAGACCTCGACGTTGGTCTGGCACAGCGGGCAGGGCGTGACGATCATGTCGGCGCCGTGGTCGTAGGCCGACTCGACGATGTCGCGGATCTGCTTCTGGCTCTTGTCGGGCTCGGAGAAGGCGAGCGCGCCGCCGCAGCAGGTGACCTTCTGGTCGTACGCCTCGATGGCCTCGCCGCCCACCGTCTGGACCAGCTTGTCGAGGTAGACCGGGTTCTCGAAGCTCTCGCCGGCGATGCCGAACGGGCGGTTGGTCTGGCAGCCGACGTAGCCGGCGAACTTCAGGCCCTCGAGCGGCTTGACGACCGGCGCGCCGAGCTGCTCGTAGCCGAAGTCCTCGATCAGCACCTCGACCATGTGCTTGACGCCGGCCTTGCCCTGGTACTGCAGCCCGGCCTCCTTCAGCGCCTCGTTGGCGTTGGCGAGGAAGTCGCGATCGACGTCGAGCTTTTCCTTGCTCTCGCGCGCGTTGAGCCAGCACGCGGCGCAGGTGGCGACGACGTCGCGCCCCGGCATGTTCTTCTCGGCCAGCGCGATGTTGCGCGCGTTGAGCACGTGGCGCGTGAGCTCGCTGGCGCCGGTGTAGCTGATCGAGGCGCCGCAGCAGTTCCAGTCGGGGATCTCGGTGAGCTGGATGTCGAGCGCCTTGCACATCGCGTTCGTCGACACCAGGTAGTTGGCCGCCGACGCGCGGTACTGTGACGAGCAGCCCGGGTAGAACGCGTATTCCTTCTTTGCCATCGCTTGGGTCTCCTGCGGCGTGCGCGCGCTTCAGTGCGCGGCGCCTTGCCGCGCCTCTTCCCTGCGGGCCTGCTCGCGCTGCTCGATCTGCTGCACCTTGGCGAGCATCGCCGCGATGCCCTTGGTGTCCTTGCAGCGGTGGCCGCCGAACATCTCGAACGGGTTGAGCCGGCCCGCCTTGAGCATGCCCAGGCCGATGCCGCGCATCGCCCACGCCTTCTTCACGCCGGCCCGCAGGCCGTCGTGGAAGTAGACCCACAGCGTGAACTTCACTTCGTTGAGGCGCCCGCCCTTGCGAAAGTTGCGATAGAAGGCGAGCGACAGGTCGCGCGTGGGCTGCATCTTCGGCGCCAGCCCCAGGCGCTGCGCGTAGCTCGCCAGCCCGTGCATGATGGTGGTGATCGGCAGCTTGCGCGGGCAGCGCACGACGCAGTTGTAGCAACTGGTGCACATCCACATCGAGTCGGTCGCGAGCACCGCGTCGCGCTGGCCGGCGCGGATCATCATGAAGAGCTTTTGCGGCGAGTGCTCCCAGTGCGGGCCGAACGGGCACGAGCCCGCGCAGACGCCGCACTGCATGCACATCTTGACCATGTCGCCGCCCTCGACCTCGCGCTCGACCTCGCGCAGGAAGTCGGGCCGGTAGGGGCGGAGGCCCGGGTTCGTCGGCGTCTGCGCGTCCATCGCCGGCTCCTCAGGCAAAGCCCTTCATCGGGCTCATGCCGATGGCGGTGATCTGCGCCACGTAGTCGTTGATCAACCGGGGCAGGCGCTCGATGTCGGTGATCGCGACCTCGTGGTTGACGACGCGCTCGCTCTCGAGGCCGAGCTGCTTCAAGGTGTCGTCGACCTTGCTCATGCGGTAGTAGGCCATCTCGGAGCCCCTGACGAAGTGGCACTGGTAGTCGTCGCCCTTCTTGCAGCCGAGCATCATCACGCCGTCCCAGCCGCCGTTGAGCGCGTCGGTGACCCAGATCGTGTTCACCGAGCCCAGGCAGCGCACCGGGATCACGCGCACGAAGGCCGACACCGTGCGCCGCTGCAGCGCCGCCATGTCCAGCGCCGGGTAGGCGTCGTTCTCGCAGGCGAGGATGAGGATGCGCGGCTTGCCGCTGTCCTCGTCGGGCATGTCGACGGACTTGATCTGCGCGCCCACGCTGTCCACCGAGTAGTTCTCGAACGAGATCACGCGCACCGGGCAGGCGCCCATGCAGGTGCCGCAGCGCCGGCAGCGGCTCTCGTTGAAGACGGGGTAGCGCCGCTCGTCCTCGTCGATGGCGCCGAACGGGCACTCCACCGTGCAGCGCTTGCACTGCGTGCAGCCTTCCAGGCGCACGATCGGATAGCTCAGGTCGCCGCTGCGCGGGTGCGCGGCGCGGCCGAGCGCGGCGTTTTCCACCGCCTGGATCGCCTTCATCGCGGCGCCGGCGGCGTCCTCGACGGCCTGGCCGATGTCCATCGGCCGGCGTGCCGGCCCGGCGGCGTAGATGCCGGTGCGCCGCGTCTCGTACGGAAAGCAGATGAAGTGCGAGTCGGCGAAGCCGTACCTGAGCTGCGGCAGGTCGGGGCCCTGCCGGTAGTCGAGGTTGAGCACCGAGATCTTCGCGAGGGCACTCTTCTTCTCGGCCGCTGCGGCGTCGCCCTTCTCGACCTCGGTCACGGTGGCGGCCCACTCGTCGAGGTCGACGCCGGCGTTGGCGACCTGGCCGGTGGCGAGCACGACGAGGTCGGCCTCGGCGACCGCGTCCTCGTCGAGGATGAGGTCGCGCAGGCGCACGCGCGCGCCGTCGCCGGCGGGCTCGACGCCGTGCGCCACGCCCTTGGTGAAGGTGATGCCCTTGTCCTGCGCGCTGCGGTAGAAGTCCTCGCCCATGCCCGGCGTGCGCAGGTCGGTGTACAGCACCATCGCGCTCGCCTCGGGGTCGGCGTCCTTGACGTACATCGCCTGCTTGATGCTGGTGCCGCAGCAGTGGCCCGAGCAGTAGGGCAGGTGCTTGCCGCTGCTGTCGCGCTGGCCGGCGCACTGGACGAAGACGACGCTCTGCACCGCGCGGCCGTCGGCGCGGCGAATCGGCTTGCCGTCGGCGGCGCGCGCCAGCGCCTCGAAGCCGGCCTGGTCGACGACGTGCGGGTGGATGCCGCCGCCGAGCTCGGGCAGCTTCGCGATGTCGTAGGTCGTGAAGCCGCTGGCCTGCACGATGGCGCCGCAGGTGGCCTCGCTCGTGCTGCCGTCGTCGCGTTCGATGCGCACCTGGAAGCGCCCGGGCGCGCCCGCGGTCTGCACGAGGTGCGCGCCCAGCATGACCTCGATGCGCGGGTGCGCGCGCGCGCGCTCGACGAGCGCGCCGATGCCGGTGTCCACCGGCTCGCCATAGGGCTCGCGCGAGGGCGTGCGCTTCCACAGCCGCGCGGCCCAGCCGCCGAGCGCGGCCGCGCGCTCGACCAGCAGCACGTCGTAGCCGGCGTCGGCCGACTCCAGCGCCGCGGTGAGGCCGCTCACGCCGCCGCCCACCACCAGGATGCGGCGCGCGTCGCCGCGGTTCGGGCTGCCGGCGGGCACCTTCAGGCGCTTCAGCTCGGCGCAGCCCATGCGCACGTAGTCGTCGGCCATCTCCTGGCGCACCTCGTCGTGCGCCTGGCCTTCGGCCACCATCCACAGCACGCCTTCGCGCAGGTTGGCGCGCGCCAGCGCGACCTCGGGGAAGTGGAAGGCCTCGGTCTTCATGCGCCGCGAGCACGCGGCCAGCATCACGTGCGTGACGGCGGCTTCGTCGGCGCTGCCGGCGATGTCGGCGCGGATCGCGGCCACGCCCTCGTCGCTGCACAGGAACGGGTGCTCGCGCACCAGCGCCATCTTGCCTTCGCGCTTGGCCACCTTGGACAGCTGCTTGGCATCGAGCGCCGCGCCGATGCCGCAGCCGGTGCAGATGTAGGCGGCGGTCCTGGTCTCAGCCATGCGTTGCCTCCGCGCCCTTGCTGCGGTGGATGACCTGGATGCCGCGCAGCGCCGCCGCGGTGGCGCTCTGCACGGCGCGGTTGACGTCCAGCGGCGCCGCCGCGGCGCCGGCGCCGAACTGGCCGCCGCTCACGCTGCCCTCGAGGAAGCCGCTGGAATCGCGCACGATGTCCGCGGGCAGCGTCAGGCCCTCGGTCTCGGGCTGCATGCCGATCGCGAGTACCACCAGGTCGTGCGCGTTGGCGTAGCGGTGGTAGCCCTCGGTGTCCACGCCGTGCAGGATCGGGTTGCCGCTGGCCTCGTCGAGCGCGATGCGCGCGACCTTGCTCTTGACGAAGGCGACCGTTGCGTCGGCCTGCACGCGCGCGTAGAAGTCCTCCAGGCGGTCGATGGCGCGGATGTCGATGTAGTAGACGGTCGACTTCGCGCCGCCCTCGGGGTAGGCCTCGCGCACGTACTGCGTCTGCTTGAGCGAGGCCATGCAGCAGATGCGCGAGCAGTGGCGCAGGTGGTTCTCGTCGCGCGAGCCGGCGCACTGGACGAAGGCGATGTTCTTCGCCGGCTGGCCGTCCGAGGGGCGCAGCAGCCGCCCGCCGGTCGGCCCGCCGGGGTCGGCCAGGCGCTCGAACTCGACGCTGGTGATGACGTTGGCGTAGCGCCCGTAGCCGTACGGCTGGATGCGCGCGGCATCGTACGGCCGCCAGCCGGTGGCCCAGATCACGCTGCCGGCGGCGAGCTCGAAGGTCTGCTCCTGCATGTCGAGCTCGATCGCGCCGACCGGGCAGGCGGCGCGCGCGCGCTCGGCGTCGGGCGTGCCGATGATCGAGGGGTCGAGCACGTAGCGCGGCGGGTGCGCCAGGCCGTGCGGCAGGTAGGCCGCGGGGATGCGGTCGAGGCCGTAGTTGTGGCGGTTGGGGATGGTGGCCTCGACCGCCTTCGCGCACGCGCCGCAGGCCGTGCAGCGCTCGTTGACGTAGCGCGGGCGTTGGCGCACGCTGACGCGATAGTCGCCGGCGCGGCCTGCCACCGCCGTCACCTCGGCCATCGTGAGCACGCGCACGCGGCGGTTGGCGCGCAGGCGGCGCAGGTTGATCTCGAGCCCGCAGGTCGGGTGGCACATCTTCGGGAAGTAGCGGTACAGCTGCGCCGTGCGCCCGCCCAGCGTCGGCTCGCGCTCGACGAGGATCACGTCGCGCCCCGTTTCCGCCGCCTCCAGCGCCGCCGTCATGCCGGCGATGCCGCCGCCCACCACGAGCAGCGTCGGGCTGCTGGCTACCGTGCTCGTCATGACGATGTCCTCCTTGCCGGGCCGGCCGCCGCTACGAGGGCAGCGTGCAGGTCTCGAAGCTCATGCGCTCGAGATCTCCGAGCACCCAGGTCGGCGGACCACCGATGCCGGCCACCGTGCCGGGGTTGACGAGCCATGTGCGCTGTCCTCGGATGTTGGGTTGCTGCACCAGCGCCGCGACGTGCGTGTGGCCGCAGCACACCAGGTCGTAGTCGGCGGTGCAGGCCATGCCCTGCGCCTGATGCGGGTAGTGGGTGACGTAGACGCGCCGCCCGCCGAGCGTCAGCTCGGCCTCGCCGCCGTGGTAGTGCAGCCAGCCGCCGGAGGCCTCGGCCATCCGCGCCAGCGCCAGCGCATCGCCCAGGTTGTTGCCGTGCACGACATGCACCGCCATGCCGAGCGCACCGAGTGCGTCCAGCGGGCGCAGCGTGTTGGCGCCGATCACGTCGCCGCAGTGGACGAGCGCCGAGGCCCCGGCGCGCGCTGCCGCCTGCGCCGCGGCCAGCAACGGGTCGGCCCGGTCGTGACTGTCGGAGACGATGCAGATCTTCAACGCCTGTCTCGCGCGCCTGCGCACGCCCGCCCGCACGCATCCGCGCACGAGCCCCGCGTCGATGGGACCACAGTCGGACGCGGCAGCGAATAACCCTCGTGGGTAGGCCCCACTACGCCATCGCGGGGGTAGACGCAGCGTGGCCCGCCCGCCTCGGCTGCATCGGCCCGTCATGGCGCCCTGCGTGCACCGACGCGCGCGCGCTGCACAGGCGCCCGCGCGCGCCCGATGCACGCCGCGGGTGCGGCCTCAGGCGGCCAGCACGCGCAGCGCGTGGACGATCGTCGATCCCGAGACGACGATGAGCAGTTCCAGCACGCGACGGCGGAACGAGGCCGGCGAGATGCCGGCGAAGCCGCGCTGGCCGATCGCGATGCCGACGAGCATCGGCGGCAGCATCCACAGCACCCACGCCGCGGTGGCCGCACCCAGCAGCACGTTCGGCGCGTCGGCAAGCCACGACAGGCCCGCGGCCCAGGCCAGCGCGTACAGGTCGGTGAAGAGGAACAGGGCGATCAGCGTCGCGCGCATCGCGGCCGGCTCGAGCGCCGTCGCGCTGAGCAGCACCGCCACCATGATGCCGCCGATGGCCGCCACGCCGTTGGCCAGCCCGGATGCGAGCCCGGTGGCCAGCCGCACGCTGCGCGTCGCCTCCAGATGCGCCGTGGCGCCCGAGCGCAGCACGGCGGTGGCCAGCAGCAGCAGCGTGCCGATCAGCAGGCGCAGCGGCGTTTCGGGCAACCAGCCGAGCAGCGCCAGGCCGAGCGGGATCGCCAGCGCGTTGCCGAGCACCAGCCAGCCCAGCCAGCGCGCATGGATGTCGCGCCAGCTGCCCGGCACCTGATGCACGCTGGCGAGCACTTCCAGGACGAAGGCCACCGGAACGATCTCGACCGGCGAGACGACGAGCGAGAGCCCGGCGACCGTGACGGCCGAAAAGCCGAAGCCGGCAAAGCCGCGCACGACGCCGGCGGCCGCGACGACCGCCATGGCCCAGAGCAGCGGCAGCAGCGGCAGCGGAGCCTGCATCGGGTGGGGCGGAGGGCGTGCGCGCTGCGCTGGCGCGCTCGCCCCCCGGGCCCGTCGCGGCGCGCTACACGCGGCCCTTCCAGGGCACCAGCGCCCGCTCGAGGTAGCGCATCAGCAGGTCGAAGCCGAACGCGAACAGGCCGATGACGATGATGCCCATGATCACGGTGTCGCTCTGCAGGTACTGCGCGGCGTTGAGCACCATGAAGCCCAGGCCGCGCGTGGCGGCGACCATCTCCGCGGCCACCAGCGTGGTCCAGCCGAAGCCGATGCCGATGCGCATGCCGGTGAGGATCTCGGGCAGCGCGGCCTTGAGGATCACGTGCCAGACGATCTGCAGGCGCGAGGCGCCCATCGCGTAGGCGGCGTGGATCTGCTCGATCGACACCGAGCGCACGCCGGCGCGCGCCGAGATCGCCATCGGCGCGAAGATCGCGAGGTAGATGAGCAGGATCTTCGACAGCTCGCCGATGCCGAACCAGATGATCATCAGCGGCAGGTAGGCCAGCGGCGGCAGCGGGCGGTAGAACTCGATCGGCGGGTCGAAGACGCCGCGCACGAAGCGGTTGGTGCCCATCAGGATGCCGACCGGGACCGCGGTCACGCACGACAGCAAGAAGGCGCCGAACACGCGCTGCAGGCTGATCCAGGTGTGCTCGGCGAGCGTCGAGTTCGCCACGCCTTCGGTGAGCGCCAGCACGAACTTGCCCCACACCGCCTGCGGCGTGGGCAGGAACAGCGGCTTGATCAGCCCCAGGTTGGTGATCGCGAACCAGGCGACGAACAACGCGATCGAGGTCACGACGCTGATGGCGACGCTCTTGCCCTGGCCCGGCGCGCCGTAGACCTGGCCCGGCGCGGCCGCCTTGGTCGCGAACAGGCCGCCGGCGCGCGCCGCGGCCGCGCCCTGCGCCACCGCGTGCGAGCGCGGAATGAGCCATTGCAGCCTAGACATGGGCGGCCTCCTTGCCTTGTTCGCCGGCGCGCTCGTCGCCGTAGATGATCCCGAGCACCATCTCGCGCATCTTGATGAACTCGGGGCTGGACTTCACCGCCCGCGCGTCGCGTGTCTCGAGGAAGCGGCGGTTGAACGTCAGATCGTAGGTGTTGGTGATGCGCCCGGGGCGCGGCGACATCACGATCACGCGCGTGGCCAGGAACAGCGCCTCCTCGACGCTGTGCGTGATGAAGAAGAACATCTTGCCGGTCTTCTTCCAGACGTCGAGCAGCAGCTCCTGGATGGTCTCGCGCGTGAGCGCGTCGAGCGCGGCCATCGGCTCGTCCATCAGCAGCGTCGCCGGGTTGCAGGTGAGCGCGCGCGCGATGCCCACGCGCTGCTGCATGCCGCCCGAGAGCTGGTAGATCATGTGCTTGTGGAAGTCCTGCAGGCCCACCAGCGCCAGATTGCGGGCGGCGATCTCGTGGCGTTCGGCCTTCGGCACGCCCTGCAGCCTGAGGCCGAACTCGGTGTTGTCGATGACGTTGAGCCACGGCAGCAGCGCGTGCTTCTGGAACACCACGCCGCGGTCGGAGCCGGGGCCCGTGATGCGCCGCTCGCCCAGGCGCAGCTCGCCGCGCGTGGGCGAGAGGAAGCCGGCCATCAGGCTGAGCAGCGTCGTCTTGCCGCAGCCCGAGGCGCCGAGCGCAACCACGAAGTCGCCGGTGCCGATCGTGAGGTTGATGTTGTCCAGCGCCTTGACCTCCTCGCCGGGCTGGCGCCCGGGAAAGACGACGCTCACGCCGTCGACGTGCAGGGCTTCGGTCTGTGCGGCCATGTGGCTTGCTCCCTTGGATCGACGCCGGGGGTGGCGCCTGCTTCGAGTCGGCAGCGTGCCGGCCATCGCGCCGGCACGCCGCGCATCGATGCCGCGCGCTACTTCGCGCCGGCCTCGGCGAACTTGGCGGTGACGTAGGCGCTGTAGTCGGCCGGGATCTTGTCGATCTGGCGCTGCTCCTTGAGGAACTGCGCGCTCGCGGTGAGCGCCTGCACCGCCTTGCCGTTCTTGCCGCCGCCCAGCCAGGTCGGCGAGATCTGCGCCTGCACATCGGGAAAGCCCAGCATCTTCATCGCCTCGGCGTTGTCGGCGGCATCGCCGCCGACCAGTTTGGTCATCGCCTTGATCTGCGGCGAGTCCGCCGTCCACGCCGCCTTGTTGGCGAGGTAGTTGCCGTAGGCCTGTGCGAGCACCTTGCAGAAGGCGGCCATGAACTGCGGATTCGCAGCGGCCCATTTCTTGTCGACGATCAGGCCGTCGAACGTCGGCACGCTCTTCTGGCCGACCTCCTCCGACGTGACGATGGTGTGGCCGGTCTTGAGCAGCGTCGTGAGCGCGGGCGGCCAGACGTAGGCGGCGTCGATGTCGCCTCGCGTCCAGGCGGCCACGATCTCGGGCGGCTTCATGTTGAGGATCTGCACCTTGGACGGCGCGATCTTCCAGATGCGCTCGAGCGCGACCAGCAGGTGGAAGTGCGAGGTCGAGACGAACGGCACGGCCACCTTCTTGCCGACCAGATCCTGCGCCGTCTTGATGCCCGAGCCGTTGCGTGCGACGAGCTGCTCGGACTGGCCGATGTCGTCGAGGATCCAGAACAGCTCGACGTCGACGCCGCGGCTGACCGCGGCCGCGATGCCCGTCGAGCCGATCACGCCGATCGGCACGTCGCCCGAGGCGAGCGCGGCCGAGATGTCGCCGGCCGACGTGAATTGGCGCCAGTCGATCTTGGCGCCGGTGGCCTTTTCGAAGTCGCCGTTGGCGATCGCCGTGGGGAACGGGCCGACGATCGTCTGGTAGCCCACGGTGACGCTCTTGGCCTGCGCGCGGGCGCCGCCCATGCCCAGCATCGACGCACCCAGTGCCGAGCCGGCGACGACCTGGGCCGCTGCCACGTTGAACTTGCGACGGGAGAGATTTGAATTCATGTCGAACCTCGTGTTTGCGAACGTGGATGGGCGCCGCCGATTCGATCAGCCGGCGTGCGGGGCATTATGGGCAGCCTGCTCGACGCCGTTCAAGGCCGGCCGACGGTGCGTTCGGTGGCGGCGCGGTGCGTGCGCCGGGTGCGCGTAGTGCGGGCGCCGGATGCGCGTGGCGCGTGTGGTGCGCGGTCGGCGCTGGCCGTATGCTCATGGTTCGATGTCTCCTTGCCTCGCGGGGCGCTCGCCGAGCCGGTGTCTTTTGCGTCGTGCCGCGCATGTCGTGCGGCGGCCGGTGCATGGGGGGCGCAGTGTGTCGGTGCAGCGGCCGCGGCAGTAGTGCCAGTTCGCGCCGTTCGGTGAGGCCACATCGCGTGCCGCGGTGGTGTTCTCCTCGGGCGGGTGCGTGCAGCGCTGGATGCGCATCAGGGAAAACGATGAGTCGAACGGAGGGCGGCTGAATGGCGCAGCGGGTTGCGGCCCTGATGTGGCGACAGCTGCTGCAGCGTTCGGCGCGCGAGAGCGCGAGCCTGCAGGCGCAGATCCGCGAGATGCTGGTGGGCGCCATCCTCGACGGCCAGTTGCCGGCCGGCGAGCCGGTGCCCTCGAGCCGCGAGATGGCCGAGCAGCTCGGCGTCGCACGCAACACGGTCGTGCTCGCTTACCAGCAACTGGCCGACGAGGGCTATCTCCTGTCGCGCCAGCGCAGCGGGCATTTCGTGAACGCGGCCATGATCGCCAAGCGCCCGCCCGCACCCGCGCGCCGCGCCGTGGTGGCCGGTGGCGCGCGGGCCGACCTGTCGGCCGCTGCCCGCGCCGCGCCGTGCGCCGAACCGTCGTGGGCCGCGCGCTTCGTGCAGCGCCCGGCGCAGCAGCGCAGCATCGTCAAGCCGGCGGACTGGCAGAAGTACCCGTACCCGTTCCTGTACGGGCAGTTCGACCCGGCGCTGTTCCCCACCGCCGACTGGCGCGAGTGCTGCAACCGAGCGCTGTCGGTGCTCGACATCCGCGCCTGGGCGCCCGACCTCATCACGCGCGACGACGAATCGCTGGTGCAGCAGATCCGCACGCGCGTGCTGCCGCGCCGCGGCGTCTGGGCGGGGGCCGACGAGGTCGTCGTCACCGTGGGCGCGCAGCATGCCCTGTACATGATCGCCGACCTGCTGATGCGCGAGGGCACGCGCGTGGGCATCGAGGAGCCGGGCTATCCGGACGCGCGCAACATCTTCGCCGCGCGCACTTCGGCGATCGTGCCGCTCGCGGTCGACGACGGCGGGCTGCCGGTGGACGATCGCCTCGGCGGCGTCGACTACGTCTACGCCACGCCCAGCCACCAGTGCCCGAGCGGCGTGACGATGCCGCTGGCGCGCCGCGAGGCGCTGCTCGCGCGCGCGGCAGCGCACGATTTCGTCGTCATCGAGGACGACTTCGAAAGCGAGAACCGCTTCGACGGCGAGCCGTTCCCGGCGCTCAAGAGCCTGGACGGCGAGGGGCGCGTGATCTACGTCGGCAGCCTGTCCAAGAGCCTTGCGCCCGGCCTGCGCGTGGGCTACGTGGTCGGTCCGGCGCCGCTCATCGAGGAGCTGCGCGCGTTGCGCCGGCTGATGCTGCGCCACCCGTCGGCGCTGGTGCAGCGCGCGTTCGCGCTCTTTCTGTCGCTGGGCCACCACGATGCGCTGCTGCGCCGCCTGGCAGCGGTGCAGCGCGAGCGCTGTGCGCTCGTGCTCGACGCGCTGGCGCGCCACGCCCCGGGCTGCCACGTGGTGCCGGTGTCGGGCGGCGGCTCGTGCTGGGTCTCGCTGCCCGAGGGGCTGGAGGTGGGCGAGTTCGCCGTGCGCGCCGAGGCCCAGGGCGTGCTGATCGAGCCGGGCGACGTGTTCTTCCACGGCCCGCTGCCGGCGCGGCGCGCGTTTCGCCTCGGCTACGCGTCGATCGCCGCCAAGGCGATCGAGCCGGGCATCCGCCTCCTCGGCGAAATCATCGTCGCCATGCAGCGCGAGGCGGCCGGGCCGCCGCACTGACCCGCCGATGCGCCGATGCGCGCCCGCGGCTGGCGCTTCAGTGCGCCGCCGGCAGCGCGGGGCGGTCCTTGCGGTAGGCGTTCTTGACGGCGATCTTGCCGTCGCGGAAGGTGAAGACGTCGACCATGCGCGCCTCGATGCGCGTGCCGTCGGCCTTGGTGCCCTTGAAGGTCGATTCGGAGACGCCGCGATGGCCGCACACGAAATGCTCGCCGTCGAGCCAGGCGGCGTCGGGGAAGGTCTGCCACGCGAGCTGGAAGCCCTCGCGCACCTGCGCGCGCCCGACGAAGCTGCGGCCGAGCAGATCGGGGCCGCCCACCGCGTGGAAGCGGCAGTCCTCGTGCATGAAGCTCATCAGCGCGTCGATGTCGTGCCGGTTCCAGGCGTCGGCGAAGGCGGCGAGGAACTGCGTGTCGACGGCAGGGCGGTCGTGGGCCATGGGGCGTTCTCCGGTGGGCGGCCTGCGCCCGACCGTCGGGCGCAGCCGCACGATGAGGATAGGTCGGGCGGGCGCGCCCGTCCAAGGGCCAGATCGCACTGCCGCCTGGAGCCAGGCGCCGCCGCTGGCCTCATGGATCGCCGCGAACTGGCGCTAGAAGCGGCGCCTCGCAGGGCCTACGCTTGGCGGCTTCGATCGCCGTGCGGCCGCGCTGCGGCAGGCGGCTTCGACGAGAGGAGTCGACGATGCAGATGACCCAACCCCGCCCCGGCGTGCTCGGCCCGTACGATCCGCGCTACGACCCGCTGGTGGCGCGCAACCCGGGGCGCGGCCTCGACTACGCACCGACCTACTGGGTTGCCAGCGCCGGCGCACCGCCGGCCGACGACGGGCCGATCACGCAGGACGCCGACGCCGACGTCGTCATCGTCGGCTCGGGCTTCACGGGCCTGGCGGCGGCGCTGTTCCTGGCGCGCGAGCACGGCATCAGGGCGACGGTGCTGGAGGCGAACCAGGCCGTGTGGGGCTGCACCAGCCGCAATGGCGGCCAGGGCCAGAACGCGAGCGGGCGGCTCTATCGCTCGCAATGGATCGCGCGCTGGGGCAAGGAGACCGCGCTCGCGCTCGACGCCGAGATCCGCAGCGGCTACGAGACCTTCAAGAGCCTGGTGGCCGAGTTTCCCGAGTGCGAGCCGCAGCCCGGCGGCCACCTGTACATCGCGCACCGCGAGAAGAAGATGGCCTTCCTGCGCGACGAGGCCAAGGTGATGCGCGAGGTCTTCGGCTACGACGCGCGCATGCTCACGACGGCCGAGGTCCACTCGCAGTACGTCAAGGACGCCGAGACCTTCGGCGCGCTGCACGAGCCCGACGGCATCGGCGTGCACCCGCTCAAGCTCGCCTATGCCTACCTGCGCGAGGCGCGCCGGCTCGGCGTGAAGGTGCACCCCGCGTCGCCGGTGGTCGGCTTCGAGACCCGCAACGGCGTGCACCACCTGAGGACGCCCGGCGGCACGGTGCGCGCGCGTGCGGTCGGTTTTGCCACCGGCGGCTACACGAGCAACGGGCTGCACCCGAGCCTGGATTCGAAGATCATGCCGATCCTGTCGAACTCGCTCGTCACCGCGCCGCTCACGCCCGCGCAGCTCGCGGCGACGAACTTCCGCACGCACGAGGTCATCACCGACACGCGCACGCTGCGCTTTTATTACCGGCTGCTGCCGGACAACCGGCTGCAGATCGGCAGCCGCAGCTCGATCACCGGCGCCGACGCGCCCAACCCCAAGCACATGGCGGTGCTGGTCAACGGGCTGCATCGCAAGTTCCCGGCACTCGCCGGCATCCGCATCGACTACTCGTGGTGGGGCTGGGTCGACGTGAGCCACGACATGATGCCGCGCATCACGCAGCCCGACCCGCGCCAGACCGTCTTCTACGCGCTCGGCTACGGCGGCAACGGCGTGTCCTTCTCGGCCCACGCCGGGCGGCGCCTGGCCCAGCGCATCGCCGGGCGCACCGACAAGGCCTTCGAGCTGCCGATCTACAACTCCGAGCTCGAGTACCCGAACGTCTTCGACACGGTGCGCTCGCGGGCGTTCGCGCCGTTCCGCCGCTTCGGGCAGCGCTTCCTGTACTACTGGTACTACGCCAAGGACGAAAAGCTCTGACGCGCCTGCCGAGGCGGCTCGAACGGCGACGATGGCGTGCGCCCGGCGCGCGCCGGGGGCGGCGCGTCAGAGCAGATCGGCCATCCTGGCCGCAGCCGCCTGCAGTGCCGGCACGCGTGCGATGGCGCCTTCGATCGA
The DNA here is from genome assembly GCA_018241895.1 of Pseudomonadota bacterium. Taxonomy (GTDB): domain Bacteria; phylum Pseudomonadota; class Gammaproteobacteria; order Burkholderiales; family Burkholderiaceae_C; genus Rubrivivax. The sequence goes on from JAFECX010000217.1 coordinate 67,852, forward strand.
CATGCGCGCGCTCGGGGCGTGCACCGCAATCGCGGCGCGCACCCGGTGCTGCGCGTCGCGCACCGGCACTGCGATCGCGTTCAGGCCGGCGATGAACTCCTCGCGGTCGCTCGACCAACCGCGTTCGGCGATGAGCTCGCATTCGGCGCGCAACGCCGCCGGCGCAGTGAGCGTGGCGTGCGTCAGCGGTTCGAGGCGCAGGCGCCCGATCAGCGCGTCGCGCTGCGCGGCAGGCAGCGCGGCCAGGAAGAGCTTGCCGCTGGCGGTGCAGTGCAGCGGGACGTGCGCGCCGACGTCGAGCGTCAGCCGCCAGGGCCACGGCGCCTCGACCCGATCGAGGTAGAGCACCGTCGCGCCGTCGAGCGTCGTGAGGTTGCAGGTCTCGCCGACCTGGGCGACGAGTTCGGCCAGCACCTCGTGGCGCAGCCCGCGCACGACGCCGTTGTTGAGCGCATCGAGCGCGAGCCGGCGCAGTGCCGGGCCGACGCCGAACGAGCGCTCGTCGGTGTCGCGCGCCAGCCAGCCGCCTTGCTGCAGCTGCGCGCACAACCGATGCGTGCTGGCCTTGGGCAGGGCGAGCCGTGCCGACAGCTCGGCCAGCGACAGCGCACGTCCTTGCGCTGCGACGAGTGCCAGCAGCGCCAGGCTGCGCTCGGTGGACGAGGAGGCCGCTGGCGCCGTGCTCGTCGCCGCCGCGCCGGCTGCCGTCGGGAAAGCGAGGTGAGGCATCAGGGTAAACACCTAACAATGGAACGTTGCGTACCGAAATCCGACTGCCTACCATATCTGCAATCGGAACACAGCGTTCCATATCCTAATCGGCATTGGCCGGAACGGGGCGGCGACATGACCCAGGAGTTCGACTACATCGTCGTGGGTGCCGGCTCCGCCGGATGCGTTCTGGCCGCGCGGCTCAGCGAAGACCCGGCGACGCGCGTGCTGCTGCTCGAGGCCGGCCCGCCCGACCGCTCGTTCTGGATCCACCTGCCGATCGGCTACGGCAAGACGATGTGGGACAAGCGGGTCAACTGGTGCTTCGAGACCGACCCCGATCCGAACATGAACGGGCGGCGCATCTACTGGCCGCGCGGCAAGACGCTGGGCGGCTCGAGCTCGATCAACGGCCTCATCTACATCCGCGGCCAGCGCGAGGACTACGACCACTGGGCGGCGCTGGGCAACACCGGCTGGGGCTGGGACGACCTGCTGCCGTACTTCGTCAAGTCCGAGCACAACCAGCGCGGCGCCAGCGCGGCGCATGGCGGCAGCGGCCCGCTCAAGGTCTCGGACATCGGCGCGAAGCACGAGCTCATCGAGGCCTTCATCGCCGGCGCCGGCCAGTGCGGCGTGCGGCGCACCGACGACTTCAACGGCGGCGACCAGGAGGGCGCCGGCTACTACCAGCTCACGGCGTGGAAGGGCTGGCGCTGCAGCACCGCGACCGCGTACCTGAAGCCCGCGCGTGCACGCTCCAACCTGCACATCGAGACCGAGGCCCAGGCAAGCGGCATCGTGATCGAAAGCGGGCGTGCGGTCGGCGTGCGCTACCGCCAGGGCGGCCAGACGAAGACCGCGCGCGCGCGCGCCGAGGTGCTGCTCGCGGCCGGCGCGATCCAGTCGCCGCAGCTGCTGCAGCTGTCGGGCATCGGTCCGGCTGCGCTGCTGGGCCGTCACGGCATTGCCGTCGTGCGCGACCTGCCGGGCGTCGGCGAGAACCTGCAGGACCACCTGCAGATCCGCCTCATCTACGAGTGCAGCAAGCCGATCAGCACCAACGACGCGCTGAACTCGCTCTTCGGCCAGGCCAGCCTCGGCATGCAGTGGCTCTTCAAGCGCAGCGGGCCGCTGGCGGTCGGCATCAACCAGGGCGGCTGCTTCATGCGCGCCCTGCCCGACGAGGCGAAGACGCCGGACATCCAGTTTCACGTCGCCACGCTGTCGGCCGAGATGGCCGGCGGCAAGGTGCATCCGTTTTCGGGCTGCACGTTCTCGGTGTGCCAGTTGCGGCCCGAATCGCGCGGCCACATCCGCATCCGTTCGGCCGACCCCTTCGAGCCGCCCGAGATGCAGCCGAACTACCTCGCGACCGATCTGGACCGGCGCACCGCCGTGGCCGGCGTGAAGGCGGCGCGCGCGATCGCCGCCTCGGCGCCGATGCGCCCGCTGATGAAGCGCGAGGTCAAGCCCGGCGCCGACGCGGCCGACGATGCGGCGCTGCTCGAGTTCTGCCGCAACAACGGGGCAACGATCTTCCACCCGACCGGCACCTGCAGGATGGGCAGCGACGCGCTGGCCGTGGTCGACGCGCGGCTGCGCGTGCACGGCGTGCCCGGCCTGCGCGTCATCGACGGCTCGATCATGCCGACGCTCGTCTCGGGCAACACCAACGGGCCGATCGTGGCCATTGCCGAGAAGGCCGTCGACATGATCCGCGAGGACGCGCGCCGCGGCGCCGCGGCGAACGGCGGCCGCACGCCGTCGAGCGCAGGCGCGGCGGCGCACTCGACGGGCGCGCTCTGAAGCCCTGGCACCGGGCGCGCCAGCCGCGCCGCTGATTTCCGAACCCGTCGCGCCGGACGCCGCGCGCACGGGTCCCTTCCACCCTCGTGCGCGTCGACAGGAGACCAGCGTGCAGCCCCAAACCACACAACAGACGGCGATCCGCAAGGTGGTCGCGTCGTCGCTCATCGGCGCGACGATCGAGTGGTACGACTTCTTCCTCTACGGCGTCGTCGCCGGGATCGTCTTCAACAAGCTGTATTTCCCGTCGGCCGACCCGGTCGTCTCGACGCTGCTCGCGTACACGACGTTCGCGGTGGGTTTCGTCACGCGGCCGCTGGGCGGCGTGATCTTCGGCCACTTCGGCGACAAGCTCGGCCGCAAGGCGATGCTCGTGCTGACGCTGATGATCATGGGCCTCGCCACCTTCCTGATCGGTCTCGTGCCGACCTACGAGCAGATCGGCATCTGGGCGCCGCTCGCGCTGCTGCTGCTGCGCGTCGCGCAGGGCATCGGCCTGGGCGGCGAGTGGGGCGGTGCGGTGCTGATGACCTACGAGTACGCCCCGGTCGACAAGCGCGGCTACTACGCCTCGCTGCCGCAGATCGGGCTCGCACTCGGCCTGTGCCTCGCCTCGGGCGTCGTCGCGCTGCTGTCGTACACGCTCACCGACGCGCAGTTCCTGGCCTGGGGCTGGCGCGTCGCCTTCTTGCTGTCGGCGGCGATGGTCTTCGTCGGCATGTACATCCGGCTGGCGGTCAAGGAGACACCCGAATTCGCCGCGCTCAAGGAGCGCAACGAGGCGAGCGCGATTCCGTTCGCCGACATGTTTCGCCGCTACAAGGCGAATGTGCTCAAGGGCATGGGGGCGCGCTACATCGACGGCGTGTTCTTCAACGTGTTCGCGGTCTTCTCGATCGTCTACCTGACCTCGACGGTGAAGATCGGCCGCACCGAGGCGCTGATCGGCGTCATGGCGGCGGCGGTGGTGATGGTCTTCTTCATCCCGTTCTTCGGCCGCCTGTCCGACCGGATCGGCCGCACCCGCGTGTACTTCTGGGGCTCGCTCGTGACCGCGGCTTCGGCCTTCCCGGCCTTCTGGTTCATGGCCCACAGCGCCGGCGAGCCGCTGACGGTCTGGCTTTCCATCGTCATTCCGTTCGGCATCTTCTACGCCAGCGTCTACGGGCCCGAGGCGGCGCTGTTCTGCGACCTGTTCGACGCCAAGGTGCGCTACACGGGCATCTCCTTCGTGTACCAGTTCTCGGGCATCTTCGCCTCGGGCATCACGCCGATCATCGCGACCGAACTGCTCGCCAAGGGCGGCGGCCAGCCGTGGCTGATCTGTGCCTACGTGCTGTTTGCCGGCGTCGTCTCGGCGCTGTCGGCACTGTGGATCGGGCGCGCTGCCGCGCCGGTGGCGCAGATGGTGCCGCGACGCGCCTGAGCTGGCGCCACGGCCGGGCGCGGTCGAGCGCGGCCGCTCCGCACGGCACCGGGCCGGGCCCTGTGCGGCCGGGCGGGGCCGAGTGCGCCGCGGCGCGGCATGGCGTTGCGCGTGGCGCACGAGACCAAGGCGCCGGTCGTGCCCGGGGCCTTGTGCGTCCGCAACGCGGGCCCCGCGCGCCGGCGCCGTGCAGCGTGTCAGCGCCGCCCGTGCCCGGCGATGAGTTCGAGGATCTCCTGGAACACGCGCGGGCCCGGGGGGGCGGACAGATCGAGCACCTGGCTGCGCGTGTAGTACGGGCTCAGGTCGAGGCCGACGCCGATGCCGGCGATCTCGGCGTCGCGCACCGCCTCGTGGCGCTGCACGACGTCGCGCAGGTGCTGGCCGAGGTAGTGCTCGTCGTTGGCGAGGGCGGTGGCGGCGTCCATCGGGCTGCCGTCGGAGACGACGAGCAGGATGCGGCGGCGCTCGGCGCGGCCGTGCATGCGTGCCACGGCCCAGTCCACCGCCTCGCCGTCGATGCCTTCGCGAAACAGGTCGGCCTTGAGCAGCGCGGCGACGCCGCGCCGCGCACGCCGCCACGGCGTGTCGGCCGACTTGAAGACCATGTGGCAGACCTCGTTGAGCCGGCCCGGGTGGCGCGGACGTCCGGCGCGCATCCAGTCGCGCTGCGTGCGCCCGCCGTTCCAGGCGCCGGTCGTGAAGCCGAGCACCTCGCAGCCGGCGCCGGCCATCTCGAGCGCCCGCGCGAGCACGTCGACGATCATCGCCACGGCCTCGATCGGCTCCTTCATCGAGCCCGAGCAGTCGACGAGGAAGGTGAGCAGCGTGTCGGCGTGCGGCTCGATGCGCTCCTGCCGAAAGAGGCGCCGCTCCGCCGGCGAGGCGACGAGCTGCGCGAGCCGGCGCCCGTCGATGCGGCCGTCTTCCTGCGCGCCGTCCCAGCCGTCGGCTTGCGGCCTGGCGAGCAGCGCCTGCAGCTGCCGCGCCAGGCGGCCGAAATTCACCCGCTGTGCCGCGATGCGCCTGTCCAGCCGTTCGCGCAGCTCGCCGAGCAGCGCGCTGCGCACCAGCGTGGCCGCTTCGACCTCGCGGTCGTACGCGCGCGTGTACACGCGGTAGCCGTCAGCCGATTCGGCGAGCACGCGGCTCGCGCCACTGGCAGCGAGTGTGACGCCGCTGCCGGCGTCCTCGCCCGGCATCAGCAGGCGCTCGAGCGCCGCGCGGCGCTCGTCGTCGTGCGCGTCGGTGCCGGCCGCAGCGCCGCGCTCGTCGTCGCGGCTGGCGAGCAGTGCCGCCACCGTGGCGGCCATCGCGCGGGCGTGTGCCGCGTACGCGCGCTGGTCGTGGCGCGTGCCGCCGAGCGCGTGCAGCTCGCGCGCGATGCGGCGCACGAGCATCGCGCGCGTCGTCTCGACGAGCTCGCCGAGCGCCTCGGGGGTCGGCTCGTTGGTGAGGCGCGCGCGCACCGCGAGCACGAGCGCGAGCAGCAGCATGCCGCGCGCGCTCTCGGCGAGGCGCGAGTCGACGTAGGCCTGCGCCCAGCGCCAGAAGCATTGCGCGAGGTTGTGCCTGAGGCCGGGCAGCGCCACCGGTGCGAGCGACTCGACGCGCAGCTGCTCGAGCAGCCCGAAGAGCTGGCGCTCGATCGGATCGGCGGGCGCGAGGCGGCGGTGCAGTTCGGCGTCGGAGTGCACGAGGCGCAATGCGAGTGCGTCGGCGGCACCGCGCAGTGCACCGAAGCCGTCGAGTTCGAGCTTGGGCTGCAGGTGCGGCGCGTCGAGCGGCAGCGCCCGGCTGCCCTGGTGCAGCCGCCCGCCGCGAAAGTGCAGCGCGGCGTCGCCGGCCAGCGCCCGCACCGAGGCCGCGCACAGCTCCTCGACGCGCTGCTGCTGCCGGGCCCGGGCCTGAGCTTCGCCCATCGCGCTACGGGTTGCTCAGCCTTCGAGCGCGCCGCGCACGAACGACTCGTCGAGCTCCTCGTCGAAGCAGCGCTGGTAGTACTCGGCGACGATGGGGCGTTCGGCCTCGTCGCACTTGTTGAGGAACGAGAGGCGAAACGCCACCGCGGGGTCGCGGAAGATCTCGCAGTTCTCGGCCCAGGTGATGACGGTGCGCGGCGACATCAGCGTCGACAGGTCGCCGGCGGCGAAGCCCTTGCGCGTGAGCTCGGCCACCGAGACCATCGCCTCGACGTGGCGGCGCCCGCGTTCGCCGGCGGCCTTGCTCGGCACGCGCGCCAGCACGATCGTCACCTCCTCGGCGTGCGGCAGGTAGTTGAGCGCGGCGACGATGTTCCAGCGGTCGATCTGCGCGTGGTTGAGCCGCTGCGCGCCGTGGTACATGCCGCTCAGGTTGCCCAGACCCAGCGTGTTGGCGGTGGCGAACAGGCGGAAGTACGGGTGCGGCGTGATGACGCGGTTCTGGTCGGTGAGCGTGAACTTGCCGTCGCGCTCGAGGATGCGCTGGATCACGAACATCACGTCGGGGCGCCCGGCGTCGTACTCGTCGAACACGAGCGCCACCGGCCGCTGCAGCGCCCACGGCACGATGCCTTCCTGGAACTCGGTGACCTGGCGGCCCTCGCGCAGCACGACCGCATCCTTGCCCACCAGGTCGAGCCGGCTGATGTGGCCGTCGAGGTTGACGCGCACGCAGGGCCAGTTCAGCCGCGCCGCCACCTGCTCGACGTGCGAGGACTTGCCGGTGCCGTGCAGCCCCTGCACCAGCACGCGCCGGTTGCGCGAGAAGCCGGCCAGCAGCGCCAGCGTCACGTCGGGGTTGAAGCGGTAGACCTCGTCGATCTCGGGCACGTGGTCGTCGCGCTCGGAGAACGCCGGCACCTGCAGCTCGGTGTCGATGCCGAAGACCTCGCGCACGCGGATCGTGCGCTCGGGGCGGATGTCGCGCAGGTCGGTCATCGGGGTCTCGCGGGGGTGGGAGCAGGCTCAGGCGCTGGCCGGCACGTCGGTCACTTCGGCTTCGATGCGGCTGAGTGCCTGGGCCGCGCGCTGCAGCGGCGGCAGCACCTGCAGCGCCTTGTCGGCGGTCATGCGCATGAGGGGCGCCTGCATCGCGACGCACAGGTTCGAGCGCCCGACCGGTGCCGGCACCAGCACGGCGACGCACAGCAGCCCGGGCAGGAACTCCTCGTTGTCGAGCGCGAAGCCCTGGCGCTTGACGCGCCGGATCTCCTCCTCGAACGCGTCGAAGTCGGTGATCGTCTTGGGCGTGTACTGCTCGAGCGGCGCATGCGCGAGCAGGTGGTGGCGCTGCGCCGGCGTCATCTGCGCGAGGAACAGCTTGCCGCTGGCAGAGCAGTGCACCGGCACGCGCGAGCCCGCCTGCAGCGCGAAGCGCAGCGGCGCGCGGGTCTCGACGCGGTCGAGATAGACGACCTCGCTGCCCGCGAGCGCCGTGAGGTTGCAGCTCTCGCCGATCTCGTCGACGAGCCGGCGCAGCACGATGTGCTGCGCGCCGTGGTGCACGCTGTTGAGCAGCAGCCGCTCGGCGAGCCGGCGCAGCCGCGCCCCGGCGCCGTAGCGCCGGCCGTCGGCGGCGCGCTGCAGCAGGCCGGCGCTCTCGAGCTGCTGGAGCATGCGGTGCAGCGTGGGCTTGGGCAGGCCGGTCTCCTCGACCATGTCCTGCAGCGAGAACGGCTGGTCCTTCGAGGCGACGACCTCGAGCAGCGAAAACAGGCGCAGCGTCGGCGTGTCGCCGTTGATCTCGACCGGTTGCTCGGAGCGGGTGGAGCGGACGATTTCCATGGCTCGAATGATATCGCCATTCACAAGAGCGGTACAAGGCGTCTCGATTATCGGTATTGCTATTGACGAGGTCAGCCTTGTCGCATATAGTCCGCGCCAGTTCCGGTTTTCGGAACGCTGCGTACCGATACAACCCAATCAAGTTCATCCAGGCCCCACTCCAGGAGACCCCCATGAGCGCCCAGCCCCAATCCGATCGTCGCCAGCCCGTGTCCGGCGTGCAGAAGATGACGCCCTCCGAAGCCTTCGTCGAAACGCTGGTCGCCAACGGCGTCACCGACATGTTCGGCATCATGGGCTCGGCGTTCATGGATGCAATGGATATCTTCGCGCCGGCCGGCATCCGCCTGATCCCGGTCGTGCACGAGCAGGGCGCCGCGCACATGGCCGACGGCTACGCGCGGGCCTCGGGCCGCCACGGCGTGACGATCGGGCAGAACGGCCCCGGCATCAGCAACTGCGTGACGGCGATCGCCGCCGCCTACTGGGCGCACTCGCCGGTGGTCATCGTCACCCCCGAGACCGGCACGATGGGCATGGGCCTGGGCGGCTTCCAGGAGTGCAACCAGCTGCCGATGTTCCAGGAGTTCACCAAGTACCAGGGCCACGTCAACAACCCGCGGCGCATGGCCGAGTACACGGCGCGCTGCTTCGACCGCGCGATGAGCGAGATGGGCCCGACCCAGCTCAACATCCCGCGCGACTACTTCTACGGCGAGATCACGTGCGAGATCCCCAAGCCGATGCGCGTCGAGCGCGGCGCGGGCGGCGAGCACAGCCTGGCTGCGGCCGTCGAGTTGCTGGCGGGGGCGAAGTTCCCGGTCATCCTGGCCGGCGGCGGCGTCGTGATGGGCGATGCGGTCAAGGAATGCCAGGCGCTGGCCGAGCGCCTGGGCGCGCCGGTGTGCACCGGCTACCTGCGCAACGACGCGTTCCCCGCCAGTCACGCGCTGTGGGCCGGCCCGCTCGGCTACCAGGGCAGCAAGGCGGCGATGAAGCTGATCGCGCAGGCCGACGTCGTGATCGCGCTCGGCTCGCGCATGGGTCCGTTCGGCACGCTGCCGCAGCACGGCATGGACTACTGGCCCAAGGAGGCGAAGATCATCCAGATCGAGGCCGATCACACCAACCTGGGTCTGGTGAAGAAGATCTCGGTCGGCATCTGCGCCGACGCCAAGGCCGCCGCCGCCGAACTGACGCGCCGCCTGCAGGGCAAGACGCTGGCCTGCGACGCCACGAAGGCGCAGCGCGGCGCCACCATCAAGGCCGAGAAGGACGCTTGGGAGCAGGAGCTCGACGCCTGGTCCCACGAGAAGGATCCGTACAGCCTCGACATGATCGACGAGGCCAAGGCCGAGAAGCCCTTCAGCGGCGGCAAGTACCTGCACCCGCGCCAGGTGCTGCGCGAGCTGGAAAAGGCCATGCCGCCGCGCGCGATGGTCTCCACCGACATCGGCAACATCAACTCGGTGGCCAACAGCTACCTGCGCTTCGAGGAGCCGCGCAGCTTCTTCGCGCCGATGAGCTTCGGCAACTGCGGCTACGCGCTGCCCACCATCATCGGCGCCAAGCTCGCGGTGCCCGACCGCCCGGCCGTCTGCTATGCCGGCGACGGCGCCTGGGCCATGAGCATGGTCGAGATCATGACCTGCGTGCGCCACGACATCCCGGTCACCGCGGTGGTGTTCCACAACCGCCAGTGGGGCGCCGAGAAGAAGAACCAGGTCGACTTCTACAACCGGCGCTTCGTCGCCGGCGAACTCGACAACCCGAGCTTCGCCGCCCTGGCCAAGGACATGGGCGCCGAGGCCATCGTGGTCGACAAGCTCGAGGACGTGGGTGCGGCATTGAAGCGTGCCGTCGACATGCAGATGAACGAGCGCAAGACCTGCGTCATCGAGATCATGTGCACGCGCGAGCTGGGTGACCCGTTCCGCCGCGACGCGCTCGCCAAGCCGGTGCGCCTGCTCGAGAAGTACAAGGACTACGTCTGAGTCGCTTCGGGGCGCGCAAGCCATGAACCCGACATCGTCGTCGTCGGCGGCGGCGCTCGCGCCGCTGTCTCCTGCCGGCACGCACCCGCGGCTGGCGCGGCTCGTGGAGGCGGCGCGCGCGCGCGCC
>JAFECX010000218.1 GCA_018241895.1 Pseudomonadota bacterium
CGCCGCCGTCGCGCTGGCGCTGCTGTGGTTCGTGGCCGTGGCGCCGGCCTGGCGCATCGTCGCCGGCGCGCCGGCGCGCATCGACGCCGCCGACGCGCAGTGGCAACGCATGCAGCGCCTGGCGGCCGAAGTGCGCACGCTGCGCACGAGCGCCCCGGTCGGCGCCGACGCGGCCGGCGCGGCGCTGCAGGCCGCGACGGCACGCCTGGGCGACAAGGCCCGGCTGTCGCTGCAGGGCGATCGCGCCGTGCTCACGCTGCGCGGAGTCGATGGCAGTGCGCTGCGCGAGTGGCTCGCCGAGGTCCGCGCCGGCGCCCGCGCACGCGCGGTGCAGGCCGATCTGACGCGCGCTGCAGGCGGCCTGTCGGGCACGGTCGTGGTCGCGCTCGGGGGCGCATCGTGACGCGCTGGCTGGTCGCCGGCGCGGCGCTCGGCGCCCTCGTGGCCGCGATCGGGTTCGCGCCCGCGGCCTGGCTCGCGGCCTGGATCCACGACGCCACCGCGGGGCGGCTGCTGCTGGCCGATGCGCGCGGCACGCTGTGGTCGGGCAGCGCCACGCCGGTGCTCGGCGGCGGCGCCGGCAGCCGCGACGCGAGCGCGCTGCCGGACCGGCTGCACTGGCGCATCGGCACCGATGGCCTGGCGTTGCTGGTGCGCGCCGAGCAGGCGTGCTGCCTGAACGGCACGCTGCGCCTGCGCGTGGTGCCGGCGCCGGACGGGCTCACGATCACGCTGCTGCCGCACGCCGGCGGCGGCGCCGTCGGCCAGTGGCCGCTGGCCTGGCTGGCCGGGCTCGGCACGCCGTGGAACACGCTGCAGCCGGGCGGCTCGCTGCAACTGGCCAGCCCCGGCCTCGTGCTGCGCTCGGCGGGCGGACACTGGCGCCTCGGTGGCCGTGCCGAGCTCGAGATCGACGGCCTCTCGTCGCGCCTGTCCACGCTCGACGTGCTCGGCAGCTACCGCCTCACGCTGGCCGGCGACCTCGCGCACGGCGCGCCGGCCACGCTCGCGCTGCAGACGCTGGCCGGGCCGCTGATGCTCGAGGGCCACGGCGAGCTGCTGGCCGGCGGCACGGCGACGGGGCTGCGCTTTCGCGGCACCGCCAGCGCCGCGCCGGGCCAGGCCGGCGTGCTGAACAATCTGCTCAACATCATCGGCCGCCGCCAGGGTGCGGCCTCCATCATCTCGATCGGATGAGCATGCAGCGAGTGCCCCTACGCCGCCTGCCGAGCACGCTCGCAGCGCTCGGCGTCGTCCTGTGGCTGGGCGTGTGCGCTCCGGGTGCGGCGCAGTCCGTGGCCGCGCGTTCGCGCGCGCCGGTGACGGTGAACTTCGTCAACGCCGACATCGACGCCGTGACGCGCGCGTTCGCGGCGATGATCGAGCGGCCGATCGTCGTCGACCCGCGCGTGCGCGGCCAGATCACCGTCTACAGCGAGCAGCCGCAGTCGATCGGCGCCGCCTTCCAGAGCTTCCAGTCGGCGTTGCGCGGCCTGGGCTACGCGGTGGTCGAGAACGGCGGCGTGCTCAGGGTGGTGCCCGAAGCCGACGCCAAGCTGCAGGCCGGCACGGTCTCGGTGGGCGCGGTGCCGATTCGCGGCGACACCGTCATCACCCAGATCTTCCCGCTGCGCTACGAGAACCCGAACAGCCTGCTCGCCGTGCTGCGGCCGCTGATCAGCGCCAACAACACGATCAACGCCAACCCGGGCAGCAACGCGCTCGTCATCACCGACTACGCCGACAACCTGCAGCGCATCGCGAAGATCATCGCCGCGCTCGACCAGCCTTCGGGCACCGACGTCGAGGTGGTGCCGCTGCAGTACGCGGTCGCCGCCGACCTCGCGCCGCTGGTGCAGCGGCTGAGCGACGGCGGCGGCGCGCTCGTCGTCGGTGCGCCGCAGATCCCGGGCGCGGGCGCGCAGGGCATCACCGTGATCGCCGACTCGCGCAGCAATGCGCTGCTGCTGCGTGCGCCCAACCCGGCGCGGCTGGCCCAGGTGAGGGCAACGATCGCGCGCCTGGATCGCCCGACGAACCTCGTCGGGCCGGGCGGCGGCATGTGGGTCGTGCACCTGAAGAACGCCGACGCCGTGCGCCTGGCCACCGTGGTGCGCGCGGCCTTCGGCGCGCTCGGCGAAGCGGGTGCAGCGAGCGCAGGGGGCGCACTGGGTGGCGCGACGACGATCGCGGCGCTGCGCGCGCCGCTTGCGGCGGCACCGAACGCGATGGCGGCGCCGGGCGCCGCGGCCGCCGCGCCGACGACCGCCGTCGCGGCGCCCTCGACCGGCGGCTTCATCCAGGCCGACCCGGCGACCAACTCGCTCATCATCACCGCGCCCGAGCCGCTGTACCGCCAGGTGCGCGCGCTCATCGACCAGCTCGACGAGCGCCGCGCGCAGGTCTACATCGAGAGCATGATCGTCGAGGTCTCGGGCGGCGACGCGGCCGATTTCGGCTTCCAGTGGCAGGGCCTGCTCGGCCACAGCGGTGACCGCTACGGCCTCGTCGGCGGCACCAACTTCAGCGGCGCCGGCGCCCCCAGCATCATCGACATCAACGTCGGTGCCGCGCAAGGCCAGGTCAACCTCGGCCAGGGCTTGAACGTCGGCCTGCTCAAGGCCTACAACGGCGTGACGACGCTGGCGGCGATCGCGCGCATGCTGCAGTCGCAGGCCACGACCAACATCGTCAGCACGCCGAACCTGATCACGCTGGACAACGAGGAGGCCAAGATCGTCGTCGGCGAGAACGTGCCCTTCATCACCGGCCAGTTCACGAACACCAACGCCAGCAGCGGCGGCGTCGTCAACCCGTTCCAGACCATCGAGCGCAAGGACGTCGGCATCACGCTGCGCATCCGCCCGCAGATCGGCGAGAACGGCGCCATCCGCATGACGATCTACCAGGAGCAGAGCAGCGTGCTCGCCACCACCGCGGCCGGCACCAGCAACGCCGGGCCGTCGACCTCCAAGCGCTCGATCGAGGGCACGGTGACGGTGGACGACGGCCAGATCCTCGTGCTGGGCGGCCTGATCGAAGACCGCTTCGTCACCAACAAGAGCAAGGTGCCGCTGCTGGGCGACATCCCGGGGCTGGGGGTGCTCTTTCGCAGCGAGAGCCGCGAGCGCAGGCGCACCAACCTGATGGTCTTCCTGCGCCCGATCGTGATGCGCGACGGCGACGCGGCCAACCGGTTCTCGCTCGACCGCTACGACCAGATCCGCGGCCGCCAGGAGCAGGCGCAGCCCGCGCCGAGCCCGGTGCTGCCCGGCAGCGCACCGGTGCTGCCGGCCGCGCCCGCGGCCGGCCAGGCGCAGCAGCCGATGCCCACGCTGCCGCTGGGCGGCGCGCCGGGCGATCCGCCCGCGCCCTGACGAGGCCGCTCTGCCTTGGGTACGCGCCATCCCCTGCCCTACGCCTACGCCAAGGCGCACGCGCTGCTGCTCGAGGACGACGGCGAGCGCTGCGTGCTGTGGGCGGCGGAGCACACGCCGCCGCCGGCCCTGGCCGAGGTGACGCGCGTGTACGAGGTCGCGCGCTTCGAGCGCGAGGCGGCGGCGACGCTCGCCGGGCGCATCGCCGCCGCCTACGCCGGCGGCGAGAGCAGCGCGGCGGCGGTGATCGGCGAGGTCGAGAGCGGCGTCGACCTGTCGCGCATGATGCAGGACCTGCCGGCGGTGGCCGACCTGCTCGAGGCGGCCGACGACGCGCCCATCATCCGCATGCTCAACGCGCTGCTCACGCAGGCGGCCAAGGACGGCGCGAGCGACATCCACATCGAGCCCTACGAGCGCAGCTCGAGCGTGCGCTTTCGCGTCGACGGCGCGCTGCGCGAGGTGGTGCAGCCCAACCGCGCGCTGCACGCGGCGCTCATCAGCCGCCTCAAGATCATGGCCGAGCTCGACATCGCCGAGAAGCGCCTGCCGCAGGACGGGCGCATCGGCCTGCGCATCGGCGGGCGCGCGATCGACGTGCGCGTGTCCACGCTGCCCTCGGCGCACGGCGAGCGCGCCGTGCTGCGCCTGCTCGACAAGACCGAATCGAAGTTCACGCTCGAAGCGCTCGGCATGAGCGGCGACGTGCTCGCCGCCTACCAGCGGCTGATCGCGCAGCCGCACGGCATCGTGCTCGTCACCGGCCCCACCGGCTCGGGCAAGACGACGACGCTGTACGCCAGCCTGCAGCGCATCGACACGGCGCACACCAACGTGCTGACGGTCGAGGACCCGATCGAGTACGAGCTGCCCGGCATCGGCCAGACGCAGGTCAACCCGAAGATCGAGCTCACCTTCGCCAAGGCGCTGCGCGCCATCCTGCGCCAGGACCCCGACGTGATCATGATCGGCGAGATCCGCGACTTTGAGACCGCGCAGATCGCGATCCAGGCCTCGCTCACCGGCCACCTCGTGCTCGCCACCGTGCACACCAACGACGCGGTGTCGAGCATCACGCGGCTGGTCGACATGGGCGTCGAGCCGTACCTGCTGTCGTCGAGCCTGCTGGGCACGCTGGCGCAGCGCCTGGTGCGCAAGCTGTGCCCGCAGTGCAAGCGCCGCGGCGACGACGGCCGCTGGCACCCGCTGGGCTGTGCGGCCTGCAGCCACACCGGCTACAAGGGCCGCACCGGCGTGTACGAGCTGATGGAGGCCGACGAGCGCCTGCGCGCGCTGATCCACGGCCGCGCCGCCGAAGCCGAGATCGCGCACGCCGCCGAGGCGGCCGGCCTGCGCCCGATGGCCGAGCACGGGCAGCGCCTGGTCGACGAGGGCATCACGTCGCCGGAGGAGGTGCTGCGCGTCACCGGGGACGCGGCGGCGGCCGCCGACGAGGCGACGGCTGCGACGCGCGCGGGCGCGTCGCCTGCAGCGCCGCCCGCGTCCCCGATGCCGCACGCGCACTGATCCACCCCAGGCAGCACGCCGATGCCGGCCTACCGCTACGAGGCGCTCGACGTCGCCGGCAAGTCCAGCAGCGGCCTCGTCGAGGCCGACAACGCCCGGGCCGCGCGCGCGCAGCTGCGCGCACGCGCGCTGGTGCCGCTGGCCGTCGCACCGGTGGCTGCAGGCGCTGACGCGGGCGGCGGCGCCAGGCGCTACACGCGGCGCGTGTTCGGCGGCGCCGCACTCGCGATCTGGACGCGCCAGCTCGCCGGGCTCGTCGCCTCGGGCCTGCCGCTCGAGCGCGCGCTCGCCGCGCTGGCCGACGAAGCCGAGAACGAGCGCCAGCGCGAACTCGTCGCGCACCTGAAGAGCGAGGTCAACGCCGGCAGCCCGTTCGCGCGCGCGCTGGCCACCGCGCCGCGCGAATTCGACGACATCTACCGCGCCGTGGTCGCCGCCGGCGAGCACAGCGGCGCGCTCGGCCAGGTGCTCGAGCGCCTGGCCGACGACCTCGAGCAGCGCCAGGCGCTGCGCGCCAAGGTGCTGGGCGCGATGCTGTATCCGGCCATCGTCACGGTGGTGGCCGTGGTCATCGTCACCGTGCTCGTGACCTACGTCGTGCCGCAGATCGCCAACGTCTTCACCAGCTCCAGGCGCGCGCTGCCGCTGCTCACGACGCTGATGCTGGCCCTGAGCGCCTTCGTGCGCCAGTGGGGCTGGCTGCTGCTGGCGGCGCTGGTGGCCGCGGCTGCGGCCCTCGCCGCAGCGCGGCGCGGCGCGGCGTTTCGCGAGCGCTCCGACGCCATGGTGCTGCGCCTGCCGCTGGTCGGGCGCCTGGTGCGCGGCTACAACGCCGCACGCTTCGGCGGCACGCTGGCCATGCTGGCCGGCGCCGGCGTGCCGATCCTCAAGGCGCTGCAGACGGCGGCCGAGACGCTGGGCAACCGCGCCATGCGCGCCGACGCGCTCGAAGCGCTGGTGCAGGTGCGCGAAGGCGCGCCGCTGGCCTCTGCGCTGGCGGCGAGGCGCCGCTTTCCCGGCCTGCTGGCGATGTTCGCGCGCCTGGGCGAGCAGACCGGCCAGCTGCCGACGATGCTGGCGCGCGCCGCCGATCAGCTCGCGGCCGAGGCCCAGCGCCGCGCGCTGGCCATGGCCACGATCCTCGAGCCGCTGCTGATCGTCGTCATGGGCGTGGTGGTGGTGCTGATCATGCTGTCGGTGCTGCTGCCGATCATCCAGCTCAACACCTGGGTGCGCTGAAGGCGCACGCGCCAGGCGACAGGGGCGCGCGGCCTCAGCGGAAGTCGCCGCGCTCCAACGCCCACGACACCGCGAAGCCGGCCACCAGCCCCCAGAACGCGGCGCCGATGTTCAGCAGCGCCAGGTCGGCCACCGTCACCAGGAACGACACCAGCGCACCGAGCGCATGGCGATCCCTGAACGAGGCGACGAAGGCGGCCTGCAGCACGCGCAGCATCGCCAGCCCGGCCAGCGCCATGATGAAGGGCTTGGGTGCCGCCAGCGCGAGCCGGGTGAACGCCGGCGCCATCAGCCCGAAGGCCACCGCGAGCACGCCGGTGCAAAGCCCGGCGGTGTATTGCCGCTCGCGCTGGCCCGAAGACGCCAGGATGGCGTTGGTCGGCCCGGTCAGGCAGGTGCTGACGGCACCGACCGCCGCACTCGCCAGCGCACCGGCACCGCAGGCGACGGTGATGGCGTCGACCGGCGGCTCGTGTCCTGCCGCCTTCAGCACGGCGAACCCCTGCCCGTTCTGCACCGCCAGCACGGTGATCGCCAGCGGCACGACGAGTTCGACGAGCGCCGCCGCCCGCCAGGCCGGCGTCTGCAGCACCGGGCGCGCGAATTCGAGCGCACCGAGCGCCGCCGCGTCGACGCGGCCGAGCAGCACGGCCGCGAGCACGCCGACGATGAGCGCGCCGATGAGCGGCGGCAGCCGGCGGCCGAGCGCGGGCACAAGACCCAAGCCGAGCCAGGCGGCGACCATCGGCGCGGCGATGCCGATGTCGGCGTGCAGCGCGCGCACCAGGTCCAGCCCGAAGCGCAGGAACACGCCGGCCACCATGCCCATCACGATCGGCATCGGCAGCGCCTGCATCGCGCGCCGCACCCACCCGGTCATGCCGAGCACGAGCATCAGCGCGCCGGTGGCGCAGTACGCGCCGACCACCTCGGCGAAGCTCAGGTGGCCGAGCGCCGGGCCGACCAGCACCGTGCCGGGAATGGTCCAGAAGAAGGCCAGCGGCTGCCGGTACAGCCAGCAGAACAGCAGCGTGAGGAGCCCGTTGACGAAGAAGGCGCCGAAGATCCACGACGCGAGTTCGGCCTCCTTCAGCCCGCCCGCGGTGCCGACGGCGAGGATGATCGCCACCGGCGCGGTCGCCGCGAACATCCAGCCGACGAAGCCGTTGGCCGCATAGCCCGGGCCGAAGTCGGCCCAGATGCGGCGCGGGCCGGGCGGCGCACGCGGCGGGCGTTCCAGGTGCGAAAACATCGCTCAACCCCTCTTGCGGTCGCCATGCGGCCACTGTATCCGCCCGCAGCGGGTGGGGACGCAGGGCCCCGCCCGGCGGCTGCCGGCAACGGCCCTGCCGCCGGCCCGACCCGAAAGTGCCGATCTCGAGGGCCGCGCCCGGACCTCGGCGCACGGGCCGCCCGCGGCGCCGGCCGGCGCTGGATGCGAGCGACCTTGCAAGCGACTGCGAGCGCCGTCGGCCGCGCAGCGCGCCGGCAGCGCTACCGACCCGCGGCGCCCGGCTCGATCCAGGCGCCGTGCGAGACGACCGCCTCCTCGCCGATCAGCCCGCGCGGGCGCAGCACCAGCACGACCATCAGCACGAGGCCGATCAGGATGATCTGCGCCGCGCCGCCCTTGACCTGCATGGTCGCCGGCAGCACCAGCTGGGCCGCGCTGCCACTGGCCGTCCAGACCGCCCACATCAGCAGCGCACCGAGCAGCGCGCCCTTGTTGTTGCCGCTGCCGCCGACGATCAGCATGCTCCAGACCTGGAAGGTGAGGATCGGCATGAAGTCCTCGGGGCTGATGTAGCCGATGAAGCTGGCGTACAGCGCGCCGCCCAGTCCCATCACCGCCGAGCCGATGACGAACGACTGCAGCCGGTACGCGAACGCGCTCTTGCCCAGCGCGGCGGCCGCCCGCTCGTCCTCGCGGATCGCCTTGAGCACGCGGCCCCACGGCGAACGCACCATCGCCTCCAGCGCAGCGTACAGCGCCACCACGAGGGCCAGCACGAGCCCGAGCAGCAGCAGGTTGCGGCCGAACACGCCGAGCGCCAGCGCCGGCAGCGGGCGCGGGATGTCGGTGAAGCCGCGGCTGCCGCCGGTCAGGCGCGCGGCATTCAGCGCCACCAGCTGCAGTGTCGAGCCGATGCCGATCGTGACGATCGCCAGGTAGTCCTCGCGCAGGCGCAGCGTCGGGATGCCGACGACGAAGGCGACCGCGGCCGCCGCCGCCATGCTGCCGACCAGCCCGAGCGCGAACGGCAGCTGCAGGCCGCCGATCTGCCCGGCGTGCGGCGGCCCGCACAGCAGCGCGAACGCGTAGGCGCCGACCAGATGGAAGCCGCTCACGCCGATGTTGAACAGGCCCGTGTAGCCCCACTGCAGATTGAGGCCCAGGCAGAGGATCGCGAACACCAGCGCCTGGGCGAGGAAGAAGACGAGGTAGGAGGCGAGTCCGCTCATTGGCGCCGCCCCAGCAGCCCGGTCGGGTGCAGCAGCAGGATCAGGAACATCAGCACGAACGCCACCGCCGGCTTGTATTCGGGCCCGATCAGCGGCACCGACAGCGACTGCGCGAGGCCGATGATCAGCCCGCCGAGCACGGCGCCGTAGATGCTGCCGATGCCGCCGAGGATCGCGGCCGCGAACATCGGCAGGATCAGCGTGAAGCCCATCTCGGGCGACACCTGCACCGTGAGGCCGAACATCACGCCGCCGATCGCGGCCAGGCCGCCGCCGACGATCCACACCCAGCGCACGACGCGCGCCACGTCGATGCCGGTGACGCGCGCCAGCGCCGGGTTGTCCGACACCGCGCGCATCTGCCGGCCCAGCGCCGTGTGCGCGAGGAACAGGTGCAGCGCGACCATCAGCGCGGCGGCCAGCAGCACGACGAAGACCTCGTTGGCGTTCAGCCGCACGCCCGGCAGCAGCTCGCGCGCGATGGCGATCGTGCGCGTGTAGTACTCGGGCTGCGGGCCCCAGACGAAGACGATCACGTTGCGCAGCATCAGCGAGGCGCCGAACGAGGCGATCACGAGCGCGACGGCGACCTCGCTGCGGCGCAGCGGCCGGTACAGCAGCGCGTCGAGCAGCAGCGCAAGCGCGGCGGTCGCCGCCAGCGCGACGACGAGGCCCCCCAGCAGGCTCCAGCCGAACGTGAACGGCCCGAGCGCCGCGCCGCCCGAGAAGGCGCCCGTGAACAGCAGCGCGAAGTAGGCGCCGAAGGTCAGGAACTCGCCGTGCGCGAAATTCGCGAAGCGCAGGATGTCGTAGGTCAGCGTGAGGCCGATCGCGCCCAGCGCCAGCGTGGCGCCGAGCACGACGCCGTCGGCCAGGTATTGCGCGATCACATCAGCCCCCGCTTCGCGCCGAGGTACAGCGCGCCGACCTCGGGGTTCGCCAGCAGCGCGGCGGCGTCGCCGCTGACCTGCTCGCGGCCCTCGGCAAGCACGTAGCCGCGGTCCGAGATCGCCAGCGCCGCGCGCGCGTTCTGTTCGACGATGAGCAGCGTGACGCCGAGTTCGCGCACCTCGCGCACCTTGGCGAACACGACGCCGACCAGCTTGGGCGACAAACCTGCCGAAGGCTCGTCGAGCATCAGCATCGTCGGACGCGCCATCAGCGCGCGCGCCAGCGCGACCATCTGCCGCTCGCCGCCCGACAGCGTGCCGGCGGCCTGGCGACGACGCTCGTGCAGGCGCGGAAAGAGCGCGTACATGCGCGCCAGGTCGGCCTCGATGCCGTCGCGGTCGCGGCGCGCGCAGGCGCCCAGCTCGAGGTTCTCGCGCACGCTCAGGCGCGCGAACACGTTGTCGGTCTGCGGCACGTAGGCCAGGCCGCGGCCCACCATGCGGTGCGCCGCTGCGCCGAGCAGGCTCTGGCCGAACAGCAGCACTTCGCCGCTGCGCACCGGCACCAGCCCGGCGATGGCCTTGATGAGCGTCGACTTGCCGGCGCCGTTGGGCCCGAGCACGGTCACGATCTCGCCGCGGCCGACCTCCAGGCTGGCACCGCGCAGGATGTCGACCCCGGACGTGTAGCCGGCGACCAGCGCGCGCACGACGAGCGCGGGTGTCGCGGGTATCGCGGGTGTCGCGGGTGTCGCGGGCGTCGCCGTCGGCCGGGGCGGCGGGCGCGGCGCGCAGGGTGCAGGTGCGGCGGCAGTCATGCCGGCATCCCGCCCACGTCGCCCGCCGCGTCCACGCCGCCGAGATAGGCATCGAGCACGCGCGCGTCGCGGCGCACCGTTTCCGGCGCGCCCTCGAGCAGCAGCCGGCCCTGCGCAAGCACGAGCACCGGGTTGCACAGCTGCATCACCAGATCCATGTTGTGCTCGATGACGAGCAGCGTGATGCCGCGCGCGTGCAGCTCCTGCAGCTTGTCCATGATGGTGCGCAGCAGCGTCGGGTTGACGCCGGCACCGGGCTCGTCGAGCAGGATCAGCCGGGGCTCGGCCATCAGCGCGCGCGCCAGCTCGAGCAGCTTGTGCTGGCCGCCCGAGAGATTCTTCGCGAACTCGCCGGCGAGCCGCTCGAGGCCGACGAAGGCCAGCCCCTCGAGAGCGCGCTCGCGCAGGCGGCGTTCCTCGGCGCGCACCTGCCGACGCGCGAACCAGTTGTTCCAGAACCGCTCGCCCGACTGGCCCGGCGGCACCAGCATGAGGTTCTCGAGCACGGTCATGCCGGCAAACGGGCGCGGGATCTGGAACGTGCGCACCAGCCCTGCCGCGAAGATGCGGTGCGGCGGCAGGCCGCCGATGCGCCGCCCCAGGAACACGATCGTGCCCGAGGTCGGCCGGTGCATGCCGGCGATGGTGTCGAACAGTGTCGTCTTGCCGGCCCCGTTGGGCCCGATCAGGCCGGTGATGGTGTGCGCGGCAAGCGTGAACGAGACGCCGTCGACGGCGCGCAGGCCGCCGAATTCCTTGACCAGGTTGCACACTTCGAGCACCTTGGCCTCCGATGTGCGCGCCACGGGCGGCCGCCCGGTGCGCCGCCCGCGCACTCCCTGCGCGCTAGCGCTTGGCGATGCGCAGTTCGTCGATCTGCGCCACGCTGACCATGCCGGTGGGCTCGACCTTGCCCTGCGCCGACACGCTCCAGACCTGCATCGGCGCCGAGATGTCGCCGTTGACATCGAACTGCAGCGGCCCGGTCGCGCCCACGTAGCGGATGCTCTTGCCCTGGGCGAGCAGTTGCGCGGCCTTCTTCAGCTCGGCGACGCCGGCATAGATCGTCTCGCCCTTCGGGTCGGTGACCTTGCGGATCGCGTCGCGGATCGCCGCCGCCTTGTTGCTGCGCGACTGCTGCATCGCCAGGCCGATCAGCACGGTGGCGTCGTACGCGTTCGGGATGTAGGCCTGGGTCGGCAGCGTGCCGAACTTGGCCTGGAACTCGCGCTGGAACGTCGCCAGCGAGGGCGTCTTGTCGGAGCCGGGCGCGGTGCCGTGCACGCTCTTCATGTACTGCGCGCCGACGTCGTTGACGAAGTCCTGCGACTCGAGACCGTCGGGGAAGAGGAACTTCTGCGGCCCGCCGGCGCCGATCCACTCGCGCGCGATGGTCGTGCCGTCACCCGGGTAGCCGATCAGGAACAGCGCGTCGGGCACTGGGCTGGACGCCTTGGCCACCTCGGCGCGGTACGACGGCTGGCTCGGGTTGTAGACCACGTTCTGCGTCACCGTGCCGCCCAGGCGCGCGAAGGCGGCCGTGAACTCCTGGCTCAGGCCCTGGCCGTACGGGTTGTTCAGGTACATCACCGCGACCTTCTTCAGCCCGGCGTCGTACGCCACCTTGGCCATCGCCACGCCCTGCAGCGCGTCCGAGGGCGTGGTGCGGAACCAGAAGCCGCCGGTCTTGCCCTGCTGCGCCATCTCGGTGAAGGTCGGCGACGTCGAAGCCGGCGAGATCTGCACCACCTTGCCCGGCGCCGTGACCGAGGTCAGGATGGCCGCGCTGACGCCGCTGGACAGCGCGCCGACGATCGCCGGCACCTGCTGCACGTCCACCAGCTTCTTCGCCGCGTCGACGCCGACCGAGGGGCTGGTCTGGTCGTCGAGCAGCGAGAGCTCGAGCTGGCAGCCGTTCGCGCCGCCGGCGGCATTGAGGTCGGCCACGCCGAGCTCCGCGCCCTTGGCGATCTGCTGCCCGAGCACGCCCAGCGAGCCCGTCAGCGACATCACCGCACCTACCGTCGTCGTGCAGGCGGCGTATGCCGGCGCAGCACCCATCGCGCCCAACGCGGCGCCGAAGACGACCAGGGTCTTGAACATGTCCGATTCCTCCGAGGTCAATGCGTGTCCGTGCACGAATGACGGCTGCGCCCCGCCTCGGCGGCCCACCGGTCGTCGATGCAACACCCGATCCCACCCGGTGCATGCGGGCGAGGCGGGAGCGTCGCTGTCTCCGGCCCCCTTCGACCCGGCACGGCACGCAATGTTCCGCGCTGCGCCGCGGCCACCCCGAGACCGAGGCCGTGCGCGCACACGTCGCTGCTCGCGGCCGCACCGGCGCGCCCGGCCGGTGGTCGAACCTGCCGCTCGGGCGGCGATGACGCCGCGGCCGCCGGCAGCGGCGCCCTTCAGGCCAGCCGCCGCACGAGCGCTTCGGCCAGGCGCGCGGCGACGTCGGACCAGCCGGCATCGACGCCGAGCGAGCGCAGGTCGGTCGTCGCCAGCCCCTTGTAGCCGCAGGGGTCGATGCGCGTGAACGGCTCGAGGTCCATCGCCACGTTGAACGCCAGCCCGTGGTAGCTGCGCAGGTTGCTGACCTTGACGCCGAGCGCGGCGATCTTGGCCAGGCCGCGAAACGGGTCGGCGGCATCCGGCACGAGCACCGCGTGCCCGCCGGGATCGTCGCGCCGCACGTAGATGCCGGGCGCCGAGCGCACGCGGTGCCCGGTGATGCCGTAGCCCTCGAGCACGTCGAGCGCGGCCTGCTCGAGCCGGAAGACGTATTCCTTCACGTAGATGCGCAGGCGCCGCAGGTCGACGAGCGGATACGCGACGACCTGCCCCGGCCCGTGGTAGGTGACCTGGCCGCCGCGATCGGTGCACACGAGCGCGATGCCGCCGGCCGCCAGCACGTGCGCGTCGCGCCCGGCGATGCCCTGCGTGAACACCGGCTCGTGCTCGACCAGCCAGAGCTCGTCGGCGGTGTCGGCGTCGCGCGCGGCGGTGAATTCGCGCATCGCGCGCTCGACCTCGCGGTACTCGCGTCGGCCGAGATGGTGAACACGCATCCAGCGGGTCCCCGAAGGGTGATGGGGCAGTGGGCCTGCGATCGGCAAGCAAGCGGCGGTGCAATCGCGGCCGAACCGCGGCCGAACCGCGGCCGGGTCGCCGTCGCGGATCGCGCAGTCGCCGCGAGCCGCGAGCCGCGAGCCGCGAGCGGCCACCTGCACTGCAGCCGCACCCCGGCAAGCCTACCATCGTCGCGCGCGCATCGAGCGCGCCCGGCCTCAGCGCGCGTAGGGGTCGGCGAAGCCGAGCGCGACGACGAGCGCGCTCTCGCGTGCCTGCATCACGCGCGCATCGCGTGCGCGCACGTGGTCGTAGCCCTGTGCATGCAGCGCACCGTGCACCAGCAGGTGCGCGTAGTGCGCTTCGAGCGTGACGCCGGCCGCCTGCGCCTCGGCCTCGAGCACCGGGGCGCACAGCACGAGGTCGGCCCGCACCAGCGGCTCGCGCTCGTAGTCGAACGTCAGCACGTTGGTCGCGTGATCCTCGTGCCGGTAGCTGCGGTTGAGTGCGCGCCCTTCGTCGGCGTCGACGACGCGCACGGTCAGCTCGGCGTCGCGCTCGAGCGCGGCGCGCAGCCAGCGCTGCACGCGATGGCGCGGCAGCAGCGCGCGATGCCGCGCGTCGGCCCACTGCAGCGACAGATGCAGCGTCGGGCGCGGCGGCGCGGGCGCGGCACGCCTCATGTCCTGCGGCACGGGATGTGCCGACCGGGGCGCCGGCGCGCGCCGCGCTGCGCCCGCGCCTTCATGCCGCCGCCGCACCGGGTGCCGGCCGCGCGCGCTCGTAGGCCTCGACGATGCGCGCCACCAGCGGATGGCGCACCACGTCGGCGGCGCCGAACTCGGTGAACGCCAGGCCGTCGACGCGCGTCAGGATGCGCGTGGCCTCGACGAGGCCGCTGGCCAGCCCCTTGGGCAGGTCGATCTGGCTCGTGTCGCCGTTGACGACGCACTTGCTGCCGAAGCCGATGCGCGTGAGGAACATCTTCATCTGCTCGCGCGTCGTGTTCTGCGCCTCGTCGAGGATGACGAAGGCGTGGTTGAGCGTGCGCCCGCGCATGAAGGCCAGCGGCGCGATCTCGATCTGGCCGCGCTCGAACGCCTTGGCGACGCGGTCGAAGCCCATCAGGTCGTACAGCGCGTCGTACAGCGGCCGCAGGTACGGATCGACCTTCTGCGCCAGGTCGCCGGGCAGAAAGCCCAGCCGCTCGCCGGCCTCGACCGCCGGGCGCGTGAGCACGATGCGCTGCACCGCGCTGCGCTCGAGCGCGTCGACCGCGCACGCCACGGCGAGGAAGGTCTTGCCGGTGCCCGCCGGCCCGGTGCCGAAGGTGATGTCGTGCGCCAGGATCTGGCGCAGGTACTGCATCTGGTTGGGTGTGCGCCCCGTGAGGTCGGCGTGGCGGGTGTGCAGCACGATCGTGCCTGCCGTCTCGTCGGCCGGGTGCGCCGGCGGGTGCGCGCCCGCAGCCTCGACGAGCGCGAGCTGCAGCGCACGCTCGCCGATCGGCTGGCGCGCCTTCGCGTACAGCGCATCGAGCAGCGCCGCGGCGCGTTCGACCGCCGCGCGCGGCCCTTCGATGCGCAAGGTGGCGTGGTGGCGCCCGAGCGTGACGCCCAGCGCCCGCTCGATCGCGCGCAGGTGGGCGTCCAGCGGCCCGCACAGATGGGCCAGCCGGCGGTTGTCGACGGGATCGAAGGTGTGGCGGCGGATCACGGTGGCAAGTCGCGGCAATTGCCAAATGCGTCGCCCCCGATTGTCGCAGCGCATGCGGCATGCGCTCCATCGGCTGCGCGCCGGCGGCAGAATCGCCGCCCGACATGTCTGCGTCGCACCTGCCCTTCGTCCCCGGGTCGCTGGTCCGCCGTGTCGCCGTGGGGCTGATCGCACTGGCGCTGCTGGCCACGCTCGCTTCGGCCGTGATGCACGGCGCCGCGGCGGCGGGGCCGGCGCGGACCTTCACGATCCGCTCGGCGCTGACGGCAGCCGGCGACGGCCCCGCGTTGGCCGGCGATGCGCTGCCGTACGCCGTGCAGACGGTGAATCTGCCCGACCAGTGGTCGCACACGCGACCCGGCTTTGCCGGCACATTGTGGTATCGCGTCGGCTTCGTACACCCCGCCGAAGGCGCGGGCGACGAGTTGCTGGCGGTGGCGATCCCCCAGCTGTGTTCGAACTTCGAGATCTACCTCAACGGCGCCCTGCTCGAAAACGGCGGGCGCATGCGCGAGCCGCTCACCGACAACTGCTACCACCCGCAGCTCGTCCCGCTGCCGGCACAACTGCTCGTCGCCGGCACCAACACGCTGGACCTCAGGATCGCGGGCCACCGGCGCGAGGAGGTCGGCTCGCGCTGGCGCGCCGGCGGCCTCGCGGCACTGACGATCGGCCCCTACGCCGAGCTCGACCCGGGCTACGCGCGCCGCCTGGCGTTCGGCGTCGGTGCGCCGCAGGGCGCCAGCGCGACCTTGCTGCTGCTGGGTGGCTTCATGTTCGTGCTCGGCTTCATCCACCGCAGCGAGAGCCACCTGGCGTATTTCGGCGCGCTCGCGATCGGCACCGCGATGCTCGACGCGCGCCTGTGGGTGCGTCACGTCCCGTTCGGTCATCAGGTGCAGGAATTCGTCCTGCTCGCGCTGCTCGCCTTCGTGGTCTGGGCCGCAGTGCAGTTCCTGCTGCGCTACGCCGGCGCGCGCATACGCTGGATCGACCGCGCACTGCCGCTGCAGTGCGCGCTGGTGGCGTTCTCGATGCTGCTCGCCGGTGCGCAGCGGCTGGCGCTGGTGGCGGACTTCTGGTATGCGGTCTTCGCGCTCGAGGTGCTGGCTGCGGCCGGCTACCACCTGCGCCGGCGTGGGCACTCGGCCTCGGGGCGGCTGATGGCCGCGCTGCTCACCGCCGTGGCGCTGGCGATCGCGGTCGAGTTCGCCTCGCAGTGGAGTCCCGAACGCACGCCGCTCGTCGTCGTCGCGCCGCTCGTGCTGCCGCTCGTGTTCGCGCTCGTCGGGCTGCGCCTGGTGCAGCAGCACGGCCGCGCGCTGCAGCACGAGCAGCAAGGCCGGGTGCAGCTCGAGCAGCGCGTGCGCGAGGCCACCGCCGAGATCGAGCGCAACTTCCGCCAGCTCGCCGAGCTGCAGGTCGAGCAGGTCACCGAGCGCGAGAGAAAACGCATCGCCGCCGACCTGCACGACGACCTCGGCGCCAAGCTGCTGACCATCGTGCACACCAGCGACTCCGAGCGCATCTCGACGCTGGCGCGCGAGGCGCTCGAGGAGATGCGGCTGTCGGTGCGCGGCCTCACCGGCCGCGCCGTGCGCCTGGCCGACGCGCTGGGCGACTGGCGTGCCGAGACGATGTCGCGCCTGGCGCAGGCGGGCATCGACGGCGAATGGCAGGCGCCCGACGATCTGCCGCACGCACTCGGCTCGCGCGCCTACGTGCAGACCACGCGCATCCTGCGCGAGGCCACCAGCAACATCATCAAGCACAGCAACGCCACGCACTGCGCCGTGCGCTGCAGGATCGAAGACGGCGACTTCCAGCTCGTGATCCAGGACAACGGCGACGGCATCGCGCCCGACGTCGACTCGCGTCCGGACCGCGGCCACGGCCTGGCCAGCATGAAGGCGCGTGCCAAGCAGCTGCACGGCCAATGCCTGGTCGAATCGGGCCAGGGGTACGGCACCGTGATACGCCTCACGCTTGCGCTGGACCGCGCGGCCGACCCCTAATGAAACGCTGCACGGGCGTCGATAACATCGAATCCGACGCCCTGGGTCCGCGTGATGAAGACCATCCTGCTGCTCGAAGATCTCCCCGAGATCCGCGCCTGGCTGCGCAAGCTGGTGCAGCAGGTGTTCCCCGACGCAGCCATCAGCGAGAGCTCGCGCGTGCACGACGCGCTCGAGCTCGTGAAGACGGTCAAGTTCGACCTCGCGCTGGTCGACCTGGGCCTGCCCGACGGCTCGGGCGTCGAGGTCGTGACGCGGCTGCGCGACCTGCAACCCGACGCGCAGAGCGTGGTGGTGACGATCCACGACGACGACGAGCACCTCTTTCCCGCGCTGCAGGCCGGCGCCTTCGGCTACATCCTGAAGGAGCAGGCGCGCGAGCTGATCATCGAGCAGCTGCAGCGCATCAGCCAGGGCGAGCCGCCGCTGTCGCCTTCGATCGCGCGCCGCGTCATGGCCTACTTCACCGAGAAGGCGCGGCCCAGCGCGCGCAACTCGCCGGTGCCCCACGTCAGCCTCACCGACCGCGAGACCGAGGTGCTGCTGCGCGTGGCCAAGGGCTACACGCTGCCCGAGATCGGCGTGCAGTTGGGGCTGTCGCGCCACACCATCGCCGACTACGTCAAGCAGATCTACCGCAAGCTCAACGTGAGCTCGCGCGCCGAGGCCGCGCTCGAGGCGCAGCGCCTGGGCCTGTTCGGCTGAACGGCTGAGCGGCTGAGCGGCTCCTCTCGCCGCCCGGCACCGGCGCGGCGGGCGCGGGCGCACGGCATGGGATGATCGGCGACCGCGCCGAGCCATGCCCCAGCGAGCCGAGTACCTCCAGCGCCCGTCCGTCGAAGCCGGCATCAGCCGCTGGGACTGGGCGCTGCTGCCGCTCGTGCTGGCCGTGCTGGCGCTGCTCGCCTACGGCGCCTCGCAGATGACGCGGCCGTTCCAGGTCGGCGAGCCGCTGCCGGTCACGCTCGACGCCTGGGAGCTGCCGTACTACCTGCTGCGCACGACGCTGCGCATGTTCCTCGCGCTGGCCGCTTCGCTCGTCTTCGCCGCCGTCTTTGCCGTGCTCGCCTCCAAGTACCGCGCCGCCGAGCGCGTGCTGGTGCCGATGCTCGACATCCTGCAGTCGATCCCGATCCTGGGCTTCCTGTCGATCACCGTCACCGGCTTCATCGCGCTCTTTCCGGGCAACCTGTTCGGCGTCGAGTGCGCGGCCATCTTCGCCATCTTCACGTCGCAGGCCTGGAACATGGCGTTCAGCCTGTACCAGTCGATGCGCACGGTGCCCACCGAGCTGAACGAGGCGGCGGCGGTGTTCCAGCTCTCGGGCTGGCAGCGCTTTTGGCGCCTCGAGCTGCCGTTCGCGATGCCCGGGCTGCTGTGGAACACGATGATGTCGATGTCCGGCGGCTGGTTCTTCCTCGTCGCCGCCGAGGCGATCTCGGTCGCCGGCCAGGACATCAAGCTGCCGGGCGTGGGCTCGTACATCGCGCTCGCCATCGAGGCCAAGGACCTGGGCGCCATCGGCTGGGCGATCCTGACGATGCTGGCCGGCATCGTGCTGTACGACCAGCTGCTGTTCCGCCCGCTGGTGGCCTGGGCCGACAAGTTCCGCTTCGAGGAAAGCGGCGCCGAGGCCGTGCCGCAGTCGTGGCTGCTCGACTGGCTGCGGCGCGCGCGCGGCGTGCAGCGGCTGGCGCAGTGGGCCGCGCGGCCGCTGCAGCACAGCCTGACCGCGCTGCGCCGGCGCCACGACGGCACCTCGATCCGCGCGCGGCCGCGGCCGCCGCTGCCCGGCCTGGCGCGCGCCTGGGACGCCGTGGTCGCCGCCGGCGTGCTGTTCGCGCTGTGGCGGCTGGCGAGCTTCGTGCATGCCGACGTCGGCTGGGCCGAGACCGTGCACGTGTTCGTGCTCGGCGTGTACACGCTCGCGCGCGTGCTGATCATGATTGCGCTGGCGCTGCTGGTGTGGGTGCCGGTGGGCGTATGGGTCGGCATGAACCCGCGCTGGGCCAACCGCCTGCAGGCGGTGGCGCAGTTCCTGGCGGCGTTCCCGGCCAACCTGCTGTTTCCGCTCGTCGTCGTGCTGCTCGTGCGCTGGAAGCTCGACCCCGACATCTGGCTGTCGCCGCTGATCGTGCTCGGCACGCAGTGGTACATCCTGTTCAACGTCATCGCCGGCGCGTCGAGCGTGCCCACCGAGCTGCGCTACGCGGCGCAGAACCTGGGCCTGACGGGCTGGCTGCGCTGGAAGCGCTACTTGCTGCCGGCGGTGTTCCCGAGCCTGGTCACCGGCGCCATCACCGCCAGCGGCGGTTCGTGGAACGCCAGCATCGTCGCCGAGTACGTGAGCTGGGGCGGCACCACGCTGCAGGCGGCGGGGCTGGGCAGCTACATTGCCGCGCAGACCGCGGCCGGCGACTTCCCGCGCATCGCGCTGGGCATCGGCGTGATGTGCCTGTTCGTGATGGTGCTCAACCGGCTGGTCTGGCGGCGCCTGTACCGGCTGGCCGAAGAACGCATCCACTTCTGAACGCGCACACGAGAGGTTCGACACGATGGGCCGGGAGATCATCGAGCTGCGCGGCGTCGGCAAGTCGTTCCGCTCGGCCGACGGCCACGCGCGCCAGGTGCTCGACGGCATCGAACTCACGCTGCGCGAAGGCGAGATCGTCGCGCTGCTGGGCGCCTCGGGCTCGGGCAAGAGCACGCTGCTGCGCATCGCCGCCGGCCTGATCGGCGTCGACGCCGGCAGCGTCAGCTACCGCGGCCAGCCGCTGCACGGCCCGGCACGCTCGATCGGCATGGTGTTCCAGTCGTTCGCGCTCTTCCCGTGGCTGACGGTGCAGCAGAACGTCGAGCTCGGCCTCGAGGCGCGCGGCATGCCGCCGGTCGAACGCGCCGCGAAGGCCGAGGCGGCGATCGCGCTCATCGGCCTCACCGGCTTCGAGGGTGCGCTGCCGCGCGAACTGTCGGGCGGCATGCGCCAGCGCGTGGGCATCGCGCGCGCGCTCGTCACCGAGCCCGACGTGCTGCTGATGGACGAGGCGTTCTCGGCGCTGGACGTGCTCACCGGCGAGCGCCTGCGCGAGGACATCCTCGAGCTGTGGACGAGCGGCAAGCTGCCGACCAAGGCCATGATCGTCGTCTCGCACAGCATCGAGGAGGCGGTGCTGATGGCCGACCGCGTGCTGATCCTCGGCCGCGACCCGGGGCGCATCCGGGTCCAGCTCGCGGTGCAGATCCCGCGTCCGCGCGACCCCGACAGCGCCGACGTGCGCGCGCTCGTCGACGAGGTCTACGCGCTGATGGCCGCCGGCCGCGGGCGCGCCGCGCGCGCCGCCGACGCCGCCGAGCGCAGCCCGCTCGGCCGCCGGCTGCCCAAGGTCGACGTGGCACGCATGGAGGGCCTGCTCGAGTTCCTCGCCGAAGAGCCCTTCGGCGGGCACGCGGATCTGCCCGAGCTGGCCGAGGCCACCGAACTCAGCGACCGCGAGCTGCTGAGCGCCGCCGACGCGCTGAACCTGCTCGGCCTGGCGCAGCTCGAACACGGCGATCTGCAGATCACGCCGCTCGGGCAGCGCTACGTCGAGGGCACGCACACGCTGCGCCAGGAGATCTTCGGCCAGCAGCTGCTCGCGCACGTGCCGCTGGCGGCCCACATCCGCCACAGCCTCGAACAGGAGCCCGGCGGCCAGTTGCCCGAGGGGCCCTTCCTGCGTCTGCTCGAAGAGCATCTGGACGAGGCCGAGGCCGAGCGCGTGCTCGAGACCGTGATCGCCTGGGGCCGTCACGGCGAGGTCTTCGAGTACGACTACAACGCCGGCACGATCCAGCTGCCGACGGGCGAAGAGGACGACACCGCGCCGCCGCCCACGCATCCCTGAGGCGGTGCACGCGAGCGGCGCGGGCAGCACGCGGGCAGCCCGGCTCGTGCCGCCGGCAGGACGGCGCCGCGCAAGGCCGCACGCGGGGGTCGGTTCGAGCGTGCCGGGCGGCCCCGCCCGGCCCGGCACCGCAGCGATTCGCGGCCCGGCGTGCCGCTAACGCTCCGCGCCCCGCTTTGCCCCGGCACCGGGGATCCGCGCGCCCGCGCCGCGGCCGGGGCCCGGCAGCACCTCGCGCAGCAGCGCCGCCGCATCGGCCGGCGTCATCTGCCGGGGCACCGGGTAGTTGCGGTCGGCCTCGTCGCACGCCGCCAGCGCCAGCGACGCGATGTCCTTCTCGCGCAGCGCGGCCACCGTGCGCCCAATGCCGATGCCCTCGGCCAGCTCGGCCAGCGCGTCGACGAAGCGCGCGGCCAGCGCACGATCGTCCGCGCCCTCGAGCCCGACGTGGCGTGCCAGCTGCGCCAGGCGCGGCGCCGCCTGGGGCAGCGAAAAGCGCAGCACGCCGGGCAGCAGGATGGCGTTGGCCAGTCCGTGCGGCACGTGGTAGCGGCCGCCCAGCTGGTGCGCCAGCGCATGCACGTTGCCGACGTTGGCGCGCGTGAACGCGAGGCCGGCCCAGGTGCTGGCCAGCGCCATCTTCTCGCGCGCCTCGAGGTCGCTGCCGTCGCGCCAGGCACGCGGCAGCTGCTGCCAGATCGTCGCCACCGCGGCGCGCGCGACGCGGTCGGTGTACGACGTGGCCCAGCCGCCGATGTAGGCCTCGACCGCATGCGTGAGCGCGTCCATGCCGGTGGCGGCGGTGATGTCGGGGGGCAGCGCGGCCATCACGAGCGGATCGAGCGCGGCCATCTCGGGCACGATGCGGGTGTCGGCGACCGTGTATTTCTTCGCCCCGTCGGGGTCGGAGATGACGGCGGCCACCGTCACTTCGCTGCCGGTGCCGGCGGTGGTCGGCACGGCATAGATCGGCCCCGGGCCGCGCAGGCCGCGGAAGTAGCCGGCCAGCTCGCGCGCGGGCTTGCGGTTGGCTGCGGCCAGGCCGATCACCTTGGCCGTGTCGATGACGCTGCCGCCGCCGAAGGCCACGATGCCGTCGCAGTTCTCGGCGCGAAACAGCGCCACGCCGTCCTCGATCACGGGGATCGGCGCATCGGGCAGCACGGCATCGAAGACGACGTGGCCGACGCGCGCCGCGCGCAGCGCATCGACGAGCGGCTCGGCGAGCCCGAGCCGCACGATGGAGGCATCGGTGACGAGCAGCAGCCGCCGGTGCGCGAAGCCGGCGATCGCCTCGCCCAGGCGCGCCGCCGATCCGGCGCCCACCAGCAAGAGCGGCTGCGGGATCGGCAGGCGCCGGGTCACGACGCCGGCGGCGCGCTTGAGCACCGGCAGCGACGCCGCAGCGATCGAACGCGCCATGTCACCGATCAATTCGCGCGCCATCGTTGCCCTCCATGATCCGCACCGCGCGCCACTTTGCGCCGCCTGCCGCATGAAGAACGTGATCGGCATCAGCCTGGGTTCACGCCGCCAGGACTTCGAATTCGAGACCGTGTTCCTCGGCGCGCCGATGCACGTGCGGCGCCTGGGCACCGACGGCAGCAGCACGGCCGCGCTGCGGCTCGTGCGCCAGTGGGATCGCCGCGCCGACGCCATCGGCCTGGGCCTGGCGAAGGACGGCGAACCCGCCGGCCGCGGCAGCCGCGAAGGCACGCGCAGGGCGCGGCTGATCGCGGCGGTCGAGCACGCACCGCTGGCCACCGGCGTGCGCCTGGCCGACATCTTTCTCGAGTGGGCGGTGCGTCATGCGCAATCCGAGCTCGGCCACTACTTCGACAACGCGCGCGTGCTCTTCTTCAGCGGCCTCGCGCACCGGCGGCTGGCGGCCGCGATGTCCGAGTACACGCCGAACCTGCGCTTTGCCGATCCGCTGCTGCACCTGGGCGTGCCCAAGCTGCTCGGCTCGCTCGATGCGCTGGACCTGTACGCGAGCGGCGCGCACCACGTCGCCGACTGGCTGCCGCCGCGCGCGCTGCCCGCGGCGCTGCTGCAGCAGTGGACGCGTCTGGCGCTGCGCCGGGCGATGGCGCACGCGCATGTCGTGGTGGCGCCGGTGCACGAGCTCGACGCGTTCGGCCTCGAGGAGCTCGCCGGCAAGACCATCGTCACGGCGACGGTCAACGACGAGCGCCTGGCGCACTTCAAGGACGCCGGCGTGCACCTGGTGATCGACGGCGCGCCGGTGATCGAGGGCCACGCCGTCGATCCGGCGCTGCTCGACGCGATGGTCATGGCCGCCAGCGGCAAGGTCGGCGACGAGCTGCTCGAGGACGACTACCTCGACGCGCTCACCGGCGAAGGCCTGGTGCCGCGCCTGCTCTACCCCGACGGCTTCAAGCGCGTCAACCGCTTCGCCTTCGTCATCCACCCGCTGTCGCAGGAGTATTTCAAGCAGGTCAAGCCGCTCGAGGTCCTCTCGCGCGTCTCGCCGCCGGCGATCGCACGGCCGCTGATGGACACGCTCGAGAAGGTGCTGGCGTGGGCGCCGCCCTTCGTCTACTCGCGCATCGAGGGCATCAGGAGCCCGACCGGCGTCGAGGCCGAGGGCTGGCTGATCAGCGTCGGCGGCACGCCGCGCGAGATCATGAGCCGGGCGCCCGAGTTCACCTACAAGCGGCTGCTCGCCGCCGCCGAGATGGCGCGCAAGCTGGGCGCGCAGATCATGGGCCTGGGCGCCTTCACCAAGGTCGTGGGCGACGCCGGCGCCACGGTGGCGCGGCGCGCCCCGCTGCCCATCACCACCGGCAACAGCTACAGCGCCTCGGGCGCGCTGTGGGCCGCCCACGACGCGCTGCTGCGCCTGGGCCTGCTGCCCCGCCCGCGCGGCTCGGAGCGCGTGAAGTTCAAGGCCATGGTGGTGGGGGCGACCGGTTCGATCGGCTCGGCCTGTGCGCGGCTGCTGGCACGCGCCGCCGAGGAGGTGTACCTGGTGAGTCCGGAGACGGCCAAGCTGCTGGCGCTCGAGGCGTCGATCCTGCAGGAGACGCCCGACGCCAGGGTCCGCCTCGCGGCGCGTACCGACAAGGACATCGCCGCGATGGACATGATCGTCACCGCCACCTCGGGCGCCGGCAAGAAGGTGCTCGACATCATGAAGGTCAAGCCCGGCTGCGTGATCACCGACGTGGCGCGCCCGCTCGACCTGCCGGCCGAGGAAGTGGCGCGGCGGCCCGACGTGCTGGTGATCGAGAGCGGCGAGATCCAGTTGCCCGGCCGGGTGCGGATGAAGAACATCGGCCTGCCCGAGGGCGTGGCCTATGCCTGCCTGGCCGAGACCATCGTGCTCGCGCTCGAGGGCCGCTTCGAGAACTACACGGTCGGCCGCCACATCGAGTGGGAGAAGGTGCGCGAGATCTACCGGCTGGGGCTCGAGCACGGCATGAAGCTGGCGGCGATCTCGGGCGTCAACGGCGTGTTCAGCGACGAGGACATCGCGCGCGTGCGCCAACTGGCGCTCGAGGCCCGCCAGCGGCAGGGGCGCGTCGCGGGCCGCCGCGCCCGCTCCGGTGCAACGGCCGGCACGGCCACGCCCAGGCCGCGCGCCGGCGGCGGCCAGGCCGGCAGCCGTCGACGGACGGCA
>JAFECX010000219.1 GCA_018241895.1 Pseudomonadota bacterium
CAGACGTATGCAAGGCCGGCGGCGGCGGCGATCAGCACGAGCAGCGCCGCGCCTGCCGCCATCGGCCAGTGCAGGCGCCGTCGACGCGCGCCGTCGCCGGCGGCCGGCGGGATCGGGTCGTGCAGCCCCGGTGCGCGGCCGCGGCTGCGCTCGCGCTCGGCGCGTTGCAGGGCCTCGAGGATGTACGACATGGCCCTAGAAGTCCGAAAGCAGCCGCGGCGCGTCGTCGGTCGATCCGTCGCCGCGCGCGAGCTTCATCAGCGTCACGGGCCCGACGCGGCCGTCGGGTTCGAGCCCGCTGGCCACCTGGTAGGCCCAGACGCGCTCGCCGAGCGGCAGCGCCGCATCGGCCAGGCCCGCCGACGCGATGCGCTGCTCCACCCAGGCGCGCAGCGGCCCGGCGAGCGCCTCGCTGCCTGCCTGCCAGCCCGGCGGCGGCCGCCAGTAGGTGACGAATTCGCCGCGCCACACCGCCGCCAGCGCGGGCAGCCCGACGCGCCAGCGCCGTGCGCCGCTGGCCAGCAGCGCGGCCTGGGGCTCGAGCGCGACGAGCCGCGCGTACGCGATGCTGCCATCGGCGCGCATGAGCGCGAGCAGCGCCGGACGATCGAGCTGGCGCAGCAGCGCCACACCGCCGCGGCCGCGATAGCACGCCAGACCCGCCGCCGGCGCCGCGGCGCAGGGATCGGACGCATCGAGCGTGGCACCCCAGCCGAGCGCCAGCTCGGCCAGCGCCGGTCCCTGCGGCGAGGCCGCCTGCAGCAGGCCGTCCAGATCGGCCGATGGCGACCCCGCTGACGCCGCGCGTCCCGCTGACCGCGCAGACCCAGCCGCAGAGCCAGCCGCAGACCCAGCCGCTGCAGTCGCACCGGACGCGGGTCCGAGCGTTGCCAGCACGGCCGCCAGCCCACCGCCCGCACGCCCGTGCGTGAGCCACCAGGCGACCCCCGCGGCCAGCAGTGCGCCTGCAGCGACGCTCGCCACCCACGACCCGGCACGGCCGCGGCGCGGCTCGGCACCAAAGACTTCGAGCGCCGCGCGCCCGAGCGTGCTGCGGTCGACACGCCGCTGGCCCTTGGCGTACGCGCCCAGCAGCGCACGGTCGGCGAGCAGGTTGATGCGCCGCGGCACGCCGCGCGACAGCGCATGAAGCGCGGCCAGCGCATCGCGCTCGAAGGGCGCCTCCTCGCCTCCGGCCACGGCGACGCGATGTCTGACGTAGGCCTGCGTCTGCGCCGCGTCGAGCGCATCGAGGTGGTAGCGCGCGATCACCCGCTGCGCCAGCTGCTCGAGATCGGGCCGCGCCAGCATCTGGCGCAGTTCGGGCTGGCCGATCAGGATGATCTGCAGCAGCTTGCGCTCGTCGGTCTCCAGGTTCGTGAGCAGGCGCAGCTGCTCGAGCACCTCGGGTGCCAGGCTCTGCGCCTCGTCGATGACGAGCACCGCATTGCCGCCGCGGCCGTGCAAGGCGAGCAGAAAGCCGTTGAGCGCCTCGACATGCATCTTCACGCTGAGCTGCGCCGCGGCCGGCACGGCGATGCCGAACTCCTGGCAGACCGTCTGCAGCAGCTCGAGCACGGTCAAGCTGGGGTTGAAGATGTACGCGACGCTGCACTCCTCGGGGACCTGCTCGAGGAAGCAGCGGCAGATCGTCGTCTTGCCCGCGCCGATCGCGCCGGTGAGCAGCACGAAGCCGCCGCCCGCGCGCACGCCGTACAGCAGGTGCGCCAGCGCCTCGCGGTGCTGCTCGGTCATGAACAGGAAGCGCGGGTCGGGTGCGGTCGAGAACGGCTCCTTGCGCAGCCGGAAGTGCTCGAGGTACATGGCGCGAGGATAGCGAGTGCATGTGCGCGGCCGCGGCACCCGGTGCCGCATCGCCCGGCCCGGCGTGCGGCGCGGGCTGCGACGCCGCTGCCCCGGGCGCCATGGCAGGGGCACCGGGAGCGGGGCGCCGGATCGATCGGCTTATATTCGAACGGGCCCACCCCTCGGAATGAAGACGCAGTCCCTGCCCCTGCCCCCCGATACCGCCGGCGCGCGCGCGCGCTGGCCTGCGCTGCGCACGCTGCGGCTGCAGATGCGCTTCTTGCTGCCGCTGCTGGTGACGCTGATCGTCGCCGCCACGCTGGCCGTGCCGCTGCTCGACCAGATGACGCTGCGCTGGTTCAGCCGCGACCTGAACAGCCGCGGCACGCTGGTGGCCAATGCGCTGTCGGACTCGGTCGCCGACGCCGTGCTGGCCGGCAGCTACACGCGGCTGGGGCCGCTGTTCGAGCGCACGCTCCAGGACGAGCGGCTGTACGCGATCGGCCTGTGCAGCCCCGACGGCCGGTTGCTCGCGAGCACCGGGCGCTTTCCATCCAGCCTCAGCTGCGGCCAGGCCGAGGCCATGGCCGAGCGGGCCGAGCCGCGATTGAACCTGGCCGGCGGCCCGGTGCACGTGGGCGTGCACGACGTGTTCGGGCATCCCCCCGCGCCGCCACCCGCGCCGCCCGTGCCGCGGCCGGAGGAGCAACCCGGCTTCGTGCCCGACCTGTCGTCGCCGCCACCGGCCGAGCGCGCCTCCCCCGCACAGGCAACACCACCCGAGCCCGCGGCGCCCGTGCTGCTGGCGCGCATCGTGCTCGTGCACGACCTCAGCTTCATCGAACGGCGCAGCCAGGACACGCGGCACTACCTGATCGGCCTCATCACCGGCCTGGGCTTCGTGATTGCGATCATCACGGTGATCGTGGCCCAGCTCAGCTGGCGCGGCTGGGTGCGCGGCGCGCGCGCGCTGATGCGCGGCGAGGGGTTGCTCACGCCGCTCGTGCCGGTGCCCGAACTGGCGCCGCTGGCCGGCGAACTGCGGGCGCGGCTGCGCGACCTCGAGGACGAGTACCGGCGCGGGCTCGGCCCGCAGACGGTGTGGGACGCCGAGCGGCTGCGCTCGCTGCTGCGCTCGCAGCTCGCGGGCGACCAGGTGATCGTGGTCTCCAACCGCGAGCCCTACATCCACGAGCGCACCGCCGAGGGCATCGTCGTCAGGCATCCGGCGAGCGGCCTGATCACCGCGGTCGAACCCGTCATGCGTGCCTGCTCGGGCACCTGGATCGCGCACGGCAGCGGCTCGGCCGACCGCGACGTGGTCGACGCGCACGATCGCGTCGCGGTGCCGCCCGGCCACCAGGACTACTGGCTGCGCCGCGTGTGGCTCACGCCCGGGGAGGAGCAGGGCTACTACTACGGCTTCGCCAACGAGGGCATGTGGCCGCTGTGCCACGTGGCGCACGTGCGGCCGGTGTTCCGCGAATCGGACTGGCAGGCCTACCGCGAGGTGAACCGCCGCTTCGCCGATGCGGTGGTGGCCGAGGCGCGCGGCCCCGATCCGCTGGTGCTGGTGCAGGACTACCACTTCGCACTGCTGCCGGCGCTGATCCGCGAGCGGCTGCCCGAAGCGACGATCGTCACCTTCTGGCACATCCCGTGGCCCAACCCCGAGTCGTTCGGCATCTGCCCGTGGCGCAGCGAGATCCTCGAAGGCCTGCTCGGCAGCACGATCCTGGGCTTTCACACGCGCTTTCACTGCAAGAACTTCATCGAGACCGTCGACCGCTACCTCGAGGCGCGCATCGAGCACGAGCACTCGACGATCGCCTTTCGCGAGAAGGAAACGCTGATCGAGAGCTACCCGATCTCGATCGCCTGGCCCGACGAGGCCGAGATGGCGGCCATGCCGTCGGTGGCCGCCTGCCGCCGGCGCGTGATCGAGCGCCTCGGGCTGCCCGCGGACGCGTGCATCGCCGTCGGCATCGACCGCTTCGACTACACGAAGGGCATTCTCGAGCGGCTCAACGCCGTCGAGCGGCTGCTCGAGAAGTACCCGCAGTGGCGCGGGCGCTTCGTGCTCGTGCAGGTCGCGGCACCCACGCGCGGCGCGCTCGACGAGTACCGCAGCTTCCAGGAGCTGGTCGAGCGCGTCAGCGCGCGCATCAACACGCGCTTCGCGAGCCCGGGCTACCAGCCGGTGCACCTGCTGGCGCAGCATCACGAGCGCGCGCAGGTCGACGAGCTGTTCCGCGGCGCCGACATCTGCGTCGTGACGAGCCTGCACGACGGCATGAACCTGGTCGCCAAGGAGTTCGTCGCCACGCGCGACGATCTGCAGGGCGTGCTCGTGCTCAGCCGCTTCGCAGGCGCCGCGCGCGAACTGCCCGAGGCGCTGATCGTCAACCCGTACCACGTCGAGGAGACCGCCGACGCGCTGCACCGCGCCGCGTCGATGCCGGCGGCCGAGCAGCGCGAGCGCATGGCCAGCCTGCGCAGCACGGTGCGCGAGTTCAACGTCTTCCGTTGGGCCGGCCGCATCCTGTCCGATGCCGGACGCTGGCGGCTGCGCGAGCGCATCGAGGCGCGCGTGCGCCGCTACCAGGAGGAATGAGATCCCGTGCCGCGCATGCGCCACCTGCTCACCCACGACGGGCTCGCGGCCGTCGACGCGCTGCTGCAGCGCCGCCCGCTGCTGGCCTTCGACTTCGACGGCACGCTCGCGCCCATCGTCGCGCAGCCCGACAAGGCACGCGTGGGGCCCGGCATCGCGCGCCGGCTGGCGGCGCTGGCCGAGTGGCTGCCGCTGGCCGTCGTCAGCGGACGCGCCCTGGCCGACGTGCGCGCGCGTCTGGGCTTCACGCCGCAGTACGTGGTCGGCAACCACGGCGCCGAGGACGCCGCCGACGCTCGCGCCGCCGCGGCGCATGCGCAGCGTCTGGACGCGCTGCGCGACAGGCTGGCGCGCGACGCGCCGGCGCTGGGCGGCGCCGGCGTCGTGGTCGAGGACAAGGGCGCCTCGATCGCGCTGCATTACCGCACCGCGCGCGACCGCGCAGCCGCCGCGGCACTGATCGACGGCATGCTGGCCGCGCCCGACCCCGCGCTGCGCGTCTTCGGCGGCAAGATGGTCGTCAACGTGATGGCGGCCGATGCGCCCGACAAGGCCAAGAGCGTGTGCGGGCTGGTCGCGCGCGCCGGCTGCGACAGCGCCCTCTTCGCCGGCGACGATGTCAACGACGAACCCGTCTTCGCCGCTGCGCCGTCCGACTGGCTGACGGTGCGCGTCGGCCGCGACGACCCGCATTCCAGGGCGCGCTGGTTCCTCGACGGCACGGCCGAGGTGCCGGTGCTGCTCGAGCACATGCTGGCCACGCTGCAGCGCGGCGCGGTGTAGCCGGCGCACGACGCACGGGAGCGACACCGCATGCCGCACGCGTTGTGCAGCGGGGCCCGTGACAGCGGGCGCGGCGCACCGACGTCGAGCGCGGCGATCGTGATGCGGCCGAAGCTGCGCTCGGCGGCCAGTGACAGCGGACGCGGCGCGCCGAAGTCGGGCGCGGCCCTGCCTGTCGCCGCTGCCTGCTGAGTGAGATGCCGAGCGATCGCGAGTTCGAGGCCCTGGCCGCCGAGGTGCGGCGCTGCCGCATCTGCGAGGACGTGCTGCCGCTCGGGCCGCATCCGGTGTTCCAGCTGCATCCGGCGGCACGCATCCTCGTCGCCTCGCAGGCACCGGGACGCAAGGTGCACGATACCGGCGTGCCGTTCAACGACGCGAGCGGCGAGCGCCTGCGCCGCTGGCTCGGCCTCGGGCGCGAGGCGTTCTACAACCCGCGCCTGGTCGCCATCGTGCCGATCGGCCTGTGCTACCCGGGGCGGGGCAGGTCGGGCGACCTGCCGCCACGCCCCGAATGCGCGCCGAGGTGGCGCGCGTCGATGCTCGCCACGCTGGTGCGGCTCGAACTCACGCTGGCCATCGGCCAGTACGCACTGGACTGGCACCTGGGCACGGAACGCGGCAACCTGACGCAGATCGTGCGCCGCTGGCAGGAGTTCTGGCCTGCCGTCGTGCCCCTGCCGCACCCGAGCCCCAGGAACAACGGCTGGCTGGCGCAGAACCCGTGGTTCGAGCGCGAGCTCGTGCCGCAACTGCAGCAGCGCGTGGCGCAGATCCTGCGGCGCTCGCGCGCATGACGCGGTCTTGCCGTGGCACGACCGATGGCATCCACCGGCCCGCATCGGCGCCCGCTGGCGCGGCCGGCACTGTGGCTGACGGGGCTGGGCGCGCTCGGCCTCTTCGCCGCCCTCCTTGTCGCCCTCGCGCCGCTCGAGCCCGGCGTGCTCGCGCTGCAGATGGCGCACACGCCGCGCCGCTTCGGTGCCGTCGTGCACCAGTGGTCCCCTGCGCAGCCGGCACGCTACCGCGCGCACCTGCCGTTCGACGGCCTGCTGCTGTTGCTGTACGGCAGCTTCGGCTGGCTGCTCGCCGCGCACACGCGCGTCCTCGCGTCGTTGCCGCCGTGGCTGCAGCGCCTGGCCGTGCCGTGGCTGCCGGCGGCGGCGCTGTGCGACGCGATCGAGAACCTGCTGCACGGCTGGCTCACCGAGGCGCCGCGCTTCGGCGTTGCCGCCCTCTACCCGTTGTCCACCGGCTGTTCGCTGCTCAAGTGGTTCCTGCTCGCCGGCTTTGCGCTCCTCGTCGTTGCGGCGCTGTGGCGCGATGCGCGCTGAACCCGGCGCAGTTGCGCGCGTCCTCGCGATGGTCCTGCGTGCCCTGCCCGTCGAGGGCACCCGCATCGAGGGCGCAGCACGCGCATCGCTAGACTGCCGCCCGTGAACGCCACGCCGCGACCGCGCCCGCTCGCCGCAGCCCTCCTGCTCGGCTGCGCTGCACTGGTCGGCGCCAGCGCGCTGGCGCAGGCGCAGGCGCAGGCGCAGGTGCAGGTGCTGGACTGCGAGACGCTGCGCGGGCGGATCGCCGCCAGGCTGCAGGCCGCCGGGGTTCTGCGCTACCGCCTCACGATCGTCGACACCGCTGCAGCGGCCGACGGCACGGTGGTGGGGCATTGCGAGACCGGGCGCAAGAAGATCGTCTACGTGAAAGAGGCGGTGACACCGACGGGCGGCGTGCACATCGGTGCACCGCCTGCGGGTGACAGCACGACGGCGCCGGCGCGAAGGCCGGCGCCGCGCGTGATCACCGAGTGCCGCGACGGTTCGACGCCGGCCGATGGACGCTGCAGGCGTTGAGGCGTCGGCAGCGTCGCGCGCCCGTTCGCACGCCCGTTCGCCCGCCCGTTCGCCCGCCCGTTCGCACGCCCGTTCGCGCGCCCGTTCGCACGCCCGTTCGCGCGCCCGTTCGCGCGCGTGCACGCCGTCGTGCGTGCGCGTGGCCATGCGCTCGCGCCTGCAAGCGCAAGTCGTGAGCGCGGGCAGGCGCCTGCGCGTGCCCGCGCTTCAGTCGCCGTCGGCAGCGGTGGCCGGCGCCAGCCAGCGCTCGAGCTCGTCGGCGCTCATCGGTCGGCCGTACAGCCAGCCCTGGCCGTGCTCGCAATCCAGCGCGGCCATCAGCGCCGCCTGGCCCTCGGTCTCGATGCCCTCGGCAACCGTCGTCATGCCGAGCGTGTGCGCGACGCGGACCGTGGCCTCGATCAGCACGCGGTGGTATTCCACCGTCTCGGCGTGGCTCACAAAGGAGCGATCGACCTTCACCGTGTCGATCGGCAGCTGGTGCAGGCAGGCCAGCGACGAGTAGCCGGTGCCGAAGTCGTCGAGCGCCAGCCGCACGCCGCGTGACTTGAGCTCGCGCAGCGCCGCCTGCGCCCGCTCGTCCTGTGCCGCCAGCGATTCGGTCACTTCGAGCTGCAGCTGCTGCGCCGCCATGCCGGCCTGGCGCAGCAGCTGCGACACCTCGTCCGCCAGTGCGGCGTTGTCGAGCTGGGCGCGCGACAGGTTCACGGCCAGCAGGCGCGGCGCATGCACACCCAGCGTGCGCTGCCAGGCGACGAACTGGCGGCAGGCCGTGGCGAGCACCAGGCGACCGAGATCGTCGATGAGGCCGCACTCCTCGGCCAGCGGCACGAATTCCAGCGGCGGCACGAGTCCGCGCTCGGGGTGGCGCCAGCGCGCCAGCGCCTCGACGCCGCTCACGCGCCCGCTGGCCAGGTCCACCACCGGCTGGTAGGCGACGAACAGCTCGTCGCCGCGCAGCGCGCGGCGCAGATCGTGCTCGAGCGCCATCGTGCGCAGCAGCCGCTCGTGCATCGAGCGCTCGAACAGAACCCAGCGGCCGCGCCCGCCGCGCTTGGCCTCGTACATCGCGGTGTCGGCGTCGCGCAGCAAGGCGTGGGCATCCGCGGCCTGCGCCGCGCCGTCGGCAACGACGACGATGCCGATGCTCGCGCTCGACTGCACCGGGTGATCGAACA
This sequence comes from Pseudomonadota bacterium, assembly GCA_018241895.1. Lineage (GTDB taxonomy): Bacteria > Pseudomonadota > Gammaproteobacteria > Burkholderiales > Burkholderiaceae_C > Rubrivivax. Next base: position 8,235 of record JAFECX010000219.1, read on the forward strand.
CGGTGTACGGCTGGGCCATCTCCTCGAGCAGCCGCTCGGCGATGGCGGCGGCGGCCTGCGGATCGCGCACGCCGTCGAGCACGACGACGAACTCGTCGCCCCCCAGACGCGCCGCGAGGTCGTTGCCCGAGTCCACCCGCGCGACCGCGTCGCCCGGGCGCAGCGCGACGCGCAGGCGTTCGCCGATCTGGCGCAGCAGCTCGTCGCCGCTGCCGTGGCCCAGCGTGTCGTTGACCTGCTTGAAGCGGTCGAAGTCCATGAACAGCACCGCGAAGCCGTAGCCGGCATGGGCACGTGCGTGCGCCAGCGCGCGCTCGAGCCGCGCCATGACGACGACGCGGTTGGGCAGCCCGGTCAGCGGGTCGGCGCGCGCGCTGACGCGCAGCTGCTCCTGCAGCTGGCGGCGCTCGGTGATGTCGGCGAAGCACATCACCGCGGCCAGCGCGCGACCGCGCTCGTCGAGCTGCGGCTCGGTGTTGACGAGCAGCCAGCGCAGGCTGCCGTCGGCCAGCGTCACGCCCATCGTCTCGTTGCACAGCGGCCAGCCGCTGCGCAGCGTGCGCAGCGCCGGATGCTCGGCCTGCTCGTACGGGCGGCCTTCGTCGTCGAGCAGCGGCCGCGCCGGCGCGTACAGCGACACGCCGAGCAGCGTGCCGCCGGGCGCGTCGAGCATGCGCTCGGCGGCGCGATTGGCATCGACGACCTCGCCGCCGGCCGACACCACGATCACCCCGGTCGGCAACGCCGACCACAGGACGGCGAGCTTGCGCCGCTCCGCGACCTGGCGGCTGACGTCGACGGCGATGGTGACGAAGCCGCGCAGCGCACCGGCGTCGTCGCGCAGCGGGCGCAGCTGCAGATCGAGCCAGATCTCGCTGCCGTTGCGGCGGCGGCAGCGCAGCTCGCAGCGGTGTGCGCGGCCGTCGGCCATCGCCTCGCGCAGTGCAGCGCGCGTGGCGCCATCGGCCAGCGGGTGTTCGATCAGATCGATCGACAACGCGCCTTCGACCTCGGCTGCGCTCCAGCCGCTCGCGTGCGTGAAGGCCGGGTTGACCCACTGCACGCGCTGCTGCGCGTCGCTGAGGATGACGGCATCGGTGGTGTTCTCGCCCACCAGCGCCAGGCGCTCGAGATGCAGCGCCTGGCGTTCGATCTCGCGCGCCTGACGGCGTGAGGCGCGCACGAGCGGCTCGACGGCTGTGGCCCCGAGCGCGGCCAGCAGCACGAGGGCGAGGCCGGCGAAGCCCGCGAACGTGGCGCGCACGATCGCGGCGCGGTGCTGCGCCGCGTCGTCCAGGCCGGCGCGCAAGGCGCGCGCCGCCGCGAGCAGCGCATCGGCGCGCGCTGCAATGGTCGACGCCGCGCCGATCGGCATCGCCGACGGCCGCTCGGGCGGCGCCGTCAGTGCCGTCAGTGCCGTCAGCGGCTGCATCAGCCCGGCCGCGGCGCGCAGCGTGTCGCCTGCCGCCGCACCGAGCGAACTGCCGATCGATGCGGACACGGCAGCGGGCAACCACCCGGGCGGCCACGCGTCCTGGCGTTGCACGAGCGGGCGCTCGATCTCGCTCCAGGCGCGCGACAGCGGCACCGCGGCGCGACGCAGCGCGCCGAGCGCTGCGGCACGCGACTCGCCACCCGTGTCCAGGGCATCCGCGTAGCGCCACGCCTGCTGGGCCGCCTGCGACAGCGCGGCGGCGGCGACGCCGATCGCCTGGTCGGCG
>JAFECX010000021.1 GCA_018241895.1 Pseudomonadota bacterium
GGCGCGATAGAAGTCGGCGTCGCCCTGGCCGAAGTCGGCGCCGGGCGGGTTGTTGCCGAGCGCCAGCCGCGGCACGTCCTCGGCGCAGAGGACCGAGAAGTGCATCCCTTCGGCCAGCCGCGACGAGCGCGCGCCGCCGCCGGCGAGCACGCTCGCCAGCCCCGCCAGCGCGTCCAGGCGCCCCGCGGCCGCCTCGGTGATGGCCTCGGGCAGCGCCGCGGCCACCCAGGGCGCGTACAGCGGCGCGCGCAGCAGGCCGAGCACGAACTCGCGCTCGACGACCAGCCGCTCGACGCGGCCGGTGAACGGCTGCGCCACGTCCGCCTCGCGCGGCAACGAAGCCAGCAGCCGTTCGAGCGTCTCGTGCAGCGCAGGGTAGCGCTCGCGGCAGCGCGCCTCGGCGGCGCAGGCCGCAAGCAGCCCGTCGAGCGCAGCCTGGCTGTCGGTCGACAACGACGCCGGCAGCGCCATGTCGGGCGGCGCCACGCCGTCGAGCACCGTGCGGCGCACCGCGCGCGGGAACTGGCGCAGGTATTCGAGCGCGGCACGCGTGCCGTAGCTGCCGCCCACCAGGTCGATGCGCCCGGCGCCCAGCGCGACGCGCACGGCGTCGATGTCGCCCATCGCCACCGTGGTCGTGTACTGCCGCAGGTCGCCCCAGGCGAGCCTTTGCAGCGCGGCGCGGCATGCGGCCAGCCGCGCCAGCCGCTGCGCGCGCCCCGCAGTCAGCGCCAGCGCGGCGGTGGGCGGCAACTCGGCGCACTGCAACGGCGCGCTGGCGCCCGTGCCGCGCTGGTCGACGAAGACCAGGTCGCGGCGGTTCGCCAGCCGCGCGTACATGCGCGCCCAGGTGCCGGCGAGCGCGATCGCGCTCTGCCCGGGCCCGCCGGCAAAGAAGAACACCGGGTCGGCCTCCTTCTGCCGCGCCAGCGCCGGCAGCACGGCGAAGTGCACGTCGATCGCGACGCCGTCGGGGCGCGCCGGATCGAGCGCGCGGCGCACGCTGCCGCACAGCGCAGCGCGCTCCACGCCCTCGGGCCAGCAGGGCGCGCGTAGCCGCGGTGTCGCCCGGGTGGCGGAGGCACGCGGTGTGCCGCCGTCGCCCGTTGCGCCCGGCGCCGCGACGGCCGCTGCCGCGCCGAGACCCGCCAGCAACGCGAGCATCGACCACGCCACGGTGCGCATCGTCGACCCGCCCGGCGCGCGCGGGGCGCGTGGTGCCCGGCGTTCAGCCGAGCATGCGCTGCAGTTCACCGCTGGCGATCAGGCGCGCCAGATCGTCTGCGCCGCCGATCAGCGTGCCCTTGACGAAGACCATCGGGAAGGTCGGCCAGCCGCTCCACATCTTCAGCGCGTTGCGCCGGCGCCAGTCACCGAAGTAGCTGCCGTACTCGAGGTAGTGGCAGGGCAGTCCGGCCTGCGCGAGCAGCCGCCGCGCCTTGCGCGGAAACGGATTCATCGCCATGCCGACCACCACCACCGGGTGCGCCGCCACGGCGGCCTGGACTTCGTCGACCAGGTCGCGGTGCAGCTTGGCGACACGGTCGCGGATCGCCGGATGAAGGCGGGCTTCTTCGAGGATGGCGCGCGGCATGATGGCCGGAGTTTAGGAGAGCCCGTCACCTCTTTCGAACCCCCCTTTCGAACACGCCTTCGAACGGCGCGTTCGCCACCGCTCGACGCCGGGGTTTGGCGCGCGGCGTATGCTGCCCGGTCTTCGTCCTGCACTGGAGAAACCCAATGAAGCTGTACTACGCTGCGGGCGCCTGCTCGCTCGCCCCGCACATCGTCGTCCACGAGGCCGCCCTCGCGGTCGAGCCGGTGCGGGTCGACCTGCGCACCAAGAAGCTGGCCGACGGCAGCGACTACCTCGCGATCAACCCGCTGGGCTACGTGCCGATGCTCGAGCTCGACGACGGCCAGCGGCTGCACGAAGCCGCCGTCATCCTGCAGTATCTGGCCGATCGGGCGCCGGCCGGCAAGCTCATCCCCGCCGCCGCAACGATGGAGCGCTATCGCGCGCTCGAATGGCTGACCTTCGTCTCGAGCGAGCTGCACAAGAGCTACTCGCCGCTGTTCAACCCGGCGCTGCCCGAAGAAGCCAAGGCCATCTTCCGCACCCGCCTGCTCGGTCGCTACAAGTGGCTCGACGCCCAGCTCGCGGGGCACGACTACCTGCTCGGCAAGCACTTCAGCGTCTGCGACGCGTATCTGTTCGCCGTCACCAGCTGGGCTCCGGGCGTCGGCGTCGACATCTCCGGCCTGAACAACGTGAGCGCGTTCATGGCCCGCATGCAGGCGCGCCCCGCCGTGCAGGCCACCATGAAGGCCGAGGGGCTGATCAAGTAGCTCGGCAGACCCGCGCCGGCCGGGCACCCCGCACCCGGCGTCACGCCAGGTGCGCCGCCGCCAGCAGCGCCTGCGTGTAGGCCTGGCGCGGCGCGGCGAAGAGGGCCTCGGCGTCGCCTGCTTCGACCACGTCGCCGTCCTTCATCACGATCACGCGGTGCGACATCGCGCGCACCACCGCCAGATCGTGGCTGATGAAGAGGTAGCTCATGCCGTAGTGGCGCTGCAGCGCCGCCAGCAGCGCCAGCACCTGCTGCTGCACCGAGACGTCGAGCGCCGAGGTCGGCTCGTCGAGCACCAGCACCTCGGGGCGCAGCACGACCGCGCGCGCGATCGCGATGCGCTGGCGCTGGCCGCCGCTGAACTCGTGCGGATAGCGCTGCAGCACGCCGGCCACGCCGTGGCGTTCGGCGAGGCCCACCTCGTCGAGCATGTCGAGCACCAGCCGCTCGCGCTCGGGCGGCACCAGTTCGGGCCGGTGCAGCGCCAGCCCCTCGCCGACGATCTGGCCGATCGTCAGGCGCGGGCTGAGCGAGGCGAACGGGTCCTGGAACACCACCTGCATGCGCCGGCGCATGCGCCGCAGCGCCGCGCGCGGCGCGTTGTCGATGCGCTCGCCACCCAGACGCACCTCGCCGCCGGCGAGCGGCTGCAGCGCCAGCAGCGCCATGCCCAGCGTCGTCTTGCCCGAGCCCGACTCGCCGACGATGCCCAGCGTCTCGCCGCGGCGCAGCGTCAGCGTGGCCGCCCTCACCGCCGCGAACCGGCGCTTGCGAAAGAGCCCGTCGCCGAACGCGAAGCTCACGCCCACCGCATCGGCGTGCAGCAGCGGCGGCGCATCGTCGGGCAGCGGCGGCGCGACGCGCACGGGGCGGCTGGCCAGCAGCCGCTGCGTGTAGGCGTGCTGCGGGCGCGCGAACACCTCGTCGGTGGCGCCGCTCTCGACCAGGCGCCCCTTTTCCATCACGCCGACGCGGTGCGTGAAGCGGCGCACGAGATTGAGGTCGTGCGTGATGAACAGCAGCGCCATGCCCATCTCGGCCTGCAGCTCGTCGAGCAGCGCCAGGATCTGGGCCTGGATCGTGACGTCGAGCGCCGTCGTCGGCTCGTCGCACAGCAGCAGCCGCGGCCGGCACGCCAGCGCCATCGCGATCATCGCGCGCTGGCGCTGGCCGCCCGAGAGCTGGTGCGGGTAGACGTCGACGCGCTTGTCGGGCTCGGGGATGCCGGTGCGCGCCAGCAGCTCGATGGCGCGCGCGCGCGCCGCGTGCGGCCGCATCGCCTCGTGCAGCTCGAGCACCTCGGCGATCTGGTTGCCGATCGTGTACAGCGGGTTGAGCGCCGTCATCGGCTCCTGGAAGATCATGCCGATGCGGCTGCCGCGGATGGCGCGCATCTGGCGCTCGGACTTCTTCACGAGGTCCTCGCCCTCGAAGCGGATCTCGCCCGTCGTCGTCGCCGCGTCCACCAGGCGCAGCAGCGACAGCGCCGTGATCGACTTGCCCGAGCCCGATTCGCCGACCAGCCCGACCTTCTCGCCCGGCGCGATCGCGAACGAGACGTCGTCGACCACCACGCTCGCGCCGAAGCGCACCGTGAGGCGGCGCACGTCGAGCAGCGCGTCGCCCGCTGCGTCCGGTGCGCCCGGTGCGGCGGGTTGGGCGGGCGCAGCCATCGTTGCTCAGCCCTTGCGCGTGTCGAAGGCGTCGCGCAGCGCGTCGCCGATGAAGGTCAAGAGCAGCATCGTCACCACCAGCACGGTGAAGGTGGGCACGATGACCCACCACGAATCGAGGTTGTCCTTGCCGATCTTGAGCAGCTCGCCCAGCGAGGGCACCGAAGGCGGCACGCCCAGGCCGAGGAAGTCGAGCGAGGTCAGCGCCAGGATCGCGCCGCTCATGCGAAACGGCAGGAAGGTGATCACCGGCGTCATCGAGTTGGGCAGCACGTGACGCCAGATGATCTGGCCGCTCGAGAGGCCGAGCGCGCGCGCCGCCTTCACGAACTCGAGGCTGCGGTTGCGCAGGAACTCGGCGCGCACGTAGTCCGCGAGCCCCATCCAGCCCCACAGCGACAGCAGCACCAGCAGCAGCAGCAGCGAGGGCTCGAAGATCGAAGCGAAGATGATCAGCAGGTACAGCTCGGGCACCGAGCCCCAGATCTCGATCAGCCGCTGCAGCACGAGATCGACGCGCCCGCCGAAGAAGCCCTGCAGCGCGCCCAGCGCGATGCCGATCGCCGTGCCGACCACGGTGAGCGCGAGCGCGAACCCGATGCTGACGCGAAAGCCGTACAGCAGCCGCGCCAGCATGTCGCGGCCCTTGGAGTCGGTGCCGAGCCAGTTCTTGGCCGACGGCGGCGCCGGGTCGAGCGCCGGGCTGAAGTAGTCGATCGAGTTGGCCGAGTGCCGGTTGAGCGTCATCAGCGCCCAGTTGCCGGGGCGCGCCAGGATGCGCGCCACCAGCGGCTCGCTCCAGTCGGTGGGCGTGCCGAAGTCGCCGCCGATCGCCTTCTCGCTCGGGTTCACGAACATCGGCGCGTACCAGCGGCCGTCGATGTGCGCGACGATCGGCCGGTCGTTGCTCAGCAGCTCGGCGCCGCCGGCCAGCACCAGCAGCAGCGCCATCAGCCACAGCGAGACGTAGCCGATGCGGTTGCGCCTGAAGCGCGCCCAGGCGCGCTGGTTGGGCGACCTCGGCGCGGCGGCCGGCGCCGCCGGCGTCGCGCCGGCGGCGGCAGGAGGTTGCAGCACGGCGCTCATGCGGCGGCCCGCGCTCAGCGGCTCGCGGCGCCGAACTGCACGCGCGGGTCGACCACCGTGTACAGCAGGTCCGACACCAGCTTGACGACGAGCGCGATCAGCGTGAACAGGTACAGCGAGCCCAGCACCACCGGATAGTCGCGCCGCACGATGCTGTCGAAGCCGAGCAGCCCCAGCCCGTCGAGCGAGAACAGCGTCTCGATCAGCACCGCGCCGGCGAAGAAGGCGCCGATGAAGGCGGCCGGAAACCCGGTCACGAGCGGGATCAGCGCGTTGCGGAAGATGTGCTTGTAGAGCACGCGCCGCTCGCCCAGGCCCTTGGCGCGCGCCACCAGCACGTACTGCTTGCGGATCTCCTCGACGAAGGTGTTCTTGGTCAGCAGCGTGACGGTGGCGAAGCTCTGGATCACCAGGCACACGAGCGGCAGCGTCAGGTGCCACAGGTAGTCGGTGACCTTGTGCCAGGCGGACAGCTCGGCCCAGTTGTCGGAGGTCAGGCCGCGCAGCGGGAACCACTCGACGAAGCTGCCGCCGGCGAACAGCACGATCAGCAGCACGCCGAGCACGAAGCCGGGGATGGCGTAGCCCAGCAGCACGAGGAAGGTGGTGGCGGTGTCGAAGTGCGAGCCCTCGCGCACCGCCTTGGCCACGCCGAGCGGAATGCTGATGGCGTAGCTCACGAGGAAGGTCCACAGCCCGAGCGAGATCGACACCGGCAGCTTCTCCTTGATGAGCTGCCACACGGGCTTGTTCTGCATGAAGCTGCGCCCGAGGTCGAAGCGCGCGAAGTTGCCGAGCATCTCGAAGTAGCGCACGTGCGCGGGCTTGTCGAAGCCGTACAGCTTCATCAGCTCCTCGCGCTGCTTCTTGTCCAGGTCGCGCCCGGCCTTGTAGCCGCCGCCCTCGCCGCCGCCGGCGCCACCGCCGGCCGTCGCGCGCGCCTCGGCCATGATCTGCTCGACCGGCCCGCCGGGCACGAACTGCATGACGACGAAGGTGACGCTGAGCACGCCCAGCAGCGTCGGCAGCATCAGCGCGATGCGCTTGAGGATGTAGCCCCACATGGCGCGTCAGCCCTTTCCTGCCGCCGGCGCCGGCGTGCGCGCGCCCAGCGACTTGTCCCACCAGGTCCACAGCGGCCAGGGCCCGAACTCGGTGAAGCCGCCGATCAGCGTGTCGGTCTGGAAATACTCGGCCATCGTCTTCGGGATCCCGAACTTGTTCCAGTACGAGAAGGTCTCGAACGGCAGGTACAGGTCGGGGATCGACCAGAAGCTCCACATGATGACGCGGTCGAGCGCGCGCGCCGCGCTGCGCAACGCGTCCAGCGTGCGCGCGCGGATCATGGCCTCGATCAGCGCGTCGACGGCGCGGCTCTTGACGCCGCGGTAGTTGCCGTTGCCCGGCTCGTCGGCCGACTTGCTGCCCAGCGCCGCCACCAGGTCGGTGCCCTGCGGCAGCGTGAAGCGGCCCTCGACGATGGCCACCATGTCGAAGTCGTACTGGTCGAGGCGGCGCGCGTAGAGCGCGAAGTCGACCACGCGCACGCGCATCTCGATGCCGAGCTTGTCCAGGTTGCGCTGCCAGTCGACCACGCTCGACGCGCTGGGTTGCATGTACTCGAAGACGAAGGGCTCGCCCTTGGCGTTGCGCAGCTTGCCGGCGGCGTCGAGCTTCCAGCCGGCGGCGTCGAGCAGGTCGCGCGCGTGCAGCAGGTTGCGCCGCAGGCCCTCGGGCGTGGCACCGGTGCTCGGCGCCACCCAGGCCGGGCCGAACACGCGCGACGGCAGCTCGGCGCGAAAGGGCTCGAGCAGCGCCAGCTCGGCCGGCGCGGGCAGCCCCTGGGCGGCGAACGGCGAGTTGTTGAACATGCTGTTGCAGCGCCTGAAGATGTGCGTCTTGTTCAGCGTGTCGAAGTCGTAGGTGTAGACCAGTGCCTCGCGCACCCGCGCGTCCTGGAAGATCGGCCGGCGCAGGTTGAGCTGGTAGCTCTGCATGTAGTAGCCGAAGTGCGTCGGCAGCATCGCCTTGACGATGCGCCCGTCGTCCCACTTCACTCCGGCGTGCTGGCGCACGAAGGCGCGGCTGCTGTACTCCTTCATCAGGTCGTACTCGCCGGCCTTGAAGGCCTCGCGCGCCACCGCGCTGTCCGAATACATGCGGTAGACGACGCGCTCGAAGTTGAAGTGGCCGCGGCGCACCGGCAGCCGGCGGCCCCAGTATTGCGGGTCGAGGCGGAACTCGATGCGCCGCGGCATCTCGTAGTGCTCGATCACGTAGGGGCCGCTCAGGATCGGCGGCTCGCTCACGAGCTCGTCGAACGGCTTGCCCGCGCCCCACTTGCGGCTGAACACCGGCATCGTGCCGGCGACGAAGACCTGCTCGCGCGTCTTGTCGCGCATCTCGAAGCGCACCGTGCGCGCATCGACCACGTCGACGCGCGCGATGCCGGCGAGCAGCTGCTGCACGCCCGGCGACGCGCCCTTGCCCGAGAGCATCGCGAAGCTGTGCCGCACGTCCTCGGCGCCGACCGCGTCGCCGTTGGAGAACCGCGCCTCGGCGCGGATGCGAAAGCTCACGCTGGAAAAGTCCGGCGCGACGCGGATGGCCTCGGCGAGCAGCCCGTACATCGTCATCGGCTCGTCCTGCGCCAGGTGGGCCAGGCCCTCGACCATCCAGATCATCACGCCGGCCGGCGCGTTGCCGCGCGTGGTCCAGGGGTTGAACTTGTCGAAGCTCGAGCGCCGGTCGGGATTGCGCAGCTTGAGCGTGCCGCCGCGCGGCGCGTCCGGATTCACGTAGCCGAAGTGTGTGAAGTCGGGGCCGTACTTCGGCGCGCCGTAGGCGGCGAAGGCGTGCACCCAGCGGCCGGTGAAGTCGGCGCCGGCGTCGGCGTCGGCGTCGGCGTCGGCGTCGGCGTCGGCGTGAGCTTCGGGCGCGGCGCGGTCTTGCGGCGCATGCGGCGAAGGCCCCGGCGCGGCCGAGACGCCGGCCCCGCGCAGCGCCAGCGGCGTGCCGGCGAGCAACGCGGCGAGACGGCGCCGGGCGGCGTCGATTCCACGCGAGCGGGCGCTCACTGCGGCGCCCTTCGCCGTGTCGTCGACAGCCGTCCGACCACGCGAGTGCGGCCCTTCGCGCCCGCGATCCTGCCGCGCAAGAGGCGCCTGCAAGGTCTCAAGCGTCCTTCCCCGCCCCGGGCGCGCCGAGCAGCAACTTCGCGCAGTCGGCGCGCCGGGCCGCCTCGACCTTGGCGCACAGGCCGTCGAGCTGCGCCTGCAGCCGCCGCATCACCGCGGCATGGCGGCCCGCGCCGCCCCAGCCGGCGAGCTTGCTGCCGGCGCGCGCCAGCGAGCGCGCGCTGCGCCCCTCGAAGGTGGCGCTGTCGGCGCCGGCCTCGCGCAGCAGCTGCGAGGCGACCTTCTCGATGCGCGTCGCATCGCCGGGCGCGAGCTCGATCAGCGCCGCGAGGTAGCCCGCACCCCACTGCAGCCGCGTCGCCGGGCCCTGGCTCTTTTCGAAGGCCTGGGCGTACCAGCGCAGCGCCTCGTCGTTGCGGCCCAGCTTGCGTGCGTTGGCGCCGAGCTGGCTCATCAGGTAGTAGGGCGCGTGGCTGCGGGCGAGATTGCTGCGCAGCAAGGCGTCGCTCTCGCTCCACAGGCCGGCGCGGCCCAGCGCGTACGCCGCCGTCGTGATGACGGCCTGGCGCTCGTAGCCATCGCGGATCTCGCGGTCGGCAGCCGCCACGAAAGCGCGCAGCTCGGCCAGCAGCGCGGCCGGCAGCTTCGGCCGCAGGGCCCCGTCGGAAGGACCGTGCACGCGGCCTTGCTCGGGATCGGCCTCGGCCAGGCGCGCGAGCTGGATGCGCGCGATCAGCGCGCCCAGCCGGTCGGCGCGCGCGAGCGTGGCGTCGGCCTCCAGGCGCTTCATCGCCGTGTCGTAGCTCGCCAGCAGCGCGGCGCGGCGCGGCGAGAGCTCGTCTTCGAGCGCCTGCACGATCTCGGGCGCACCGTTGGTCAGCACGTCCATCACCGAGCGCGCCGCCGCTGGGTCGGCCAGCACATGCTGCACGCGCTGGCGCAGCGCGTCGTCGGCCCTGACGCCCTTGCCGTCGTCGCTGGCGGCCAGCGCGCGCAACCACAGCCGCGTCGTCGGCTCGGCCTCGCCGGCACCAGCACCAGCACCAGCGGCGGCGGCACTGGCGGCCAGCCGCGCCAGCAGGCCGGGCACCTCGGCCTTGGGCACGAGCTGGCCCTCGTCGGTGTCCCATGAATAGAAGGCCAGCATGCGCCAGTCGGCCGCCGTGAGCGACTTGCCGCCGAGCGCATCGGCCAGCACCGCCTTGATCGGCCGCCCGCCGGCCAGCCCCTGCTGCAGCAGCGCCAGCACCTGCGGCGCGTCGGCCTCGCCCGGCAGCCGCGTGATCTCCGCGCCGGCGGCGCTGAACAGCACCAGGGTCGGATAGCCGCCGACCTTGAAGCGCTGGCCGAGCTTCTGCGCCCCCGGGCGGTCGCCGTCGACGTGCACGGCGACGAACCCCTTGGACAGCTCGGCGAAGTCCTGCCGGTTGAACAGCGTCGCCGCGAGCTGGTTGCACGGCGGGCACCAGCTGGCGCCCCAGTACAGCAGCACGGGCTTGCGTTGCGCCCGCGCACGCACGAAGGCGTGCTCGATGTCGGCGTCGGCGGCGGCGGGCAGCCAGGCGACGTTGGCCGAGGGTGCGCCCGCGGCGCGCGCGCTCCCCGCAGCGCAGGTCAAGACAGCGGCGACGACAGCCGATAAGACGGCGACGGCAAGGGGCGCCGGCCGCGAGCGCGGCGACTTCATGTCGCGTTCCCCAGTTCGGATCCGGTACCGCACAACGCCCTTCGCCCGGACGCCCGAGCCCCCGCAGATGCGGGGATCGGGCCGCCGCGCCGGCCAAGTATGCACGCAGCTCGCGATCTGTCGTCCGCCCGCCACTGCGCGCGCATCGCAGCCCCCCTACGATTTTGGACATGAAGCCCAAACACCGCTCCCCGGGCGCGTCGACGCGTGCCCTTGCACTCGGCGTCGCCCTGTGCCTGTCGAGTGCGAGCGCGCTCGCGGCGCTCAACCCGAAGGCCTCCCGCCTGTACGAGGACGCGCTGCAGCGCTTCGACAAGAAGGACTACGCCGGCACCATCATCCAGCTCAAGAACGCCCTGCAGATCGACCGCAAGATGCTGGCCGTCCAGGTGCTGCTGGGCCGTGCGCTGCTCGCCAACGGCGAGTACGTCGCGGCGCAGGCCGCGTTCGAGGAGGCGCTCGCGCTCGGCGTCAACGCCGCCGAAGTGGTGCTGCCGCTGGCCGAATCCATCGAAGGCCAGGGCAAGCCCGGCGTTGTGCTGTCGGACCCGCGCTTCGCCCATGCCGCGCTGCCGCAGGAGGTGAAGGCCCGTCTGCTGAGGCTCAAGGCCGCGGCGGCCACCGACGTGGGCCAGCCGCGCGACGCGCTCGCCTTCCTCGACGAGGCGCGCGCGCTCGATAGCGGCAGCGCCGAGAGCTGGCTCGCCGAGGTGCCCATCCGCGTGCGTGCCGGCCAGTTGACCGAGGCCCGGGCAGCGGCCGAAAAGGCCGTCGCGCTCGATCCGAAATCGGCCGCTGCCGCGTACCAGCGCGCCACCGTCGCGCACGTCGGCGGCGACCTCCGCGGCGCGGTGGACCTGTACACGCGCGCGCTGCAACTGCAGCCCGACAGCGCCGATGCGCTGGTGGCACGGGCCGGCCTGTACATCGATCTGGGCCGCCCGGCCGAGGCCGCCGCCGACGTGCAGGCGGCGCGCAAGGCCTCGCCCACCGATCCGCGCTCGGCCTACCTGGCCGCCCTGCTGGCCGAGCGCGCGGGCAACCAGGCCGAGGCCCGGGCCAACCTGGCCGAAGTCGGCAACCTGCTCGACCCCCTGCCGATCGACTTCATCCGCTACCGCCCGCAGTTGCTGATGCTGGGCGGGCTCGCGCACTTCGGGCTCGGCCAGCTCGAGAAGGCCAAGCCCTACCTCGAACTGGCGCAGCGCAACGACCCCGCGGGCCCGCTCGCCAAGCTGCTGGCGCAGGTCTACCTCAAGGACAAGCGCGTCGACGCGGCCATCGAGTTGCTGGAGTCGTATCGGCGCGCCCACCCCAACGACAGGCAGGCGACGATGCTCCTCGCCTCCTCCCAGATGTCCATGGGGCGCCAGGAGCGGGCGGCGCAGCTCATGCGGGAGGCGCTGAGCAAGGGCGACGACCCCACGATGCGCTCGATGCTCGGCATGAGCCTGATCGGCGCCGGCCGCCTGGCCGACGGCGCGGCGGAACTGGAAGCCACGCTGCGGCGAGACCCGGGCCAGATCCCGGCGGGCGTCACGCTGACGCAGCTGTACATGGCCAGCGGCCAGTCGGCCAAGGCCGTGGCCCTGGCCCAGAGCCTCGTCAAGCGCCAGGGCGACAACCCCGGCCTGCAGAACCTGCTCGGCTCCGCGTATGCCCGCAAAGGCGACGCCGCCGGCGCACGCAAGGCGTTCGGCGCCGCGCTCCAGCTGCAAAGCGGCTTCGTCGAGCCGCTGATCAACCTGGCGCGGCTGGACATCGACGACCGGCAGTTCGACGCGGCCGAAAAGCGCCTCACCGCGGTGCTTGCCAGGGACGACAAGAACATGGACGCCGCGCTCGAGATGGCGCGCCTGGCCAGCGGGCGCGGCCGGCCCGACGACTCGCTGCGCTGGCTGCTGCGCGCACGCGACGTCGGCGGCGCGAACCTGCGCCCCGGCATCCAGCTGGTCGAATTCCACCTCGCCCGCGGCCGCCCCGACCTGGCGCGCGAAGCCGTCGATGGCCTGCGCAACCTGGCGCCCGAGGCGCTGGTCGTGCTGCTGCTGCAGGCCAGGGTGCAACTGGCCGGCGCCGACCCCAAGGCGGCGCGCTCGACGCTCACGCGGGCCTCGACGCTGTCCAACTACGACGCCGCCGCGCTCACGCAGATCGCCGCGCTGCAGATCCAGGCCGGCGACGTCGGCGGCGCCGCGCACTCGCTCGACAAGGCGCTCGACGTGCGCCCCGAGCACCTCGTGGCCAACGCCATGCGCGCCGACGTCGACCTGCTGCAGGGCGAGCCCGCGCGCGCCGACAAGCGCGCACGCGCGCTCGTCGCCGCCGAGCCCAGGCTCGGCCTGGGCTACACCGCGCTCGGCAACGTTGCCGCCACGCGCGGCCAGCCCGAGGCGGCGGTCGAGGCCTACCGCAAGGCACACCAGCTCGATCAGAGCGGCGACTCGCTGCTGCGCCTGTTCGGCGCACTCGACAAGACCAGCCACTCCGCCGCCGTCGAGCTCGCACGCCGCTGGCTGCGCGAGCACCCCGCCGACGTGCGCGTCTGGCGCTCGCTCGCCGATGCCCAGGCACGCGCCGGCGAGATGGCTGCGGCACGCGGCTCGTACGAGCAGCTCCTCGAGCGCGCACCGCAGGACGCCGATGCCTTGAACAACCTGGCCAACGTCCTCATCGCGCAGAAGGACGCCGGCGCGCTGCGGGTGGCGGAGCGGGCACTCGCCTTGAAGCCCGAATCGCCCTACATCCTGGGCACGGCCGGCTGGGCGGCCTTCCACGCCGGGCAGACCGAGCGCGCGCTGCAGTTGCTGCGCGACGCCCGCCTGCGCGACCCCGACAACGCCGATGCGCGGTACTTCCTGGCCGCCGCCCTGGCGCGCCAGGGCCGCAAGAACGAGGCGCGCGAGGAACTGGAAGGGGCACTGCGCGGGCGCCTCGGCGTCGCCAACGCCAAAGCCGCCCAGGAACTCCTGCCGACACTCAGATGAGGGATCGGCGCAACTGTCAAGAATTTTTACACTCTGGCCGCATCGGATCGACAGCGTTTTCAAGCACCCGTTGATTCGAAAGGCGTTTTCGTCGCTGGTCTGGCACTTGCAACTTAGGGATTGACGGCTTGTCCGCATTGTGGCGGCGCCCTAACTGCAAGGAAGTCCCGACCATGAAACTCCAGATCTCCGGCCTCCTCGGTGTCGCAGCGCTCGTCGCCGGTCTCGCTGCATCCGCCCCCGCGTCGGCACAGGGAACGTGGAACTTCGGCGGCAGCACCTGCAATCCGAGCGGCACCCCGCCGTCGGCCACGTGCACAGTCGGCAGCGTGACCGCCACCATCACCGCGTGGGGCAATACCGGCACGAACGGCAAGTTCGTGCAGGGCAAGCTCGCGGAGTTCGACCCGAGCGGCTTCGGCGCCTACACCGGGCCCAACGAAACCACCGTCAACGGCCACCACGCCTTCGACAACAAGACCACGAACTGCGGCTCCAACGGCACGACGAATACCGGCTGCGGCGGCAGCGTCGAGGCGATGCTGCTCGGCTTCGACCAGCAGGTGAGCCTCGATCAGGTCAAGATCGGCTGGTACCTCACCGACGCGGATCTGTCCGTGTACCGCTGGAACGGCGGCACGCTGGACATGACCACGATCGCCCCCACGCTCGGCAACACCGCGCTCGCGGGCTGGACGCTGGTCGGCAGCAACGACATGCACGTGACCAACCCGTACGACACGGGCAACTGCGCCGATCCGAAGACCTGCAGCAACTACTCGAGCTACTTCCTGATCACGACCTACTTCGGCGCCAAGAGCGGCAATCTGGACAGCGGCAACGACGCCTTCAAGATCCAGACCATCACCGCCAGCCTGAAGCCCAAGGACAACGGCGGTGGCGGCAACAACGGCGGCGGCAACGTCCCCGAGCCCGCCTCGCTCGCGCTGGCCGGGCTGGCGCTGGCCGGCGCCGGCTTCGCCCGCCGCCGCGGCCGCCGCGACTGAACCTGCGCGCCGCGGCGCCAGCGCCGCGGACACGAAAGCGCCCGACGTCGTCGGGCGTTTGCTTTTGCCTGCGCGGCACGATGCACCCCGGCCCGCAGGCGCACCCGAGCGATTCGCCCCGGCTCAGGCGCGCCGATCGGCCTGCAGCAACTGCGCCGCCCAGCCCCAGGCGTTCTCGGCCTCGGCCAGCACGGCGGCGGCGGCGCCGAACGGCGCCGAGGCGTGGTCGAGCACGGCCTGGTCGTCGCCCTCCAGCGCGTCGGCCACGGCCAGGTAGCCGGCCCAGGATCCACGCCTGTGCAGCAGCGCCTCGCGCGCCGCATCCGGCAGGCGCAGCGGCTCGAGCGCGGCGGCCATCGGAAGCTGCAGCAGCAGGTCGAGTTGCGACAGCAGCCCGAGCGTGAAGAGCGCCTGCGGCCGCGGCTCGCCGGCGCGCCGTGCCAGGCCCTCGAACAGCCGCCCGCGCGCCAGCGCGTGCTCCTGCAAGGCCGCGGCCGCCGGCCGCGCGCTGGCCGCGCCCAGCAGCAGCACGGCCAGCCAGCGCTGCAGCTCGGCGCGTCCGAGCAGCAGCACCGCCTGCTCCACCGAGTCGACGCCTCGCTTCAGGCCGATCGCCGGGCTGTTGGCGTAGCGCAGCAGCCGGTAGCTCAGCGCCACGTCGGCGCGCACGGCGTCGGCGATGACGGCGGTGTCGCGGTCCAGTGCCAGGTGGTTCATCAGCTCGCAGATGCGGTGCGCGGCGGCATCGAGCGAGCGCGGCGCGTAGGCTGCGCGGCGCGCGTCCAGGCGCCCGCCGGCATACGCGAAACCCGAGCGCAGCAGGCGTTCGACGTCGTCGATGCCCGAGGCGCCGCAGGCCACCAGCGGCACGCGCGGCAGCGCCTCGCGCCAGCGCTGCGCCGACAGCTGCAGCGTGTCCACACCGCCGGCGGCCGCGCGCAGCAGCACGAAGTCGGGCCGCGCCAGCGCC
>JAFECX010000220.1 GCA_018241895.1 Pseudomonadota bacterium
CCCGTGCCCCGCGCGCCAGCGCGACGCCGGCGCCGGCTGCTGCTGCTGCTGCTGCTGCTGCGGCGGCGGCGGCGGCGGCGGCGGCGGCGGCGGCGGGCGACTGCCTGGACAGCGAAGACGACCAGGCCGCCGCGCCGGCATCGGCAGCCGCCTGCGACGCCGTCGAGACGCGCACTCTCGTGCTCGGTGCCGCCGAGCATGGGCAGCGGCTGGACAAGGTGCTGGTGGCGATGGCGCCCGAGTTCTCGCGCAGCCACCTGCAGCAGTTGCTGCGGCGCGGCCATGTCCGTCTCGGTGCGGCGCCGGCCGCAGCGGCTGCCCAGGCGACGTCGGGCCAGTCGAAGGTGGCCGCCCAGGCGTCGCGGCGCGTCTGGGCGGGCGAGAGCGTCGTGCTCGAGCTCGTGCCGACCGACGAGAGCCGCGCCTTTCGCGCCGAGGCGATGGCGCTCGGCATCCTGTACGAGGACGAGCATGTGCTGGTGCTCGACAAGCCGGCGGGTCTGGTCGTCCATCCGGCGGCGGGGCATTGGTCGGGCACGCTGCTCAACGGGCTGCTCGCGCATCATGCGGGCGCGGCCGTGCTGCCGCGCGCCGGCATCGTGCACCGGCTGGACAAGGACACCTCTGGTGCGATGGTGGTCGGCAAGACGCTGCCCGCGGTGACGGCGCTCGTGCGTGCCATCGCCGAACGCCGCGTGCAGCGGCGCTATCTCGCGATCGCGCACGGCGTGCCGCGCGAGGCGTCGTTCACGGTCGACGCGCCGATCGGCCGCGATCCGCGCTCACGCATCCGCATGGCGATCGTGGCGACGGCGGCCGGCGGCCGCGAGGCGCGCACCGATGTGCGACTGGTGGCCGCGCACCCGGGCTGCTCGGCGCTGCAATGCACGCTGCACAGTGGACGCACGCACCAGATCCGCGTCCATCTGGCCGCGCGCGGTCTGCCGTTGGTTGCCGATGCGCTGTACGGCGGCCGCCCGGCGCTCGGCCTCGCGCGCCAGGCGCTGCACGCGCGGCAGTTGGCCTTCGAGCACCCGATCGACGGCCGTGCGCTGGCCTTCGTCTGTCCACTGCCCGCGGATTTTGCCCGTGCCTGGGGTGAGGTCGCAGGGGCTACAATGCCGCCTGACTAGCGTCGAAGCGCTGCAGGCACCCGGCGATCCACGAGGTGCCGCGCGGTCCCGACCCGCAAGGCGAACCCGCCACCGGCCCGAGCCTCTGCACGAGCGGGCCCGCCACCGCAAACCCACGCGCCGCCGCCCCGGTACAGGGGATGGCGCCCCGAGCCCACCGGCCATGGACACCATGCAGGCCAAACGCGTCCTCGAGACGGCGCTGATCTGCGCCGCGGAGCCGCTTGCGCTGCCCGTGATGAGGGCGCTGTTCGACGAGCGCATCGGCGCCGACACGATTCGTCACCTGCTCGACGAGCTGGTGCGCGACTGGGAGGGGCGCGGCGTGGAGCTCGTCGCGTTGGCCAGCGGCTGGCGCTTCCAGAGCCGGCCCGAGATGCGCGAGTACCTCGACCGCCTGCATCCCGACAAGCCGCCACGTTACTCGCGCGCCGCGATGGAAACGCTGGCCATCGTCGCCTACCGCCAGCCGGTCACGCGCGGCGACATCGAGGACATCCGCGGCGTGACCGTGAGCAGCCAGATCGTCAAGCAACTCGAAGACCGCGGCTGGATCGAAGCGATCGGATTTCGCGAGGTGCCCGGCCGGCCGGCACTGTTCGCGACCACGCGCCGGTTTCTCGACGATCTCGGCCTGGCCAGCCTCGACCAACTGCCGCCTCTGGACCGAGTCGACGGGCCCGACGGCCCCGGCAGCGGCGCTGCGGCTGCGCTCGCGGCGCTCGATGCCGATGCGGGCCTGCTCGACGAGCCGCAGGCCAGTCTGCCGCTCGACGCCGAAACCGAAGCCGCCGTCCAAGCCGATGCGGTTGGTCCCGATCCGGCGCCGGCAGCCCCTGCCGGCCTCGCGACCCGCGCCCCGCCGACCACCCCCCAGCCGACCACCCCCCAGCCGACCACCCCCCAGCCGACCGCCCCCCAGCCGACCGCCCCCCAGCCGACCGGCACCCCGGCCGTCATGGTCACTGCCCGCCCCGTCAACGAACCGCAAGCATGAACGCCTACGAGCACGACGACACGCCCGCCGCCGAAGTTGTCGCGGCCGCGGTCGCGCCGACACCGCAAGACGCCGACGACAAGCCCAAGCGCCGGCGCGCAGCGCGCAAGGCGAAGACCGAGGGTGCCGACAGCCATGTTGGCGCTGCCCAGCCGGCCGCCGACGTCGCGCTGGCTGCACCGGCGCCCGCGCCGCAGTCGACGTCGGCCCCGGCGTCTGCCTCCACGCCGATGTCCGACCTGCCGGCCGGCGTGGCGGAGCCCGGGGTGGCGCCGCTCGCGCCTGCCGGGTCGCCGCTCGCGACGCCG
This sequence comes from Pseudomonadota bacterium, assembly GCA_018241895.1. Taxonomy (GTDB): domain Bacteria; phylum Pseudomonadota; class Gammaproteobacteria; order Burkholderiales; family Burkholderiaceae_C; genus Rubrivivax. The sequence goes on from JAFECX010000220.1 coordinate 2,439, forward strand.
CACGCGAGCAGCGAGACGGGTGACGCCGCCGCAATCGAGCATGCCGACGGCGCGCGCAACTCACGGCGCGCTCGCAACAACCGCCGCCGCGGCCGCCGTGGCGGGGAACGTCGGGGAGAAGCCACCGCGTCCGCTGCCGACGGCCCGCATGCCGATGCCGATGCCGCCGGCGAGCCCGCCGCCGTGCTGCGCGAGCCTGCGCCGACGGCACAGGAGGTGTTTGCCGAGGTGCTGGCCGGTCGCCTGGACGCCGACGAGCCCGACAGCGCCGACGACGGCGCCCAGGCCATCGCCGAGCCCTCCAGGCGGGTCCTGCTTCCCCAGCCCGATTCGCCCAAGCTGCACAAGGTGCTGGCGCAGGCCGGGACCGGCTCGCGGCGCGACCTCGAGCAGATGATCGTCGAGGGCCGGCTGACAGTAAACGGCGAGCCGGCGCACACCGGGCAGCGCGTCTCGTTCGGCGACCGCATCGAGCTCGACGGCAAGCCGGTGCGCTATCGCATCGCGCCGCCGCCGGCGCGCGTGCTCGCCTATCACAAGCCCGCCGGCGAGGTCGTCACGCACGACGATCCCGAGCAGCGCCCGACGGTGTTTCGCCGCCTGCCCCGGCTGGCGCATGGCAAGTGGCAGTCGGTGGGCCGGCTGGACATCAACACCGAAGGCCTGCTGCTGTTCACCAGTTCCGGCGAACTGGCGAACCTACTGATGCACCCGCGCTTCGGAGTCGAGCGTGAATACGCGGTGCGCTCGCTCGGCGAGTTGAGCGACGAAGCCAGGGCGCGGCTGCTCGAGGGCGTCGAGGTCGACGGGCAGCGCGCCGCCTTCAAGAGCATCGAAGACGGCGGCGGCGAGGGTGTGAACCGCTGGTACCGCGTCGTCATCACCGAGGGGCGCAACCGCGAAGTGCGCAAGCTCTTCGAGGCCGTGGGGCACGCGGTGAGCCGCCTCATCCGCATCCGCTACGGCTCGGTCGTGCTGCCGCGCGGCCTCAGGCGCGGGGTGTGGGTCGAACTCGGGGCCGACGACGTGCGCGCACTGCGCCGCCTGGCGCAGCCGCAGCGTGCTGCGCAGGACGGCGCGGGCGATGGCGAGCCCCGCGGATCGCGCGACGGCCGCGACAGCCGCGACAACAGCCGCAACAGCAACAAGCGCGGGCGCCGCACCCGCAGCGCCGATCGCGCGCGCGGCCCGCGCCCCGACATGGGCAGCGCGGTGCCGATGCGCCCCCCGGCGCACGACGACCACGACAACCACGACGACGAACGCCACGACCACATCGACGGCGCCGCCATCCCCAACCCCCTGCAGCAGACCTACGACAAGCGCGCCATCCAGCAGGCGCGCACGCCGCGGCGCGAGTACAGCGAGGACGGGCCGATCCCCAACCCGCTGCAGCAGACCTACGACAAGCGCGCGTTGCAGCGCGAACGCCAGCCGCGGCGCGAGTACAGCGAGGACGGACCGATTCCCAACCCGCTGCAGCAGACCTACGACAAGCGCTTTGCGCAGGGGCCGTCCGCGGGCGGCGTGCCCGGCAACCGGCGCAAGGGCGGCAAGGGCGCCAAGAGCGGCAAGCCGGGCCAGGCCAAGCCGGGCACGCGGGGCGCCGCCGGTGCCCCGGGCGGGCAGCCCGATCCGATGCGCACGTCGGTCGGCTACATCGGTGCCGACGCCTTCCTGCGCAAGGGAGCACGCGGCGGCGGCCGTGGGGGCCGCGGTTCCGGCGGTGGCCGATCGCGCTGAGACGGCGCCCGGTTGCGACTGCGCCCATGCCGGGCGCCGTGCGGCGGCGCCGGACGCGACGTGCAGGCGGCGCGGCGAGCCGCGCCGTCGCGCCGCC
>JAFECX010000221.1 GCA_018241895.1 Pseudomonadota bacterium
GGCGGTGCCGGCGGCTCCCGGCACGCTCGACGCGCTCGACGCCCGCGCGGCGGGGGGCAGGAACGCAACGGCGGCATAGCCGACGACGCGCTGGCGGTTGCCGGCGGTGTCGCCGGAGTTGCGCAGATCCAGCAGCCGCGGCACGAGGCGATGGCGGCGGGCCGCGAGCAAGGCGCCGGCCAGCGGCGTCGCCCCGCAGGCCTCGTCGTGGTCGAGCGTGGCATCGAGATCGAGCACGCGGTCGATCGTCGCCTTGTCGCGCCGGCGCGCCTCGTGGTAGGGCAGGTCGTGCGAGAGATCGGAACTGACGACGATGAGTGTCTCGTCACCGCCCCACACGCGCTCGAGCACCGCGGCCACATCCTCCGGCTTGGCCCGCCCCACGGTGAGCGGCACGATGCCGAAGTCGCCCAGGACGCGCTGCAGGAACGGCAGCTGGACCTCGAGCGAGTGCTCTGCGGCATGCGCGAGATCGCTCACCGTGACCTGCGGCAGTCCGTCCAGTGTCGCCAGCGCCGGCGCGTCGACACTCACGCGGCCCAGCGGCGTCTCGAACGCGTCGGCCAGCGGCAGCGCCACCCCGCGCACGGCCACGCGGTGCGCCGGGCCGATCAGCACGACGCGGCGCACGCGATCGCGCAGCGCGCCCAGGCAGGCGTAGGCGCGCGCGGCCACCGGCCCGGAGTAGACGTAACCGGCGTGCGGCACCAGCACCATCTTCGGCGCCAGCGCCGCGATGGCCTGCGACGCCGCGGGTGCAGCCTCGAGGTAGGCGTCGATCTCGCGCCTGAGCGCATGCGCGCTGCCCGGATAGAAGCGCCCGGCGACGGCGGCAGGTCGTACGGCGACGGCGATGCTCATGACGGCCTCCGAGCGTGACAGGAGTCACATACTATGCAGGCATGCGCGGATTTCGCAAGCCCTCGGAGCGCGAAAGGGTCGTAGCACTGAAACCGTGTGAAACCGGCTTTCGAGCAAGTGCGGCGCCGCGACTTTGCCTGCCCTTCGCACGGGGTGCCGCAACGGCCGCAGACCGATCCCGGGGGCGCTGGGAAGCCGCCCTGCGACGGCTGCCGCAACGCTGATCCAAGAACGGTCTTGCGGGCGCGGTGCCGCGCGCCGTTCGCGGCACGACCGTCGAGCGGTTCGCGATGCGACCGTCGAGCGGTTTGCCGCCCGGCCGCCCGGCCGCCCGGCCGCCCGGCCGTGCGCGAGCCTTGCGCGCGGCCCCAGCCTCGTCCGCGGCCGCAGTGGCCACGCGGGCGCCCTGGCGCAGGCGCGCTGGCCGACAATGTGCCGCACCACCCCCGCATCCGCGTGCCGTGGCCGGCGCCCGGCGCGCACCTGAGCCCACCCACGGAGGAGACCCCGCATGCGCACCCAGGTTGCCATCATCGGCGCCGGCCCCTCGGGCCTGCTGCTCGGCCAGTTGCTGCACAAGGCCGGCATCGACAACATGATTCTCGAGCAGCGCAGCGGCGATTACGTGCTCGGGCGCATCCGCGCCGGCGTGCTCGAGCAGGTGGCGGTCGACCTGCTGGACCGCGCCGGGGTCGGTGCGCGCATGCACGCCGAGGGCCTGCCGCACGACGGCTTCGACCTCGCCTTCGACGGCGCGCGCCACCGCATCGACCTGCATGGCCTCACCGGCAAGCGCGTGATGGTCTACGGCCAGACCGAGGTCACGCGCGACCTGATGGACGCGCGCCGCGCCGGCGCTGCCGTCAGCGTCTACGAGGCCGAGCACGTGGCCGTGCACGGCTTCGACGGCACGCGCCCGAGCGTCGAGTGGACGCACGGCGGCAAGCGCGAGACGATGCAGTGCGACTTCATCGCCGGCTGCGACGGCTTTCACGGCGTGTGCCGCGCCAGCGTGCCCGAGGGGGCCGTCCAGCTGCACGAGAAGGTCTACCCGTTCGGCTGGCTCGGGCTGCTCTCGGACACGCCGCCGGTCTCGCCCGAGCTCATCTATGTCAACCACGAACGCGGCTTCGCGCTGGCCAGCATGCGCAGCAAGACGCGCAGCCGCTACTACGTGCAGTGCCGCACCGACGAGCACGTGGCGGACTGGAGCGACGAGATGTTCTGGGCCGAGTTCCGCCGCCGGCTGCCGGCCGAGACGGCCGAGCGGCTGGTCACGGGCCCCTCGATCGAGAAGAGCATCGCACCGCTGCGCAGCTTCGTCGCCGAGCCGCTGCGCTTCGGGCGCCTGTTCCTCGCCGGTGACGCCGGCCACATCGTGCCGCCCACCGGCGCCAAGGGCCTGAACCTGGCCGCCACCGATGTCGGCTATCTGTACGAGGGGCTGGTCGAGCACTATCGCGGCAGCGACAAGGCGCTCGACGCCTATTCGCAGCGCGCGCTCTCGCGCATCTGGAAGGCCGAGCGCTTCTCGTGGTGGATGACGACGCTCATGCACCGCTTCCCCGAGGGCGGCAGCTTCGACCGGCGCATGCAGCACGCCGAACTCGAGTACCTGATCGGGAGCGAGGCGGCGCAGCGCTCGCTGGCCGAGAACTACGTCGGGCTGCCGATGGACTGAGGCGCGCTGCAGCCGGCGCGCGCAGGGTGGGGCGGCGCGCCGGCAAGGCCCGGCGCCGCTGCGCGCGCCACGCTGCCCGGCGACGTTCGGGCGCCGATCCCGAGACGATTTCGATTCCCAACCCGGCGCGAGCCGCATAGAGTGCGTCGCACACCGCGCCCGCGTCGTGTGCGACATGCCTCGGGCGGCGCACCGCCGGGGGCTCGATCGACGAAGCGCAAGGCCGGCAACGGCGGCAGGAATCATGGGACGCACAGCATCGCAGGCAGCGCAGATCGCCGACCTCGGCGACATCATCGACTGGCTGGAGCGCCATGGGCGGCTGGTGCGCGTGCGCTCCGAGGTCGATCCGCTGCACCAGCTGGCCGGCATCGCCGCGCGTTTCGAGGGCGGGCCGCGCGCCGTGCTGTTCGAGCGCGTCAAGGGCAGCCGCTGGCCGGTCTTCACCGGCCTGTACTGGTCGCGCGAGCTGCTCGCCGCGCTGCTGCAGCGCCCGGCATCGAGCCTGCCGCAGCACGTCTCGGACTGCATCCGCACGTGGCAGCAGCAGCCGCTGGCGCCGGTGGTGGTCGGCAAGGGCCGCGTGGCCGAAGTCACCGAGCGCGAGGTGGACCTGTCGCTGCTGCCGGTTCCCACGCACGCCGAGCTCGACGGCGGCCCCTATTTCGACGCCGGCGTCGTGATCACGAAGGATCCGCAGACGGGGATCCGCAACAGCTCGATCCAGCGCTTCCAGGTGCTCGGCAAGGACCGGCTGGCCGTCAACATCGACGCCGGCCGCCACCTCGAGTTGTGCCTCGCGAAGGCGGCGGCGCGCGGCGAGCCGCTGGCGTTCACGCTCAACGTGGGGGTCGGGCCCGGGCTGCACTTCGCCGCCGCCACGCCGGCCGAGGCGGCGCCCTTCGGCACCGACGAGCTGGGCATCGCCGGCGTCTTCGACGGGCGGCCGCTGGAACTCGTGGCCGGCACCGTGTCGGATGTCGAAATGGCCGCCGATGCGATGTTCGCGCTCGAGTGCGAACTGCTGCCCGGCCAGACGCATCCCGAGGGGCCGTTTGCCGAGGTCACCGGCTACTACGCGACGGTGGCGCCGCGCCCGCTCGTGCGAGTGCGCCGCATCCACCACCGGCGCCGGCCCGTGTTCCAGACCATCGTCTCGGGCGCCGAGGTGTTCAACTCGGTCGGCCTGCTCGGCGAGGCGAACGTGCTCGCGCTGCTGCAAAAGCAGGTGCCCGGCGTGCGCGACGTGTACTTCTCGCACGGCGGCTGCGGCTTCTACCACGCCGTCGTGCAGATCGCGCAGACGCGCGCCGGCTGGGCCAAGCAGGCGCTGATGGCCGCCTTTGCCGCGTTCCCGCCGCTGAAGATGGTGACCGTGGTCGACGACGACGTGGACATCCGCAACCCGGCCGACGTGGAGTGGGCGATGGCGACGCGGCTGGACCCCAGGCGCGGCATCCTGGTGGTCGACAACGTCTTCGGCCACGGCCTGAACCCGGGCTTTCCCGACTACCTGGGCAGCAAGGTCGGCTTCGACGCCACGCGGCCCTGTCCGCACACCGCGAACACCACGCGCGCCCGGATCAAGCCAGCGCCGCTGGACGGCGTGCAGCTCGAGATGCGCGAGATCGAGCGCTGAGCGCCGCTGCGATCGCGCGCACGGATCGGAGAAGAGCCACCCCACGCGAGTGAGCCTGCCCAGGCCGGCGGCCCGCAAGCGTGAGCCTTCAGCCGCGCGGCGCCCGGATGGCCGATTTCGGCCGGAACGCCTTGCACACCTCGTCATGGCTTTCGAGGTAGGGGCCGCCGATGAGGTCGACGCAGTACGGGATGGCGGCGAAGATGCCCGGCACCGGCGGCGTGTGCCGCGGCAGGCCTTCGAGCGTCTCGGCGATGGCCTTGGGCTGGCCCGGCAGGTTGACGATCAGCGCGCGGCCGCGGATCACCGCCACCTGGCGCGACAGGATCGCCGTCGGCACGAAGGCCAGGCTCACCTGCCGCATCTGTTCGCCGAAGCCGGGCATCACCTTGTGCGCCACCGCCAGCGTGGCATCGGGCGTCACGTCGCGCGGTGCCGGGCCCGTGCCGCCGGTGGTGAAGACGAGGTCGCAGCGCGCGTCGTCGACGAGCTCGATCAGCGCGGCCGTGATGCGCTCGTGCTCGTCGGGCACGAGGCGCGGCTCCCAGTGCACGGGATTCTTCAGCGCGCGGGCGAGCCATTCGCGCAGCGCCGGGATGCCCTTGTCCTCGTACACGCCAGCCGACGCGCGATCGCTGACCGAGACCACGCCGATGCGCAGGGGGTCGAAATCGCTCATGTCCCATCGACCCTCGGCTTGATGTAGCGGAACAGCTCGCGGTGGCTGCGCGGCTGCCGCGCCTGCGCCGCCGGGCCGGCGGCGTCGCGGCGCGCCGCGCGCACCAGGCTGCGCAGATGCTGCGCGTCACACCCGGGATGCGCGCCGAGCCAGCGCGCCAGCGCTGCGTCCTCGGCGATCAGTTCGGCGCGCCAGCGCTCGGCGGCGTGCAAGGCGAGCGTCTCGTGCGCCGAGCCCTCGGTGGCTGCCGCCAGCGCCTGGCGCAGCGCGGCATGGTCGGCGTCGCGCATCAGCTTGCCCACGTACTGCAGCTGGCGGCGGCGCCCCTCGTGCGACTTCGTGCGCCGGTACTCGTCGATCGCCGCGCGCAGCGTCTCGGGCATCTCGATCACGGCCAGCTTGTCGGCGGCCAACCCGGCCAGCTCGAGACCGAGCGCCTGCACGGCCTGCGAGCGGCGCTTGAGCTCGCTCTTGCTCGGCCGCGCTGCGCTGCCGTCGTCGATGGCGACGCCGAGCGCGTCGTGCGCACCGTGGTGGGCGCTGTCGTGCGCGTCGTCGTGCGCGTTGTCGTGCGCATCCGCACGGTCGGGCGGAGTGGGGCGTCGGCTCATCGCTGGCGGGCCGGGTCGGGTCGTGGCGTCTGGCGGGTTGCGGCGCTTGGGGCGTGGCACGGGAGTGCCGCGAGCGCCGCGCGACGCGTGGTTTTCGGGCCGCTCGATATCATAAGAGCCGCGCTTGCGTGCGCATTGTTGTCCCATCCGTTCAAGGCTCTCGATGACCGATCTCCGCGCCGACCGTGGCTTCGCCTTCTCGCGCGAGCACTTCCAGCAGATGGTCGAAGACACGTTGGCCGAGGCGCGACGCCTGGGCGCCAGCGATGCCAGCGTCGAGGTCAGCGAAGGCGTCGGCCTGTCGGTCTCGGTGCGCAAGGGCGAGCTCGAGAGCGTCGAGCGCAACCGCGACAAGTCGCTCGGCATCGGCGTCTACATCGGCCGCCGGCGCGGCAGCGCCAGCACCTCCGACTTCTCGCCGGCGGCCATCCGCCAGACGGTGCGCGCGGCCTACGACATCGCGCGCTTCACGGCCGAGGATGCGGCCGCCGGGCTGCCCGATGTCGAGGATCTCGCCACGCCGGACGAAGCGGCGCGCGACCTCGGGCTCTTCCACCCCTGGGACATCGACGCCACCGAGGCGCTCGGGATCGCGCAGCGCTGCGAAGCGGCGGCGCTGGCCACGAGCGCGCTCGTCACCAACTCGGAAGGCGCCGGCGTGTCGGTGCAGCAGGGGCATTTCCGGGCCGGCAACACGCGCGGCTTTCGCGGCGGCTACGCCAGCTCGCGCCACTCGCTGTCGGTGGCGCCCATCGCCTCGCGCGGCCGCGACATGCAGCGCGACGCCTGGTTCACGTCGATGCGCGACTGGCGCGAGCTCGCCGCGCCCGAGGCGGTGGGGCGCTACGCGGCCGAGCGCGCGCTGGCGCGGCTCGCGGCGCGGCGCGTGCCGACCGGCGAGGTGCCGGTGCTGTTCGAGGCCCCGCTGGCCGCGGGGCTGCTCGGCGCCTTCGTGCAGGCGGTGTCGGGCGGCGCGCTGTACCGCAAGGCGAGTTTCCTGCTCGACAGCCTGGGCGAGCGCGTGCTTGCCGGGCATGTCGACGTCGACGAGGACCCGCACCAGCCCAAGGGCAAGGGCAGCGCGCCGTTCGACGACGAAGGCGTGCACACGCGCGCGCGCCGCATCGTCGACGCCGGCGTCGTGAAGAGCTACTTCCTCAGCAGCTACTCGGCGCGCAAGCTCGGCCTGCATACCACCGGCCACGCCGGCGGCGCGCACAACCTGCGCATGACGAGCCGGCTCACGCAGCCGGGCGACGACCTGGACGCGATGCTGCGCAGGCTCGGGCGCGGCCTCTTCGTCACCGAGCTGATGGGGCAGGGCGTCAACGGCGTCACCGGCGACTACTCGCGCGGCGCGGCCGGCTACTGGGTCGAGGGCGGACAGATCGCGCATCCGGTGCACGAGGTGACGGTGGCCGGCAACCTGCGCGAGATGTTGCGCGACATCGCCGCCATCGGCGCCGACGCCTACACGCAGGGCAGCCGGACGGCGGGCTCGGTGCTGGTCTCGCACATGAAGCTGGCCGGCGCCTGAACGCCGGTCTGCGGCGCGCGCAGCGCGGCACCCCCGCGCCCGGCGGGTGCGCAGCGGCGGGCGCGCTCCCTAGAATGCCGCACGCGCCGGCGGGTGCTGCGGCCTGCGTCGCGGCCACGGCGCCGGGCCGTCGGCAGCCGCACCCCGGCCATCTTCTGGAGACACCATGCAGGCACTGCTCTCGCTGTCGCGGGCGATCGACAAGCTCAACGAGTCGGTCGGCAAGTACTGCATCTGGCTCATCTTCGCCGCCACGGCGATCAGCGCGCTCAACGCCGTCGTGCGCAAGGCCTTCAACTACAGCTCGAACAGCTACCTCGAGGTGCAGTGGTACCTGTTCGCCTGGTCGTTCCTGATCGCGGCCGGCTTCACGCTGCTCGAGCGCGAGCACGTGCGCATCGACGTCGTCAACTCGCACCTGCCCAAGCGCGTGCAGATCTGGATCGACATCGTCGGCTTCGCGCTCTTCCTCACGCCGCTGTGCCTGCTGATCCTCTACCTGTGCGTGCCGCTGCTGATCGACAAGGTCCACTCCGGTGAGATGTCGGGCAACCCCGGCGGTCTGATCCGCTGGCCGGTCTGGGCGGCGATCCCGGTCGGCTTCACGCTGCTGCTGCTGCAGGGGTGGTCCGAGCTGATCAAGTGCGTCGCGTTCCTCCGGGGCCAGGGGCCGGATCCGACCGCGCGCGGCGGCGACAGGACGGCCGAGGAGGCGCTGGCCGAGGACCTGCGCCGCCAGGCCGAGGCCGCCGGTGCGGCGTCGGCGCATGCCGGCCGCTGAACGGGCGGCGCCGCGCGATGGTCGAGTTCGTCACCGCCAGCTTCGCGCCGATCATGTTCGGCGGGCTGATCTTCTTCCTGATCCTGGGCTTCCCGGTCGCGTTCAGCCTGGGCGCCTGCGGCCTGTTCTTCGGCGTGCTGGGCACCGAGCTGGGCGTGTTCACCGGCAGCATCCTGGCCTGGCTGCCGCAGCGGCTGATCGGCATCATGTCCAACGAGACGCTGCTGGCGGTGCCGTTCTTCACGCTGATGGGCCTCATCCTCGAGCGCAGCGGCATGGCCGAGGATCTGCTCGACTCGGTGGGCCAGGTGTTCGGCCCGCTGCGCGGCGGCCTCGCGCTGGCCGTGGTGCTGGTGGGCGCGATGCTGGCCGCCACCACCGGCGTCGTGGCGGCGTCGGTGATCTCGATGGGGCTCATCTCGCTGCCCATCATGCTGCGCTACGGCTACAGCCGCAGCCTCACCAGCGGCGTGATCGCCGCCTCGGGCACGCTGGCGCAGATCATCCCGCCCTCGCTGGTGCTGATCGTGCTGGCCGACCAGATGGGCAAGAGCGTGGGCGACATGTACAAGGGCGCGTTCATCCCCGGCTTCGCGCTGATGGGGCTGTACATCGTCTGGGTGATGGGGCTGGCGCTCTTCAGGCCCCACACGGTGCCGGCCCTGCCGCCCGAGGCGCGCACCTTCCGCGAACCCGGCGGCAGCCACGGCTATCCGTCGCTCACGCTGCTGGCGCTGGTCTCGACGCTGGCGGCGGTGTTCCTGGGTCGCCACCTGGAGGCGGTGCACAGCTGGTGGGGCGGCCAGCCGGTCGACATGGTGCCGACCGACGAGCGCATCGTGGTCGCGATGTGCGGCGGCTCCTTCCTTGCCTGGCTGATCGCGGTCGTCAACCGCGTGCTCGGGCTCGGGCTGCTGTCCAGGCTGGCCGAACGCGTGACCTTCGTGCTGATTCCGCCGCTGCTGCTGATCTTCCTGGTGCTGGGAACGATCTTCCTCGGCGTGGCCACGCCGACCGAAGGCGGCGCGATGGGTGCCATGGGCGCGCTGGTGATGGCGGTGATGCGCAAACGCCTGAGCTGGTCGCTGCTCAGGCAGGCGCTGGCCACCACGACGCGGCTGTCGTCGTTCGTGATGTTCATCCTGATCGGCGCCACCGTGTTCAGCATGGTGTTCCAGGCCGCCGACGGGCCGGTGTGGGTCGAGCATCTGATGGGCAGGTTGCCGGGCGGGCACCTCGGCTTCCTGATCTTCGTGAACGTGCTCGTGTTCTTCCTCGCGTTCTTCCTCGACTTCTTCGAGCTGTCGTTCATCGTCGTGCCGGTGCTCGCGCCGATTGCCGACAAGATGGGCATCGATCTCGTCTGGTTCGGCGTGCTGCTGGCGGTGAACATGCAGACCTCGTTCCTGCACCCGCCGTTCGGCTTCGCGCTGTTCTACCTGCGCTCGGTGGCGCCGGCAAAACCCTATGTCGACCCCGTCACCGGCCGCACCATGGAGCCGGTGACGACGATGCAGATCTACAGGGGCGCGATCCCGTTCCTCGTGCTGCAGCTCACGATGGTGGCGATCCTGATCGCGTTCCCGGGCATGGTCACCAGCCACCTGGACAAGAAGATCAAGGTCGACATGAATGCCGTCGGTGCGCAGATGCTCGAAAGCCTGGATGCCGAGCAGGGCGGCGGGCTCGACATCGATGCCGGCCCGCCCGCCGGTGCGGCCTCGGCGGCGGGGCCGCAAGGCGCGCCGGTGCCGGACGCGGCCGCGCGCGCGCCGCGGGAGTCGGGCTCGGCGCCGTCCGATGCGCCGGGCACCGTGCCCGACGACCCGGTCAAGGCGCTGGAGGAGTCGCTGCGCAAGCCCTGACGCAACAAGAGGACGTGCTCGGCGCCGTCGCAGCAGGCGGCGCTCGCACGCCGCCGGCCTCGATTGGGTGAACCCCTATTCGGAGCCGCTGCCCCGCTGCATAGACTGCAAGGCTCTGCGGGCCACCCGCTCATGCTTCTTCGAGGAGTCGTCACCATGGATCGTCGTTCACTCATCAGGCAAGCCGGCATCGCCGGCGTGCTGGCCGCCGGTGCGGCGCCGGCCGTGCACGCACAGGCCGCCGTGCGCTGGCGCCTGGCCACCAGCTTTCCGAAGGCGCTGGAGACCCTGCACGGCTGTGCCGTGAAGTTCTCCGAGACGGTCAAGGCGCTGTCGGGCGGCAAGTTCGAGGTCTCGGTGCACGCGGCGGGCGAACTGATTCCCGCCTTCGGCATCGTCGATGCGCTGAACGACGACTCGCTCGAGATGGGCGAGACGGCGGCGTACTACTACACCGGCAAGGACCCCTCCTTCGCCTTCGGCTGCGCGGTGCCGTTCGGCTTCACGGCGCAGCAGAACCAGGCCTGGAAGCTGCATGGCAACGGCCACAAGCTGATGGACGAGCTGTACGGCAAGTACAACTTCTTCGGCATCAGCGCACTCAACACCGGCACGCAGATGGGCGGCTGGTACCGCAAGGAGATGAACTCGGCGGCGGACTTCAAGGGCCTGAAGATGCGCCTGGGCGGCGGCGTGTTCGGCGAATCGATGGCCAAGCTCGGCGTGGTGGCGCAGAACATGCCGGGCGGCGAGGTCTACCAGGCGCTGGAAAAGGGCACGCTGGATGCGGCCGAGTTCGTCGGCCCCTACGACGACGAGAAGATGGGCTGGAACAAGGTCGCCAAGTACTACTACTACGGCGCCTGGTGGGAAGGCGGTGCCGACCTCGAGTTCTTCGTCAACAAGAAGGCCTTTGCCAAGCTCTCCGCGGAGAACCAGGCCATCGTGCGTGCGGCTGCCGACGTGGCCTACAACGACGGCACCTCGAAGTACCTGTACCTGAACCCGACTTCGCTCAAGCGCCTGGTGGCCACCGGCACGCAGCTCAAGCGCTTCAACAAGTCCATCGTCGAGGCCGGCTTCAAGGCGGCGCAGGAGGTCTACGCCGAGCACAGCGACAAGGATCCGCAGTTCAAGAAGATCTTCGACGACCTGCGCGCCTTCCAGCGCGACCAGATCCTGTGGAACCGCGTCTCGGAGCTGATCTTCACGCAGGACATGGCGTCGCTGAAGATCTGAGGCGGTGCTGCTCCCGCTTCCTTGCGACCACGGCCGCGGCGCAGCGCGGGCAGCGGCCGTCGTTGTTCGGGGCAAGGGCGCGGGTCGGGCTTTGTGCCGACCATGCTGCCGCCTTGCGCGCCCGGCGAAGCCGGCGGCCGCCGCAAGTGCCGCTCGACGCGGACCTCAGCGCGTCGCGCGCGCGCGCACCGCGTCGAGATAGGCGTGGCCGTCGGGCGGCCGGCCGCTGCGCTGCGACGTCCACACCATCTCGCCCAGGCATTCCATCACCTCGTGGTGCGCGGCGTGCAGCGAGCCGCGGCGCGCCGCCAGCAACTGCACGGCCTGGCGGATGCCGGTGGGCTGGTCGATCGCCACCTGCTCTTCGATCGTGAGGTGCATGGCCAGATGCAGGAACGGGTTGGTGCGCCCGTCCTCGACGCGATAGTCGGCGCCCAGCGCCGCGGCCTCGTCGGCGAGTTCGGCGTGGTATTCGGGGTGCTCGGCGATCCAGCGCGCGGCCAGATCCTGCATCGGGTCGAGCGGTGCCCCCGAGCGCCAGCGCGCATAGGCGCCGCAGAAGAAGCGCCGCACGTCGGCGGTGTTGGGCTGGAACATCGCGCAATTGTCGCCCGCGTGCGTGCCGGCGAGGCTTCGGCCCGCACCGCACTGCCGCGGCCGCGCCCGTGATCACCGAGCCCGCGTTCTACGCCGTTGCCGTGCCGGCGGTGCTGCTGATGGGGCTGTCCAAGAGCGGGTTCGGCGCCGGCTTCGGAGCGCTCGCCGTGCCGCTGATGGCGCTGGCGGTGCCGGTGCCGCAGGCGGCCGCGATCTTGCTGCCGCTGCTGCTCGTGATGGACCTGCTGGGCGTCGCTGCGCTCGTGCGCCATGCCGACTGGACGCTGCTGCGCCGCCTGCTGCCGGCCGGCCTCGTGGGCACCGTGCTCGGCACGGCGCTGTTTCGCGGCCTGTCGCCCACGGTGGTGGCCGGCGTGGTCGGTGCCGTGACGCTGGTGTTCGTCGCGCTGCGGCTGCTGCCTCGTACCCGCCGCGCCGCGCCGCCGCCGTCGTGGCTGGGCGGCGTGCTGGCGACGATCTCGGGCTTCACGAGCTTCGTGGCGCACGCCGGCGGCCCGCCGATCGGTGTGTATCTGCTGCCGCTGGGGCTGCAGCCGCTCGTGTTCACGGCGACGCTCGCCGTGTTCTTCGCGGTGGTGAACCTGTCGAAATGGATCCCCTACGCCTGGCTCGGGCTGCTCGACTTCGGCAACTTCGCGACCTCGCTCGTGCTCGTGCCCCTGGTGCCGTTCGGCGTCTGGCTGGGCGTGCACGTGGCGCGGCGCATCTCGCGCCTGTGGTTCGAGCGGATCTTCGTGCTCGGCATGACGCTCACCGGCGCCAAGCTGCTGTACGACGGCCTGGCGACGCCGTGAGGCTGCCTTGCGTCGGCGGCGCTACTTGATCCACAGCCGCACCGCGTCCCAGGTGCGGCCGAAGAAGCCCGCCAGCGCGACCGGCTCCTGCACGACCAGCGGCACGCTCGCCAGCGCGGTGCCGCCGGCGGTCGTGACCTTGATCGTGCCCACGCGCTGCCCCTGCACGAGCGGCGCCACCAGCGGGTCGGTGCGCTCGACGACGGTCTTCAGGTGGTCGCCCTCGCCCTTGGGCACGGTGACGTAGAGCGCGCCGGCGCTCGTCTCGGCGCCGAGCCTGGCTTCGCTCGTGCTGCCCTTCCACACCGGCACGGTGAGCACCGGCTTGCCGGCCTCGACCAGGCGCACCGCGTCCCAGGCCTGCCAGCCCCAGTTGAGCAGCTTCTGGCTCTCGCTGGCGCGCGCCTCGCGCGACGCGGTGCCGAGCACCACCGACAGCAGCCGGCGCTTGCCGTTGGGCATGTCGCGCGCGCTGCTGGCCACCAGGCAGTAGCCGGCGCTGTCGGTGTAGCCGGTCTTCATGCCGTCGACGCTGGGGTCGCGCCCGAGCAGCAGGTTGCGGTTGTCCTGCTTGATCTTGTTGTACGTGTACTCGCGCATCGAGTACAGCTTGTAGGACTCGGGGTGCTCCTCGATGATCTTGGCGGCCACGATGGCGACGTCGCGCGCGCTGCTGTAGTGGCCGCTCTCGGTCATGCCGGTGGCGTTCTTGAACTGCGTGTTCTTCAGGCCCCAGGCCTGGGCCTGCCGGTTCATGGCGGCGACGAAATCCTCGACCGTGCCGCTCACGCCCTCGGCCAGCGCGACCGCGGCGTCGTTGCCGCTTTGCACGATCAGGCCGCGCAGCAGCTCGCTCACCCTGGGCGTCATCGTCGTGTCGATGAACATCACCGAGGCGCCGCCCTTGCGCTCGTCCCAGGCGCGCTTGCTCACCGGCAGCGTCTGCTCGAGCGAGAGCTTGCCGTCGCGGATGGCGTTGAACACGAGGTAGGCCGTCATCAGCTTGGTGAGCGACGCCGGATCGGCCCGGGCGTCGGCGTTGCGCTCGGCGAGCACCTGATGGCTCGTGAGGTCGTAGAGGATGTACTGGCGCGCCGCGATCTCGGGCGGCTGCGGTGCCTGCGCGAACGCGCACGCCGCGCCGAATGCAAGGAGGAGGGTGCCGAAGGCGCGAGCGAGGAGGAGATTCATGCGTCTGAGGTTCCAGGCAGCGGCGGGAAGTTCCATGCCCGCTGCACGACGGTCTTGAGCAGCGTGATCTGCCCGTGGAAGAAGTGGCCGGCGCCGGGGATCACCGTCACCGGCAGCGCGAGCGGGCGGGCCCAGTCGAAGACCGCGGCCAGCGCGACGACGTCGTCGCTTTCGCCGTGCACCACCAGCGTGTCGGCGGGCACGTCGGCGAGTGCGAAGTTCTGCGCCGCCGGCGCCACCAGCACGAGCCGCGACGCGGCCTCGCCGCGCGCCGCGAGCCGTGCCGCGGCCTGCGAGGCGACGTAGCCGCCGAACGAGAAGCCGCCGAGCACGAACGGGCCGGGGCGACGCAGGGCCGCCACCACCGCCAGCGCATCGTCGATTTCGCCGCGCCCCTCGTCCCACCGCCCGGCCGAACTGCCGATGCCGCGGAAGTTGAAGCGCACGGCGACGTAGCCCATCTGCACGAAGGCGCGCGCCAGCGTGACGACGACCTTGTTGCTCATCGTGCCGCCGAACAGCGGGTGCGGATGGCAGAACACGGCGCTGCCGCGGCGGCTGCCCGTGCGGTCTTCGTCCGGGTGGTCGACGGCGCACTGCAGCGTGCCGGCCGGGCCGGCGATCGTCACCGACTCGCTGCGCGGATTCATCGTGACGCCGCCCCGCCAGTGTCAGCGGCCGATGTCGGGTGCGAGCAGCAGGCGCTCGACGACGCGGCCGCCCGCGAGGTGGGCGTCGATGATCTCGTCGATGTCGGTGTGGTCGACGTAGGTGTACCAGGTGGCTTCCGGGTAGACGACGAGCACCGGCGCGCCCGCGCAGCGATCCATGCAGCCGGCCTTGTTGACGCGCACCTTGCCCGCGCCGGCCAGGCCCTCGGCCTTGACGCGTGACTTGCAGTGCTCGAACGCCTCCTGCGCGCCGTGGTCGGCGCAGCAGCCCTCGCCGTTCGTGCGCTGGTTGAGGCAGAAGAAGACGTGGCGCTCGTAGTAGCTCATCGGATTCATTGTAGGCAGCCGCACCTGCGGCGGGCTGCACGCGGGGCTTTCAGCGCCTGCGCCCGAGCTGCGCCAGGAACCAGGCGATGGCCGCATAAGGCCACAGCCAGCCCACCCATTGCGCGAGGCCGTGAAAGCGCACGAAACGCCCCTGCTCCCAGGCCTGCAGCGACTGGGCATAGTACGGGTCGGTGGGGGTCTGTGCGACGGCGGCCACCAGGGCGCCGAGCACGACGAGACCGCAACCGATGACGACGGCGCGCGGCAGCGCCGCCAGCGCGAGTGCGATCAATGCCGCCGCGCCGAAGCCGCGCCCGGTGAGGCGGCCGACCCAGGCCAGCGCGTGCGCCGGGCCGAAGTTCAGCAGCGTCGACAGCGTCATCATCGCGACGGCCAGCACGAGTACGACCAGCGCCAGCGCGACGCGGCGCGCGAACGGCCGCACCGCCGCGTAGGCGATCAGGCAGGGCGCGAGCAGCCCGAGCGTCGTGATCGACGCCTCGGTCAGCGGACTCGGCACGGGGGCCGCAACCGGTGCGGCGGACAGCATCGCGTACAGCGGGGCGGCCCACGGCACGTCGTCCAGCCAGCCTGCCAGCAGGGTGCGCAGCGGGTCGTACAGGTGCCCCACGCCGAGCGGCACCGGGGTCGGGAACAACAGCGCCAGCGGCCACAGCGCGAGCAGCAGCAGCGCCCCCGCGTCCGCACTCTCGAACCAGCGCGTGCGCAGCTCGTGCCAGCGTGCGCTGAGCCCGAGCGCGTGCAGCGCGAGCGCGGCGAGCGCGCCGCCGGCCGCGCCGCCGGTGTTCGCGGCCCAGTCCTTGAGCGAGGGATGGCGCGTCGGCACGAACTGCTGCAGCACTTCGCAGACGTACGACAGGAGCGACGACGCGAGCACGGCGACGAGCAGCGCCGCGAGCCAGCCGCGCCCCGCGCTCAGCACGGCGAACGCGGCCAGCAGACCGAGCGGGAAGTAGCCGGCGAGGTTGATCCACTCGTCGAAGCGGTCGCGCCACGGCGGCCAAGGCACCGCCACGAGCGTCTGCAACGCCATGCCGGGCGGCCAGCGCCAGCCCACGAACGGATACAGGCTCGCGTAGAGGACAAGCAGCGTGTAGCCCGCCACCGCCGCGGCGGCGAGGCTGCGCGCATGTGCTTGCCGCTCCACGCTGCCGGCTCAGAACGGCTTGACGACCACCAGCACCACGGTGGCGGCGAACAGCAGCACCGAGACCTCGTTGAACACGCGGTACCAGCGATCGCTGCGGCGCCGGGCGCCGTGCTCGAAGCCGTTGAGCAGCCGCCGGCACAGGTCGTGGTAGACGATGGTGGCGACGACGAGCGCGAGCTTGGCGTGCATCCAGCCCTGGCCGCGGCCGACGCCGTAGCCCAGCCACAGCACGAGCCCGAGCGCGATCGCCACCAGCATCAGGCCGCTCGCGAAGCGGTACAGCTTGCGCGCCATCAGCAGCAGCCGTTCGCGCTCGGCATGACTGCCCGCCGCCACCTGCGCCAGATTGACGAAGATGCGCGGCAGGTAGAACAGCCCCGCGAACCAGGCCGCGACGAAGACGATGTGCAGCGCCTTGAACCAGAGATAGCCCGTGGTCATCGCGGCATTATGGCCACCGCGCCCGGGCCCGGCCGCAGCTCAGTACACCACCACCCGGTCGCCGACCTTCACCTGTTCGTACAGCCACTTGGCGACCTGGTAGTCGCGCAACTGGCTGCAGCCGTGCGAGCCGCTGTCGTAGCCCTTGTCGGCGAAGTCCTGCGAGTAGTGGATGGCCACGTTGCCCTGGTAGAAGAGGGCGTAGGGCATCGGCGTGCGCTCGCCGAAGATCTTGGACACCGTGTCGCTGTTGCGGTACCAGATGCGGAACTCGCCCACGGGGCTGTCCCATCCCGGGCGCGCGAAGCGCGCTTCACGCGTGAACAGCACCTTGCCATCGACGACGTAGGACATCCTGCGCTGCTGCTTGGAGATGCACACCACGTTGCCGCGGGCGCAGCGCGGGTCGAGCTCCTGCGCCAGCGTGCTGGCCGGCGGGGCGTCGAACAGATCGGCATAGCGCGGGTTGTGCGTGCGGCCGATCAGGCGCGCCCACGCGCGCTCGTCCATCACGTCGCTGGCCGGCAGCCCGATGCGGGTTCGCCAGCCCTGGACGGCGCTGCGCGTGGCGTCGTCGAAGCTGCCGTCCAATGCGCCCCGGTACAGGCCGACCTGCCGCAGCCGGTGCTGCAGTTCCTTCACGTAGCCCGGTTGCGTCGGCGCCGTGAACCAGGCGCCGACGTCGACGTTGTTCAGTTCGGCCTCGGTGGCCGGCCGTGACAGCGCGAGCAGCGCGTCCGAGGTCGGACGGTCGACCACGCCGGTGGCGCGCAGGCCGCTGGCACGTTGCAGCTTGCGCACCGCGTCGCGCGTGAGCGCGTCGAACAGATCGCCGACATCGTAGACGGCGAGGAACTTGGCGAGGCGCAACCTCACCTGCAGCTCGCGCACGTGCGGCGAGCGCATGCCAAGGCGCAGTTCGCTCCATTGCGGGCCGGGATCGGCGGGCGCGTTCGATGCCGGCGTGCGCGTGCCGGTGGTTGGCGCGCCGAGGGACGGCTCGAACGCGCTCGATCGGGACTGCGCCGGGCCGGGCGACGCGGCCAGTGCGAGGGCGGCTGCGCTCGCGGCGGCGAGCAGGCGGCGGTGCGGCAGGATCATGGAGCAAATTATGCGGCGCCGACGATGCCCGTCGCGTCGCGAAGTCGTGGCCGTGTCCAGGCCTTGTCCGCGCATCGCGGCGCCGCACGATCGGTCGGTCGGTCGGGCCGCGGCTTGCGAACGCGCCCTCGATGCGGGCGAGCAGCGCAGAAAAAAGGGGGTATCCGGAGCCCCGTGTGGGTCGACTGCCACCAAGGGGGAGGCCTTCCTGAAGCCTGCCCGCGTTGGAAGTCAGTCGAAGTGACCTTCTTCGAGCAGGCGGCACAGTGTTCGGATGTGCGGCCCGCTCGCCCGGGCGCGAGCCGGTGCTGAAGGCCAAGGTGCAGCGCTGGCTGGCGCAATGCACCCAGGTCATCGCCTTCGCGCTGGCCACCGGCCCGCAAGGCCGTGCCGGCGCGCTGCTGGTGCCGCTGCAGCGCGCCCGGCCTGGCGGCTGATCCGCGCGGCGCCCGTCGCACGGGCCACTTCGGTCGGCGGATCAGTCCGCGATCTTGTAGACCGATTTGCCCTCGACGATCGTCTGCAGGACGCGGATGTCCTTGATCTTCGTCGGGTCGATCGTCGTCGGGTTGTCCGACAGCACGACCAGATCGGCCCACTTGCCGACTTCGATCGAACCGCGCTCCTTCTCCTCGAAGTTCTGGTACGCGGCGGCTATCGTGGTGGCGCGCAGCGCGTCCGCCGGCGAGACGCGCTGATCCGGCCCGATGACCGCGCCACTCGTCGACAGGCGATTCACGGCCGACCAGATCAGGCGCATCGGCTCCATCGGCACGACGGGGGTGTCGGCGTGGAACGTGTAGGTCATGCCGCGGTCCTTCGCCGATTTTGCCGGGCTGATGCGCGCTGCCCGCTCCGGCCCCATGAAGATGTCGCGGTGCCGGTCACCCCAGTAGTAGGTGTGCAGCACGAAGAAGGACGGGATGACGCCGAGCGCCTTCATCTCGTCGAGTTCGTCCTCGCGCGCCATCTGCGAATGGATCACCGTGTGGCGCGCGTTGGCGCGCGGCTGCGCCTCTTGCGCCTTGCGGAAGGCGTTGAGGATGTCGGCGATGGCCGCGTCGCCGTTGCCGTGGATCAGCGACTGGCGACCCGACGTGTGCACCTTCAGCACACGCTGCGCCAGCACCTCGCGGTCATAGCGCGGGAAGCCGCGGTAGTCGGCGTCGCCTTGGAACGGCGTGTGGTACGGATGCGCCAGGTAGCCGGTGTAGCCCTGAATCGAGCCGTCGGCGAAATCCTTCACGCCGCCAATCTTCACCTTGCCGCTCTTCAGTTCGACCTTGTCGATCGCGTCCATCGTTTCCAGCATCGACCAGACCATGACGCGCAGCGGCAAGGTGCCGGCTTGCGCCGCCTGCTCCAGCGCAGCGACGTTCGCCGCGGCAGCGGCGCCCTCGTTGGCGGTCGTCACGCCTTGCGCCGCGTAAAGCGCGGCAGCGGCCGCTATGCCTTGCTGCACCTGCTCCGAAGTCAGCGCCGGGCGGAACTTCGAGACGAGTTGGGAGGCGGTTTCCTCGAGCACGCCGTTGGGTTCGCCGCCGGCATCGCGGCGGATGACCCCGCCGGGTGGATTGGGCGTCGCGGCGGTGATGCCGGCCAAGGCCAGCGCCGCGCTGTTGGCGACCGACAGGTGGCCGGAGACGTGGGTGATGTAGACCGGCTGTGTCGCCGACACCCGGTCGAGGTCCGCCCGCGTCGGATGGCGCTTCTCGGCAATCAGCGTGTCGTCGTAGCCGAACCCGGTGACCCAGGCGCCGGCAGGCAGCTTCGCCTGTTGCTGCTGCAGCAGTGCGACCAGGTCGTCCATGGTCTGCACCGTGCTGATCGGCGGGCTGTTCAGGTTCGCTTCGAATTTGGCGTTCGTGCCGGTGAAGGTGAAGTGGCTGTGCGCGTCGTAGATGCCCGGAATCATCGTCTTGCCGGCCAGGTCGACAACTTGCGTGGCGGCCCCGACGTAGGCGTCGATCTGCGC
The DNA here is from genome assembly GCA_018241895.1 of Pseudomonadota bacterium. Taxonomy (GTDB): domain Bacteria; phylum Pseudomonadota; class Gammaproteobacteria; order Burkholderiales; family Burkholderiaceae_C; genus Rubrivivax. Next base: position 19,183 of record JAFECX010000221.1, read on the forward strand.
CGACGTGCCGACCGCGACAACTTTGCCTTCGCGCACCGCGACGGCCTGCGCCACCGTGTCCTTGCCGTCGACAGTCAAGATCGTGCCGTTCTTGTAGACCGCCTGCGCGGCTTGCGGCGTATTGTCATTGCCGCCGCATGCGGGAAGCGTGAGCGCCGTGGTCAAGACAGCAGCGAGCGACGCCCAAAGTCGGTTCACGTTTGGCGGGGGCTTGACTCGAATCCCGATGGTCATTGCGGCACCTCCTGCGGTCGATTTGCGGCGCCAACATTGGCGCCGCCGCAGCCGACTCTATGGCTCAACCGCACCGACCCACAGGTCCAGCTTGGGCTGAACGATGGAGCCAGCATGGCCGCCCGGCCACGCGGAAATCTGCAAGGTGTCGATTTGCCGGTAAGCAAATGTGCGCACACAGGCGGGCGCGTTCGTAGCACGCCGATCAGGCGTCGATCGGTTCAGGCGACGAGTCGCGTGGCCACTGCCGCCACGCCCACCGCGCGCACATGCGGCAGGTTCAGGATGTCGTGTGGCGGGTTCACGGTGACGCCGCCGCACCGGACGCCTTCTCGCGCAGGCCCTCCCACAGCTTGCCGGCACCCAGCAGCACGTCCTTCATGTCCGCGCGCAGCTGCTCCGACTCGAGCGCCTGCTTGCTCATCGCGGTGTGGGCGGCGAGCGCATCCATCACGGCGCCGAGAATCTCGTGGGCGAGGTCGGGCGACGCCGCGAACTGCTCCTTCGTGTTGTTGGCCGCCTGCTCCTGGAGCTTCTCCGACTCCATCAGCTTGCCCTTGATCACGTCGTTGACGTAGACCAGCTTGTCCCCCGGGGTCAGGTCGCCCTCGAACAGGTCGTTCACCTTGGCGATCAGTTCGGCCAGCGCGACCCTGGTCTTGTCCTGCACCTGGCCCGAGCCCACATCGTCGATGACATACAGCTTCTCCGGCTCGCCCGCCGCCAGGTTCAGCGAAGGATCGGGGAGGCTCTTGATCGTGTAGGCGGTGAGCTTCAACGCCGACAGGTCCACCCCTTCGCGCTCGCGCCCGTAGTTCAGCAGCGGGTGCAGCAGCCGAAAGAAGATCGAGCGCTTCTCGATGTCGGTGTTGCCGTAGTCGAAGATCTGCGACAGGAAGCCGTAGACCCGCACGTAGGCCGCGATGTCGTTCTTGAACAGGATCAGCGCGTCCATCGTGTCCTTGGCCGCCTTGGCCGCCTTGGCCTTCTTCGCGTCGTCTGCCCCCGCCTGCCAGTCCTTCTTCGCTTGCGCGTAGGCCGCCAGCAGCCGGCTGGCCACTGGCACGATGGCGGCGTCCAGGTCCGATGTCCTGGCCTTGCTGCCCCTGATCGCCACGTTCACCACGCGGTCCACCTCGTAGGTGTCGTACAGCGCCTGCGCGTCGAGCTTGGCCTTCAGCTCGTGGACGATATGCGGGTCGGTCACGCCCGACAACTCCGCCGTCTCGAAGTAGGGCTTGAACGCCGCCAGGATGTCCTGCGGGTCGTTCACGAAGTCGACGACGTAGGTCTGGTCCTTGCCCGGGTGGCAGCGGTTCAGGCGCGACAGCGTCTGCACCGCCTGGATGCCGGCCAGCCGCTTGTCGACGTACATCGCGCACAGCAGCGGCTCGTCGAAGCCGGTCTGGAACTTGTTGGCCACCAGCAGCAGCTGGTAGTCGCCGCTCTTGAAGGCCTCGCGGATGCCCTGGCCGCCGAGCTTGGGGTTCAGCTCCTTGCTGTGCTCGGTGAACGGGTCGGGGCCGCTCTCGGGGTCGAACACCTCGCCCGAGAACGCCACCAGCGCCTCGATCCTGTAGCCGTGGTCGGCGATGTACCTGCGCGTGGCCTTCTGCCAGCGCACCGCTTCCTTGCGGCTGCCGGTCACCACCATCGCCTTGGCGTTGCCGCCCAAGAGGCCGGCGACGTGCCTGCGGTAGTGCTCCACCACCACCTGCACGCGCTGCGCGATGTTGTACTCGTGCAGCCGCACCCAGCCCATGATGCCCTTCATCGCCTCGGCGCGGTCGACCTCGCTGGAGTCGATCGTCCTGCCCTGATGGGCCAGCGAGAACGCCACCTTGTACGAGGTGTAGGTCTTCAGCACGTCGAGGATGAAGCCTTCCTCGATCGCCTGGCGCATCGAGTAGACGTGGAAGGCCTGCGGGATGTTGTCGGGTGCCGGCGGGCGCTTCGGGTCCGGCCGCGTGCCGAAGAGCTGCAGCGTCTTGTCCTTGGGCGTCGCGGTGAAGGCCACGTAGGTGATGCCCGCGTCCTCGCCACCGGCCTTCGCGGCCGCCTTGGCCGACATGTGCGCGGCCAGGATGTCCTCGGCCGTCACCTCGCCGCCGTCCTGCAACTCGGCCAGTTCGGCGGCGCTCAGCACCAGCTTGAGCTTGGCCGCCGTCTCGTTGGTCTGCGACGAATGCGCCTCGTCGGCGATCACGGCGAAGCGCTTTCCTTCAGTGGCAGCGAGCTTGCGCACCTCTTCCAGCGCGAAGGGGAAGGTCTGGATCGTGCAGACGACGATCTTCTTGCCCGCCGCCAGCGCCTGGGCCAGTTCCCGGCTCTTGCTGGCCCCTTCGCCGCTGACGATGGCGACCACGCCCTGCGTGCGCTCGAAGGACAGGATCGCCTCGCGCAACTGGTCGTCCAGCACCGTGCGGTCGGAGATCACGATCACCGTGTCGAAGACCTTGCGGTCCTTGGCGTCGTGGAGATCGGCAAGGAAGTGCGCCGTCCAGGCAATCGAATTGGTCTTGCCCGAGCCGGCCGAGTGCTGCACCAGGTACTTGCCGCCCGGCCCTTGCGCCGTCACGGCCGCCACCAGCTTGCGCGTCACGGTGAGCTGGTGGTAGCGCGGGAAGATGCAGCCGACGAGCTGCTTCTTCGCGTTCTTCACCGGCACCAGGTAGCGGCCGAGAATCTGCAGCAAGCTGTCGCGCTGCCAGACCTCGCGCCACAGGTAGTCGGTGGCGATGCCTTCCTTGGGCGGGTTGCCCGCGCCGCCGGCGTTGCCCCGGTTGAAGGGCAGGAAGGCCGTGTCCAGGCCGGCCAGCCGCGTGCTCATCGCCGCCTCGGTGTTGCTCAGCGCGAAGTGCACCAGCGCCCCGCCGGGGAAGGCGAGCAGCGGCTCGGGCGCGTTCTTCGGCTTGTACAGCGGCTCGCGGTCGGCCTTGTACTGGTCGATCGCATCCTGCACGCTCTGCGTGTAGTGGCTCTTCAGCTCGCAGGTGGCGACCGCAATGCCGTTCACGAACAGCACCAGGTCGACGCTGTTCTCGTGATGCACCGAGTAATGCACCTGGCGCACCACGCGCAGGCGGTTGGCGGCGTACTTCGCCTGCAGCTCGGCGTTCATGCCCAGCGCGGGCTTGAACTGGCACATCGCGATCGCTGCCTTCAGCCCGATCATGTCGAAGCCGCCGCGCAGCACGGCCAGCGTGCCCTGGCTGTCCAGCGCCTTGCGCAGGCGCTCGGCCACCACCTGGGGCGCCGCGGCGCCGTGGCTTGTCTCGATGGTCTCCCAGGCCCTGGGCTGGCTGGCCTTGATCCAGGCCACCACGTCGTCGACGAACAGGGCTCGAGCGCGGTCGCAGCGGGCCGCGTCGCCGGCATCGTGCAGCCAGCCGGCGGCGGCGAGGTCGGCGCAGATTTCGTCCTCGAAGTGGATTTCCTTGTGGATGCTCATGCGGCGGCAGCTTCGGGTCGAGGCGCGAGGCCGCGCACGTCGATCTTGCCGGTGACGGCGGCGGAGATGAGGGCGGCGCGGCGTTCAAGAAGTAGCTCAACTGCTCGTTCGGCTTCAGAGCACAAGCGATCGAGGTTGACGCACGTATTCCCAACGAATCCCGCGATGGTGTGCTGTTCTGCCTTGGGCGGTAGCGGCACTACTGCGTCACGAACCCGCTCTTGGCTGATGTTCGGGTCCTTGCGTGAACTCTCCGCCCCGATCATCCAATAGGGCCTGTAGAACTGCATGTACCGAAAGAGGTACTCGGGAACCAGCACATCTGAAGGGAGTAGCCCGCACACTGCTTGGTTGATTGCAGCGGGAATGCCGAGCAGTCCGTTCTTTCCAACGGTTCCATCTCCGCCATACATGGCCACCATGACGGTGCCCACTGGCAACACCTTGCATGCTGTGTCGTTCAAGGCTTGCTCAGTGATGTGGACCTCCACGGAATGCAGAACGTCGTTTCCAAGATCCATCGTACGTACCCAAGGAGTGCCAGTTTCGTCCGTGTAGTACGTTTCCTGCATGGCAGTGTTGGGTGTGCTGCCGCTGGTAGTTGAGCAAACTTGCTTCAGTTTCCTCACCCCCCAATGCGCCGGCACCTCCCCCAACCACTCCACCCCCGAATCCTTCATCGGCACGTTCGGGTCCAGGCCTTTGGTGACAGCCTGCGAGATCACCGCCTGGCGCTTCTCTTTCAGCAACTCGATCAGGCGCTTCTGCTCTTCGACCAGGGCGTCGATCTTGGCGGTTTCGCGGTCGAGGAAGTCGGCGATGGATCGTTGCTCCTGGAGGGAAGGAATCGGCCCTTTCAGGCGCATCAGTTCCGAAGCGTTGATGGCCGGGTAGCTGATCCCAACTGACCGGGCGATCACCTCGGACATGAGGTACTCGCAGTGCAGCAGGTACCCAAGAAAGCCCGGATGCACATCCCGTGGCCGGATCCCGGCAAATCCCGTCGACGCAACAAGGTTCTCCGGTGGATGCGACACCGTTGCGATCGCACGGAGGTAGGTCCGAACCGTCGATATGAGAACGTCACCGTGCCGGACCACGCGCCTTGCTCTCGATGGAGCCGCATGGAATGTCATGGTTTCGGTTTGAGTGATCCCGCGCCCTTCCTCCACGCCCGAAATCTCGACGTACTCGATCAAGGTGTCGCCGTCGGTGGATTCGGGCAAGACCTCATCGTTGCAACTCGCGACGGCCTTGATGGGCGCAATGCGCCAGCCGCTCGGCAGGCTCCCCAGCCACTCGACCCCCGAATCCTTGTACTGCGGGTACTTCGGAAAGCTCATGCCGTGTGCACCGGATCGGCGTGCAGCCGCATGTCGATGTGCACCTCGGCGAAGGGGCAGACGACGCCGCCGGTGGCACCCCGCTCCACCAGGCCCAGTTCGCCGAGGATGCGCACGTCCTCATGCACGCGCTTGACGTCGCGGCCCACGCGGCGCGCCAGTTCGCGCAGGGCGATCTCGCCCTGCCCCTGCAAGGTGCGCACCAGCTCCCAGCGCCGCTCGCTCAGGCGCGAGAAGAAGACCCCCGGACTCTCGAAATTGAGCACCTCGCCCTGATAGCCGCGCGCCTTGGCGCGCGCACCCGCCTGGCGCAGTGCGGCGCGCCAATCGGGCTGCAGGCTGATGGTGAGATGGCGTTGCGTCATGTGGCTCCCCTGGCGGCAGCGACGGCTGCGATGAAGTCCTCGACCAACTGGTCGATGGACGTGAACACGTATGGCCGTTCGAGCCCGCCGATGTGACAGTGGTCACCCTTGCCGCGCTCGTTGTCGAAGCCGATCACGCGCACACCGTCCACCGCGTAGACGGCACGGTACTTGTAGCCGTGCGTGGTGGGCGGCACCGGCTGCGGCACACGCCAGATCACCCATTCGATCACGCCGCCCTCGGGCGTGATGTCCTTGAAGCGAGTGATCAGCTCAGCGGCCACGTTGGCGAGTATGCCAACGGCCGGCATCGTTGGCAACTTCGCCAACGATGCGTGGGCGTGGCCCAGTCCGGCGGCCGCCTGGCCCTCAGCCCGACAGCCCCTCGATCATCGCCTTGATGCGGTCGGTGACCTGCTTCAAATCGGCGTCGATTTCCGCCAGCTCGCGCGGCGGCTCGAAGACGTAGAAGTGGCGGTTGAACGGGATTTCGTAGCCGACCTTGGTCTTGTCGTGGTCGATCCAGGCATCGGGCGCGTGCGGCAGCACCTCGCGTTCGAAGTAGGTTTGCACGTCCTCGGAGAGGGGCACGTTCTCGGTGTCGCGCAGGCTGCTGTCGGGCTGCGGCTTGCCCTTGGCCTTGCCCTTCTCGCCCAGGATCGGCTTGCCGGCGGCGTCGCGCAGCGGGCGCTCGACGGTGATGGTGCGGTAGCCGAAGTCCTCGTTGCGGAAGATGCGCGAGACCGGCACGGTCTTCACTTTGCCGCCCTGCGGGGCCTTGGGCAGCGTCTGGCCATCCATCAGCACCTGCCGGCTCGCTTGCCTGCCGTCGGCATCCAGCACCGTGACGAGGCTGGCCTCGACGAAGTCACCGAACAGCCTGGTGACGATGCCGATGTGCTCGTCGCTCATCTCCTTGCGCTTGCTGCCCAGGCTCTTGCGCATCTTCTGCCAGAAGCCGCTGGCGTCGATGAGCTGCACGAAGCCCTTGCGGTCGTCGGGCTTGCGGTTGCTCAGCAGCCACACGTAGGTGGCGATGCCGGTGTTGTAGAACATGTCGGTGGGCAGCGCGACGATGGCCTCCACGAGGTCGTTCTCGAGCACGTGGCGCCGGATCTCGGATTCGCCCGAGCCGGCGCCGCCGGTGAAGAGCGGCGAGCCGTTGAGCACGATGCCGATGCGGCTGCCGCCCTGCTTCTCGGGGCGCATCTTGCTCAGCAGGTGCAGCAAGAAGAGCAGCGAGCCGTCGGACACACGCGGCAATCCGGGCCCGAAGCGGCCGCTGTAGCCCTGCTTCTCGTGCTCATCGCGGATGGCCTTCTCGATCTTCTTCCACTCGACGCCGAAGGGCGGGTTGGAGAGCATGTAGTCGAACAGCTTGCCGAGCAGGCCGTCGTCGGCGAGGGTGTTGCCCAGCACGATGTTGCTGATGTCCTGGCCCCGGATCAGCATGTCGGCCTTGCAGATGGCGTGCGACTCGGGGTTGAGTTCCTGCCCGAAGAGAGTGAGCCTTGCCTTGGGGTTCAGCTCGAACAGGTACTCGCCCGCCACGCTGAGCATGCCGCCGGTGCCGGCCGTCGGGTCGTACATCGTGCGCACGACGCCGGGCTTGGTGAGGGCCTCGCCGTCCTCGATGAACAGCAGGTTCACCATCAGGCGGATCACCTCGCGCGGGGTGAAGTGCTCGCCAGCCGTTTCGTTGGAGAGTTCGGCGAACTTGCGGATCAGTTCCTCGAACACCAGCCCCATCTGCACGTTGTCCACGCTCCTGGGGTGCAGGTCGATGGCCGCGAACTTCTCGCTCACCAGGTACAGCAGCCTGGCCTTGTGCAGCCGCTCGACGGTGGCGGCGAAGTCGAAGTGCTCGAAGATCGAGCGCACGTCGGGCGCGAAGCCCTGGATGTAGCTCTCGAGGTTGGCGCGGATGTGGTCCTGGTCGCCCATGAGCTTGCCCATGTCCAGCGACGAGACGTTGTAGAAGTCCAGGCCGGTCCTGCGCTTGACGAAGGGCTCGAAGGCGACGCCGGCCGCCAGCTTCGCGGCGTGCTCCTCGAGCGCGGCGGTCTTCGTGGGCGAGAGCACGCAGTCCAGCCGGCGCAGCACCGTGAACGGCAGGATCACGCGGCCGTATTCGCCTTGCTTGAAGTCGCCGCGCAGCAGGTCGGCAACCGACCAGATGAGGGAGGAAAGGGCTTGCTGGTTCATGTGATCCTGCTCAGGCAGAGGGTGCGGGCGATGTCCGAACGGGGTCCATCGTCGCCAGAAGTTCGTCGTCGTTGCAGGCCTTCGGCTCTCGCGCCAGGGCCTCGCGAAACGCACCGAACCAAGGGGCGCGCCCGTACCCCCATCCGTTCACGAGGTCGTCGCCGTGGAACTGGCCGCCCGTGCCGCGCCGGCGCGCGATGAACTCTTTGCCGTCCTGGAGCCGCAACAGGAACTGCTCGTCGACGACCGATGCCGTGAACCGCAAAGGCCTCCACGAACCGCACTGCGCGCACACGGGAGGGGTTGGCGTGCTTGCCGAACACCTTGCAGAACAGGTTCGTGGCACCGACGAGGCCACGTCCGACGGCTGCAACTCCCGAAGCCTCCACCTCAGCTCCCCCTGGTTGTGGTCTTCGGGCTCCAACACGCCAATGCGACTTGCGGAACGGAAATCGGCCCTCGATCTGAGGGCCGTTCCAACACGTCGTTGCGGATACCCAAAAAAGATGGCCCTGGCGCGAACCAGGGCCGACAAGCCTTGCCGCGTGTCGCCACGTGCAGGCACCTGCTCAGGGAGGAAAAGCAGGGAACCCGGACCTCGCGACCCGCGTTCGTCGAAGAGTCTAGCAGTAGCATGCACGCGTTGCCACAGGGACTTTCCTCGCCTGCCACGCGGTGCGGCGAGCTGCCGAAGGATCGACGTCGTGCCCCTCCTGCCTCCGTACCCCGTCAGCCGGCCACGTCGCCTGCGACGCGACGCCTGCACGCGCGCGCTGGTGCGCGAGAGCCGCCTTGCGCCGGAGGATCTCATCCTTCCCGTGTTCGTGCTCGACGGCGAACGCCAGGAGCAGGACGTCGCCAGCATGCCGGGCGTCAAGCGGCGCAGCGTCGACGGCCTGTGCGCCGTCGCCGAGGACTGCCTCGCGCTGGGGGTGCCGGTGATGGCGCTGTTCCCGGTCATCGAGCCGGCGCTCAAGACGCCCGACGGGCGCGAGGCGCTCAATGCGCAAGGGCTCGTGCCGCGCGCGGTGCGCGAGCTCAAGCGCCGCTTTCCCGAGCTTGGGGTGCTCACCGACGTGGCGCTCGACCCCTACACGAGCCACGGCCAGGACGGGCTGCTGGACGCCGGCGGCTACATCCTCAACGACGCGACGGTGGCCCTGCTGCGCCAGCAGGCGCTGGTGCAGGCCGAGGCCGGCGTCGACATCGTCGCGCCCAGCGACATGATGGACGGGCGCATCGGTGCCATCCGCGGCGCGCTCGAGGCCGCCGGCTGCATCCACACCCGCATCATGGCCTACAGCGCGAAGTACGCGAGTGCGTTCTACGGGCCGTTCCGCGACGCCGTGGGTTCGGCGGCGAACCTCGGCAAGGCCGACAAGAAGGTCTACCAGATGGACCCGGGCAACAGCGACGAGGCGCTGCGCGAAGTGGCGCTGGACATCGCCGAAGGTGCCGACATGGTGATGGTCAAGCCCGGTCTGCCGTACCTGGACATCGTGCGCCGCGTCAAGGACGAGTTCCGCATGCCGACCTTCGCCTACCAGGTGAGCGGCGAGTACAGCATGCTCGAGGCCGCGGCGCGCAACGGCTGGCTCGAGCGCGACGCGGTGATGATGGAGTCGCTGATTGCGTTCAGGCGCGCCGGCGCCGACGGCGTGCTCACGTACTTCGCGCTCGACGCGGCGCGCAGGCTGCGCCGCGGTTGAACGCGAGCGCAGCCTGCGCGGCGAGTGGCCCGAGCCCGCATCGCGGCTGTGCGCGGCGATCGCCTTCAACGCCGTGGGCGTGTCCGGTTGCGGGCCGCCGGCGGGGTTTGGTCTCGCGCGCAGCCTGGCGCCGCAGGCCCCGCGCCCCGGCGTGATGCTCGCCCGCGTGCTCGGCACCTGCGCGGGCGCGCCTTGCTGCGTACCCTGCGCCGCGCGCCCGCCGATCGCGTGGCCGTCCCGGCGCGCGTCGCGCGCCGGCCATGCGCTATCGTGCAGCGATGAGCAAGCCGACGTTCTTCTGGCACGACTACGAGACCTTCGGACGCGTGCCGCGGCGCGACCGGCCGGCGCAGTTCGCCGGCGTGCGCACCGATGCCGAGTTGCAGGAGATCGACGACCCCGTGTGCTGGTACTGCCGGCCCGCGCCCGACTACCTGCCCGATCCCGAGAGCGTGCTGCTGACCGGCATCACGCCGCAACGCGCGCTCGCCGAAGGGCTGCCCGAGCAAGAGTTCGCCGCCCGCATCGAAGCCCAGCTGGCGCGCGAGGGCACCGTGGGCGTGGGCTACAACAGCATCCGCTTCGACGACGAGGTGACGCGGCATCTGCTGTGGCGCAACCTGTACGACCCGTACGCGCGCGAATGGGCCAACGGCTGCGGCCGCTGGGATCTGCTCGACGTCGTGCGACTGACGTGGGCGCTGCGCCCCGAAGGCTTCGTGTGGCCCGACGGCGACGACGGCCGGCCGAGCTTCCGGCTCGAACGCCTGGCCGCAGCCAACGGCCTGGCGCAAGGCACCGCACACGAGGCGCTGGCCGACGTACGGGCGACGCTGGCGCTGGCGCGGCAGCTCAAGCTGCGCCAGCCCAGGCTGTGGGAATTCGCATCGAAGCTGCGCCGCAAGGAGGCCGTTCGGGCCGAGATCGGCGAAGGCCGGCCGTTCGTGCATCTGTCGGGGCGCTATCCGCTCGAGCGCGGCTGCCTGGCCATCGTGTGGCCGCTGGCGCCGCACCCGATCAACAAGAACGAGCTCATCGTCTGGGACCTCGCGCACGACCCGGCCGAGCTCGAGACGCTCGATGCCGACGCGGCGCGCACGCGCCTGTACACGCGCAGCGACGAGCTGCGCGACGGCCAGACGCGGCTGCCGATCAAGACCATCCACGTCAACAAGTCGCCGATCGTCATCTCCAACCTGAAGGTGCTGGGCGATGCGCCCGCGCGCTTCGGCATCGACGTCGCCGCGGCACTGCGCCACGCCGAGCGGGCCCGGCGGCTGCCGCCGCGCGATGCCGTGTGGGCCGCGCTGTTCGCGCGGCCCGCGACGGGCGCCGCGGTCGACGTCGACGAGGATCTGTACGGCGGCTTCGTCGGCAACGACGACCGGCGCCAGCTCGAGCGGCTGCGCGCCCTCGCGCCCGAGGCGCTGGCGGGCAAGCGCCCGGGCTTCGCCGACGCGCGCCTGGACGAGCTGCTGTTTCGCTACCGTGCGCGCAACTTCGCGCACACGCTCGACGCCGACGAGCAAGGACGCTGGGACGCGCTGCGCGCGCAGCGGCTGCACCACGGCGCGGGCGGCGGCCTGACGCTGGCCGCCTTCTTCGAGCGCATCGACGAACTGGCCGAGTCGGCCGACGACCGCGAGCAGGATCTGCTCGAGGCGCTGTACGACTACGGACAGGCGATCGCGCCCGAGGCGCCCTGAGCGCAGGCCGGCGTCGCTGCGTCTGCGCCCCGTGCGCGCGCCGGCGGCGCCGCGGTGGCCGCGCAACGTGCGGCTGCGCGCGCCGGCGCGCAGGCCCTCACTCGAGCAGCGTGCCGACGCCGGCGACCGGCGTGAGCCAGGCGCGCTCGCCGGCGCGCAGCAAGCGCCCGGCGACCGGATTCGGATGATCGACGACGAGGGGGCCGACCGAGGGCACCTCGATCAGGTATTCGACCAGGCTGCCGAGGAACATCGCGCGGCGCACGGTGCCGGCGAGCGCGCCGCGCTCGGCATCGACGGCGATGGCCTCGGGCCGCAGCACCAGCGTCGCGCGCTCGCCCGCGCGCCGGCCGTGCGGCCTGACGGCGAGCGGCATGCCGGCCAGGCGCACGCGGTGCTCGTCGAGCACGTCGACGGCGACGAAGTTGGCGCGGCCGATGAAGTCGGCGACGAAACGGTTGGCCGGCGCGCCGTAGATCGCGCTCGGCGTGCCGATCTGCTCGACGACGCCGGCGTTCATCACCACGATCAGGTCCGAGATGCTCATCGCCTCGGCCTGGTCGTGCGTGACGTAGACGGTCGTGATGCCGACGCGCTGCTGCAGCTCGCGGATCTCGACGCGCATCTGCTCGCGCAGCTTGGCGTCGAGGTTGGACAGGGGTTCGTCGAACAGCAGCAGCCGCGGCTCCATCACCAGGCAGCGCGCGAGCGCGACGCGCTGCTGCTGCCCGCCCGAGAGCTGGTGCGGCTGGCGCGCGGCCAGCGCCGCCAGCCCGGTGAGTTCGAGGACGCGCTCGACGCGCTCGCGCAGCGCGCGCGCTGCGACGCGGCGCAGTCGCAGCCCGAAGGCGACGTTCTCGAACACGTCCAGATGCGGGAAGATCGCGTACGACTGGAACACCATCGCCGTGTCGCGCATGTGGGGCGGCTCGTCGTCGATGCGTCGCGCACCGAACCAGATCTGGCCCGCGCTGGGCTCCTCGAAGCCGGCGATCATGCGCAGCAGCGTCGTCTTGCCGCAGCCCGAGGGCCCGAGCAGCGTGACGAGCTGCCCCTTGTCGACTTCGAGGCTCACGTCGGCGACCGCGAGGGTGCGCCGGCCGTCGCGGTCGCGGCCGGCGAACTCCTTGCGCAGCGCGACGAGTCGCAGGTCCTTCATGTCGTGCGCCCGCTTCGTTCAGATCCGCATGCGCGCGCGCTCGCCGCCCATGCGCTCGACGAAGGCGCCGATGGCCGCGATGGCGACGACGACGATGGCGATCAGCACGACGCTGAAGGCCGCCGCGACGCCCAGGCGCCCCGAGCCGACCTGGCTCAGGATCTGCACCGTCATCAGGTTCCAGCTCGCCGAGACGAGGAAGATCGCGGCGCTGATCGCCGTCATCGCGCGCACGAAGGCGTACACCAGCGCCGAGAAGAAGGCCGGCGCGACGAGCGGCAGCGTGACCTTGCGAAACGTCGTCAGGCTGTTCGCACCGAGGTTGCGCGCCGCCTCCTCGATCGCCGGGTCGATCTGGCGCAGCACCGCGATGCCCGACTGGATGCCGACCGGCATGTAGCGGAACACGAACGCCGCCACCAGGATCGCCAGCGTGCCGGTGAGCAGGATCGGCGGCGCATTGAAGGCCAGGATGTAGCCGATGCCGACGACGGTGCCCGGGACCGCGAAGTTCAGGATCGCGCCGAGCTCCATCAGGCCCTTGCCCGGGAAGCGGCCGCGCACGACGGCGAACGCGATCAGCATGCCGAGCACGCCGCTCAGCGGCGTCGACACGACGGCGATCACGAGCGTGTCCTTGACGGCATCGAAGCCGACCTGGAACACGTAGACGAAATGCTCGAGCGTCGGCGTGTAGTCGGTGCCCCAGACGCGCGTCGTGGCGCCGACGACGATGACGGCATAGAACACCGCCACCACCAGCGAGAACAGCAGCACGCCCGCGTACAGCAGCCATTTCGTGCGCGCGCCGACCAGCCTCGACGTTGCGAGCGCGGGCTTGCCGGTGATGGTCACGTACCGGCGCCGCGCCAGGTAGTAGCGCTGGATCGCGAATGCGCTCAGGCTGGGCAGCAGCAGCACGACGGCCAGCGCCGCGCCGCGCGCGAGGTCGAACGAGCCGGTGATCTCGAGGTAGGCCTGCGTGGCGAGCATCGGAAACGCGGCGCCGGCGAGCACGAGCGGATTGCCGAAGTCGGCCAGCGACTCGATGAAGACGACCAGGAAGGCGCCCGCGATGCCGGGCAGCGACAGCGGCAGCGTGACGCGCGTGAAGGTCTGCCAGCGGCTGGCGCCGAGGTTGAAGCTGGCGTCCTCGAGCGTGGTGTCGATCGATTGCAGCACGCCGCGCAGCGACAGGTAGGCGATCGGCGTGAAGGTCAGCAGCTGCGACAGCACGACGCCGCGAAAGCCGTAGATGCTCGAGTCGGCAAGCCACGGCACATGCCGCGTGACCAGACCGTTGAAGCCGAACAGCAGCAGGATCGACACCGCGGTGACGAACGGCGGCGAGATGATCGGCAGCACGCTCACGAGGTGCAGCGTGCGCTTGGCCGGCACCTCGGTGCGCGTGACGACGAAGGCGATCAGGTAGCCCAGCGCGGTGCCGACGACACCGACGATGGCGCCGACCGCGACGCTGTTGACGAGCGCGTTGCGGTACAGCTTGCGCTCGGCGACGATGCGGTAGTGCTCGAGCGTCCACGCGTCGCCGTCGCGCACGCTCGTCAGCAGCACCTTGACGAGCGGGTAGGCGACGAACAGCCCCAGCGCGACGAAGATCGCCACCACGAGCGTGAGCCACACCGGGTCGCGCGCCAGCCGCCTCAGCGTGGCCGGCACGGCGTGGGCGCGCACGCGCGCTGCGGGTGGCGTTCCGGCCGGGCCGGGCTACTGCCCGAGCACGTCCTTGAGCCAGCGGTTGACGAGCCGCTTGCGGTTCTGCGCCGCATAGGCGGCGTCGGACTCGACCAGCTTGATGTCGGCAAGCGAGGGCACGCCCTTGCCCGCGCTCACGTCGTTGCGAATCGGCAGGAAGTAGGTCTTGGCGGCCACCATCGCCTGCTGGCCCTTTTGCGAAATGATCCAGTCGACGAGCCTGTGCGCCTCGGCGGCGCGCGCTGCGCCCTTGACGATCGAGACGGCGGCGACTTCGTGGCCCACACCCTCCTTGGGGAACACGACGTCGACCGGATAGCCCTTGTCGGCCAGTTCGAGAAAGCCGGGCGTGAACTGGATCGCGATCGCGCAGCCGCCCAAGCCGAGCGCGGCGCTGGGCGCGGTGCCGCTCTGCGTGTAGGTCTGCACGTTGGGGCCGAGCTTCTTCATGTATTCGAACGCCTGGTCCTCGCCCATCAGCTTGACGAGCGTGAGGATCAGCTCGTACGAGGTGCCCGAGGTCTGCGGCGAGGGCATCTGGATCAGGCCCTTGTAGGCCGGATTCAGGAGATCGGCCCACGATCGCGGCACCGGCGCGCTGCGCTTGGCGAGCAGGTCGGTGCGCACGCCGAGGGCGAGCGGATTGGTGTAGATCGCGTACCAGGAGCCCTTGGAATCCCTGTATTGGGCGGCCAGCTCGTGGGCCTGCGGGCTGACGTAGTCCTCGACCAGGTTGCGCTCGGCGGCGATGACGTGGTTCTCGACCGGCGCGCCGAACCAGACGTCGGCCTGCGGGCGATTGGCCTCGGCCTCGAGGCGCGACAGCGCCGGCCCGGTGGACAGGAACACCATGCTGACCTTGACGCCCGTGTCGGCCGTGAACGCGCTCAGGATCTTCCTTGCATTCGCCTCGTCGACGCTGCTGTAGACGGTGAGCGTCTGCGCGGCGGCCGAGCCGAGCAGCGCACACGTGAGCAGGAAAGCGAACCAGCGCTTCATGGGCATCTCCTTGTGCGGTGGGGATCGGATCGCCACGGGCATGGCGGCGCGCGGCGCGATGCGCTCGGGGAGGCGGTCGGCGCGGCGATCGTCGGCATGCGGCGGCGGAGCAGCGGGGGCGCAGCGGCGACGCTCTGCCGCCGGACGGCGACACCGGGGGTGCGCTGCCGGCGCGCGCGTTCGCCGCCACGTTGCGGCGGCACTATACGCCGCCGGCTGTGTGCCGGTCGGCAAGGGGCTCGCAGCGCTGCTCAGCGCGGCGTGGACGTTGCTGCGGCCACGCTGATCGAGGACGAGGCCCTCGGCGGCCGTGTTGCCGTCGGGCCGGCATCCGGGCGCCTCCCGCTGCGGGTGCGCGGCGCGCGCTGCTCAGCGGCGCCGCGCGTGCGCCGCCGTCACTGTGCGGCGGCGGTGGCCGTCACGCTGCGCTGCTGTGCGTTCAGGCACTCGTCGGCCTCGCGCTGCCCGCGCCTGGCGTTGAGCAGCATCGACTTGGTGGGGATCTGGATCCAGACCATGCCGGCGCGCTTGTCCTCGAGCCGCACCGCACCGGTGGTCGTGACCTCGGGCACCACGTCATAGCTCGCGCGCTTGAACTCGAGCCTGAAGTGGCCGGCATGCCCTTCGACCGGCGTCAGCTTGACCTGCTGTCCGAACTCGCACTGCGCGACGCCGGTGTACACGTGCGCCGCAGCTTCCATCTGCTGGGCATCGAGATGGTCGGCGTGCGCCGGCACCGAGGCGAGGGCAGCGGCAGCGGTGGTGGCGAGCAGGGTGCGCATCGACAGCATGGCAGGGCTCCAGTGGCAGGCCTCGGGGTGCCGGACATTCTTGCCGGGTTCGGCGTGCCGCATCGTAGCCGACGCCGCCGCCGTGCAAGCGGAGTTCAGTGTGCCAGCAGCGCGGCTGTTCGTGTGATCGGACGCGTGATCCGTCACCCGGCGGGCGCGTCGCCTGCCGGTCGCGTCCGTGCCGCTGCGTTGCCGCCGAACCACGCCGCACGCAGCGCAGCCGGCGGCGGCGTGGTGCCGACCCAGCCGGTGCGCTCGGCGCGCTCGATGAGCTGCCAGAAGTAGCGGTAGCTCGCGCGATCGTGCAGCCGGTCTTCGCCGCCGTGGCGGTGGCGGATCGGCGCCCAGTGCGCGGCCTGGGCGGCTTCGACGATCTCCAGCGCCAGCGCGAGCTCGTCGGCGCGCGGCGCGAAGGCCTCGACGATGGGCCGGATCTGCGCCGGATGGATGCTCCACATGCGCGTGTAGCCGAGCTCGGCGGCGGCGCGGCGCGCAGCGCGCCCGATGGCCTGCGCATCGGCGAGTTCGGTGACCACGCTGTGCGAGGGCACCTTGGCCTGCGCGTGGCAGGCGGCGGCGATCTCGAGCTTGGCGCGCAGCACCAGCGGGTGCGTGAACTGGCCCTCGGCGTCCATGGCCGAGCGTGGGATGGCGCCGCGGTGCGCCGAGACGAAGTCCATCAACCCGAACGACAGCGACTCGATGCGCGGGTGCGCCGCGATCGCCGCCACCTCGGCCAGCGCGCCGTGCGTCTCGATGAGCGCGTGCAAGGGCACGGCACGGCCGCCGGCGCGCTCGATCGCGTCGGCCGCCTGCTGCACGTCGGCCGCGCTGCGCGGCTTGGGCAGCATCAGGTACGCCGGTGCACGGGCGGCGCCGAGCACGACCTCGAGCACATCGTGAAAGCGCGCGTGCCCCCACGGCAGCAGCCGCACGCCGACGCGGTCATGGCGGTTGGCGGCCGAGCCCAGCAGCTCGGCCACCAGGCGTGCGTGCTCGACCTCGGCGCCGACCGGTGCCCCGTCCTCGTTGTCCAGCGTGACATCGAACACCGGGCCCATCTCGGCCTGCAGGGCGAGGCTCTTGCGCATGCGTGCCTCGACACCGCTGTAGTGGTCGCACACGGGCAGCGCCGGCGCGGCGAGTTCCTCGGGTTCGAACAGTGCGGTGCGGGGCGGGGCGGGAGCGGACATCGGGCAGGCCGGCGGTGGGTGGGGTGCGCCGCGCACGCGACGCGGGGGGGGATTCGTGCGGCGTCGCGCGGATGACGCCGTCCGGCGCGCAAGGCGTGAGCGGCACGAAAGGCGAGGGCGCCCCGCGAGGCGCCCCCGATGCCCGCCTTCGGCGCGTGCCCGGCATCAAAGCAGGTGCTGCACGCCGTCGCGCTCGCCGATCAACTCGGCCAGCGTCTTGTCGATGCAGCCCTGACTGAACTCGTCGATCGGCAGACCCTCGACGACCTTGTAGCGCCCGCCCTCGCAGGTGACCGGCAAGCCGAACACGACGTCCTTCGGGATGCCGTAGGCGCCGTTGCTCGGCACGCCCATCGTCACCCACTCGCCGCCGGTGCCCAGGGCCCAGTCGCGCATGTGGCCGATCGCCGCGTTGGCGGCCGATGCGGCCGAACTCATGCCGCGCGCGGCAATGACCGCGGCGCCGCGCTTGCCGATCATGGGCAGGAACACGTCGCGGTTCCATGCTTCGTCGCCGATCAGATCCTTGACGCTCTTGCCGTCGATGGTGGCGAAACGGTAGTCGGCGTACATCGTCGGCGAGTGGTTGCCCCACACGCACATCTTCCGGATGGCGTCCAGCGGACGGCCGGTCTTGATCGCGATCTGGCTGAGCGCGCGGTTGTGGTCCAGCCGCAGCATGGCGGTGAAGTTCTCGCGCGGCAGGCCCGGGGCACTCTTCATCGCGATGTAGGCGTTGGTGTTGGCCGGATTGCCCACCACCAGCACCCTCACGTCACGGCTCGCCGCCTTGTCCAGCGCCTTGCCCTGCGCGGTGAAGATCTGCGCGTTGGCCGCCAGCAGGTCCGAGCGCTCCATGCCGGGGCCGCGCGGACGCGCGCCGATCAGCAGCGCGTAATCGGTGTCCTTGAACGCCGCTTCGGCGCTCGAGTGTCCCTCCATGCCGGCCAGCAGCGGGAAGGCGCAGTCCTCGAGTTCCATCATCACGCCGCCGAGCGCCTTCTGCGCCTTCTCGTCGGGGATCTCGAGCAGTTGCAGGATCACCGGCTGCTCGGGGCCGAGCATCTGGCCGCTGGCGATCCGAAACAAGGCGGCATAGCCGATCTGGCCGGCAGCGCCGGTGACGGCCACGCGAACGGGCTTCTTGCTCACGTCGTTCTCCTCGAAAAAGTGGGCGGGATTCTACCTAGCCGTGCTGACGCGACTCTTATGTCTTAGCCAAGACAATGGCGCGATGCAAGACGCGAAGGAGCCGACGCGCATGCCCGATGCCGGGCCGCATGCCCGTGCCGGCAGGCAGGTCGGCGGCGCCACGCGCGAGGTGCCCGCGACCCCGTCGTTCAGCCCGCTGTACCAGCAGATCAAGACGCTGCTGCTGCGCAGCCTGCAGCAGGGCGACTGGCAGCCCGGCGAGCTCATCCCGAGCGAGATCGAACTGGCCGCGCGCTACAAGGTGAGCCAGGGCACGGTGCGCAAGGCGATCGACGAACTGGCAGCCGAGAACCTGCTGGTGCGGCGCCAGGGCAGGGGCACGTTCGTCGCCACGCATGCCGAGGAAGGCACGCGCTACCGCTTCCTGCGCCTGACGCCCGACGACGGCCAGGTGCCGCCGCGCCTCGAGCGGCGCCTGCTCGACTGCCGCCGCATGCGTGCCACGGCCGACGTCGCGCGCGCGCTCGGGCTGGGCAGCGGCGAGGCGGTGGTCGAGGTGCGGCGGCTGCTGCTCGAAGGCGAGCGCGCGCTCGTGCTCGACGACCTGTGGCTGCCGGCGACGCTGTTCGGTGCGCTGGATGCCGAACTGCTCGCACGCTGGCGCGGGCCGCTGTACCGCCTGTTCGAGGCCGAGTTCTCGGTGCGCATGATCCGCGCCGAGGAGAAGATCCGCGCCGTGGCCGCGTCGGCCGACGAAGCGCGCGTGCTCGGCGTGGCACCCGCCACGCCGCTGCTGCTGGTCGAGCGGCGTTCCTACACGTATGGCGCGCGGCCGGTGGAGCTGCGCCGCGGCCTGTACCTCACCGAGCGCTGGCACTACCGCAACGAACTGGGCTGAGCGTGCGCACCAGTCGACTCGAGCGCCATCGCGAGCTCCTCGGCGCGTGTGCCTGCAGCGCGGATCGCGTGGCCGCGCCGGCGGCGTGCGTTGCGGCCGCACGCGCCTGCGGCGCCGTGCGTGTCCGGCGCCGTGTGCGCACGCCGCCGCGTGGGTACGGCGTCGGCGTCGTGCCGGCACGGCTCGAGTCGGCAGTTTCGAGCAAGCCCTATACGTTGCAATAAACTCGCCCGATCCCAGTCGGTTTCCTCGAGAGCCCCTCCATGCCCGAGATGACGAACCACGCCGCGCGCCAGCGGCCCGGCACCATGCACCTGGCCAACGCGCTGCAGTACCGCATGCCGCTCGCGGCGCTGGTGTCGATCCTGCACCGCGCCAGCGGCGCGCTGATGTTCGTGCTGCTGCCGTTCGTGATCTGGATGTTCGACACCAGCGTCAGCACCGAGATCAGCTACGAGCGCTTCACCAACGCCTTCGTGGCCGGCATCGGTTTCGTGCCGGCGCCGCTCGTCAAGGTGGTGGTGCTGGCGCTCGTCTGGGCCTACTTGCATCACGTGCTGGCCGGGCTGCGCCACATGTGGATGGACCTCACGCACCGCATGAGCAAGGAGCAGGGCCGCCACACCGCGGCGGCGACGCTGGCGACCAGCCTCGTGCTCACGTTCGGGCTGGCCGGCAAGCTGTTCGGCCTTTATTGAAGAACGACGGAGGCACGACGATGTCTGCGAGTTACGGCAGAAGGCGCAACGTGGTCGGCGCGCACTACGGCGTCGGCGACTGGCTCGCGCAGCGCCTGAGCGCGGCGCTGATGGCCGTCTTCACCCTCGTGCTGCTGCTGCAGTTGATACTGCCCGGGCCGCTCGGCTACGACAAGTGGGCCGGCATCTTCGCCGCGCAGTGGATGAAGGTGCTCACCTTCGCCGTCGTCGTCGCGCTCGGCTGGCACGCCTGGATCGGCATGCGCAACATCTTCATGGATTACGTCAAACCGATCGGCGTGCGCCTGGTGCTGATGGCGGCGGCGATCACCTGGCTGCTCGGCTGCATGGGCTGGGCGGTGCAGGTGCTCTGGAGACTCTGAACGTGGCTAGCCTTCCCAAGCGTCGATTCGACGTCGTCATCGTCGGTGCCGGCGGCTCCGGCATGCGCGCCTCGCTGCAGCTGGCGCGCGCCGGCCTCAACGTGGCCGTGCTGACCAAGGTGTTCCCGACCCGCAGCCACACGGTGGCGGCGCAGGGCGGCATCGGCGCCAGCCTGGGCAACATGGCCGAGGACAACTGGCACTACCACTTCTACGACACCGTCAAGGGCGGCGACTGGCTGGGCGACCAGGACGCGATCGAGTTCATGTGCCGCGAGGCGCCGCACGTGGTCTACGAGCTCGAGCACTTCGGCATGCCGTTCGACCGCAACCCCGACGGCACCATCTACCAGCGCCCGTTCGGCGGCCACACCGCCAACTACGGCGAGAAGCCGGTGCAGCGCGCCTGCGCCGCCGCCGACCGCACCGGCCACGCGATGCTGCACACGCTGTACCAGCAGAACGTGCGCGCGCACACCAACTTCTTCGTCGAGTGGATGGCGCTCGACCTGATCCGCGACGCCGACGGCGACGTGCTCGGCGTCACCGCGCTCGAAATGGAGACCGGCGACGTCTACATCCTCGAAGCCAAGGTCACGCTGCTGGCCACCGGCGGCGCCGGGCGCATCTACGCGGCCAGCACCAACGCCTACATCAACACCGGCGACGGCCTGGGGATGGCGGCGCGGGCCGGCATCCCGCTGCAGGACATGGAGTTCTGGCAGTTCCACCCGACCGGGGTCTACAACGCCGGCGTGCTGCTGACCGAGGGCTGTCGCGGCGAGGGCGCGATCCTGCGCAACAGCAGCGGCGAGCGCTTCATGGAGCGCTACGCGCCGACGCTCAAGGATCTGGCGCCGCGCGACTTCGTCAGCCGTTGCATGGACCAGGAGATCAAGGAGGGGCGCGGCTGCGGTCCGAACAAGGACTACATCGACCTCGACATGACGCACCTGGGCGCCGAGACCATCCACAAGCGCCTGCCCAGCGTGTACGAGATCGGCCACAACTTCGCCAACGTCGACATCACGAAGGAGTCGATCCCGGTGGTGCCGACCAACCACTACCAGATGGGCGGCGTGCCGACCAACCTGCACGGGCAGGTGGTGGTGCCGCACAACGGCGTGCACAACGCGCCGCTGCAGGGTCTGTATGCCGTGGGCGAGTGCTCTTGCGTGAGCGTGCACGGCGCCAACCGTCTGGGCACCAACTCGCTGCTCGACCTGCTGGTGTTCGGCAAGAGCGCCGGCAACCACATCGTCGAGACGGTGCGCCGCTCGCCCGAGGCGTACAAGCCGCTGCCCAAGGATGCCGCCGAGCGCAGCCTGGCGCTGCTGGCGCGGCTCGACGGCAGCAGCAGCGGCGAATATGCGCAGGCGGTGGCCAACGACATCCGCACGACGATGCAGACGCACGCCGGCGTCTTCCGCACGCAGGCGCGCATGGACGAAGGCGTGACGCAGATCAACGCCATCCGCGCGCGCGTCGATGCCATCGGCCTGAAGGACAAGAGCCGTGTGTTCAACACCGCGCGCGTCGAGGCGCTCGAGGTGGTGAACCTGATCGAGGTCGCGCAGGCGACGATGACCTCGGCCGCGGCGCGCCACGAGTGCCGCGGCGCGCACAGCGTGGACGACTACGAGCGCGGCGCCGACGACCCCGAGTTCCCGCTCGGGCGCAACGACCGCGACTGGCTCAAGCACACGCTGTGGTACTCGGCGGGCAACCGTCTCGAGTACAAGCCGGTGACGATGCAGCCGCTCACCGTCGAGTCGATCCCGCCGAAGGTGCGCACGTTCTAGCCGCGCACCGTCCGCACGCCGACTTCCAGCCAGACCGCCTCCTGTTTGCACGTTCCGAATCCGAGCACCATGGCCAGCCGCACCTTCCAGATCTACCGCTACGACCCCGACAAGGACGACAAGCCGCGCATGCAGACCTACAGCGTCGAGCTCGACGGCTCGGAGCGCATGCTGCTCGACGCGCTGATCAAGCTCAAGGCGCAGGACCCGACGCTCAGCTTCAGGCGCAGCTGCCGCGAGGGCGTGTGCGGCTCGGATGCGATGAACATCAACCGCAAGAACGGCCTGGCGTGCCTGACGAACCTGCGCACGCTGCCCGACACGATCGTGCTCAAGCCGCTGCCCGGACTGCCCGTGGTGCGCGACCTGATCGTCGACATGACGCAGTTCTTCGACCAGTACCACTCGATCAAGCCGTACGTCATCAACGACACGCCGCCGCCCGAGAAGGAGCGGCTGCAGTCGCCCGAGGAGCGGGCCGAGCTCGACGGCCTGTACGAGTGCATCCTGTGCGCCTGCTGCAGCACGGCGTGCCCGAGCTTCTGGTGGAACCCGGACAAGTACGTCGGCCCGGCCGGGCTGCTGCAGGCCTACCGCTTCCTCGCCGACAGCCGCGACCAGGCCACCGGCGAGCGCCTAGACAATCTGCTCGATCCGTATCGCCTGTACCGCTGCTACGACATCATGAATTGCGTCGACGTGTGTCCCAAGGGCCTGAATCCGTCGCGCGCGATCAGCAAGATCAAGGAGATGATGGTGCGCCGGGCGATCTGAACATGTCCGAAGCCCTCGAACCCCGATCGCTCGGCCGCCTGAAGTGGCGCTGCCGCCGTGGCCTGCTCGAGAACGACCTGTTCATCGAGCGTTTCTTCCGCCAGCACGAGGAGACGATCACGACGCGCCAGGCCGAGGGGCTCGAACTGCTGATGGAGCTCGCCGACAACGACCTGCTCGACCTGCTGCTCGGACGCACCGAGCCGCAGGGCGCGATCGATACCCCGGCGGTGCGCGAAGTGCTCGCGCTGCTGCGCAGGCCGCCGCTCGGTGCGGCAGCCGCCCCACATTGACAAGGTTGAAAGGCCCCCCGAGATGACCCCCTCCGAAGTCAAAGCCACGCTGTCGTTCAGCGACGACAGCCCGAGCGTGGAGCTGCCGATCTACAAGGGCAGCATCGGGCCGGATGTGATCGACATCCGCAAGCTCTACGGGCAGACCGGCAAGTTCACCTACGACCCGGGATTCCTCAGCACCGCGAGCTGCAACTCGACCATCACCTACATCGACGGCGACAAGGGCGAATTGCTGTACCGCGGCTACCCGATCGAGCAACTGGCCGTGCAGTGCGACTTCCTCGAGGTCTGCCATCTGCTGCTGTACGGCGACCTGCCCGATGGCGCGCAGCGCGAGACTTTCGTGCAGACCATCACCCATCACACGATGGTGCACGAGCAGATGCAGTTCTTCATGCGCGGGTTCCGCCGTGACGCGCACCCGATGGCGGTGATCACGGGCCTGGTCGGTGCGCTGGCGGCCTTCTATCACGACAGCACCGACGTGCACGACGCGCGCCACCGCGAGATCGCCGCGCACCGGCTGATCGCGAAGATGCCGACGCTGGTGGCGATGGCCTACAAGTACGGCCTCGGCCAGCCGTACATCTACCCGCGCAACGATCTCACGTACAGCGCGAACTTCATGCGCATGATGTTCGCGACCCCGTGCGAGGACTACCGGATCAACGACGTGCTGGTGCGCGCGATCGATCGCATCTTCATCCTGCATGCCGATCACGAGCAGAACGCCAGCACGTCCACCGTGCGCCTGTGCGGCAGCTCGGGCACCAATCCGTTCGCGGCCATTGCCGCCGGCGTGGCCTGCCTGTGGGGCCCGGCGCACGGCGGCGCGAACGAGGCGGCGCTGAACATGCTCGGCGACATCCAGAAGATGGGCGGCGTCGAGAAGATCGGCGAGTTCATCAAGCAGGTCAAGGCGAAGGATTCGAAGATCAAGCTGATGGGCTTCGGGCACCGCGTCTACAAGAACTACGATCCGCGCGCCAAGCTGATGCGCGAGACCTGCCACGAGGTCTTGAGCGAACTCGGGCTGCACGACGATCCGCTGTTCAAGCTCGCGATGGCGCTCGAGAAGATCGCGCTCGAGGACGATTACTTCGTCGCGCGCAAGCTCTATCCGAACGTCGACTACTACTCGGGCATCGTGCAGCGTGCACTCGGCATCCCGCCGAGCCTGTTCACGGCCATCTTCGCGCTCGCGCGCACCGTCGGCTGGATCGCGCAGCTCGACGAGATGATCGCCGACCCGGAGTACAAGATCGGCCGCCCGCGCCAACTCTACGCGGGCGCGCCGCGCCGCGACGTCGTGCCGATCGGCAAGCGCTGAGGCGCGACGCGTGCCGGCCCGCGCGCGCGCAAACCGGCGCGCGGCCGGCCGCCGGGCGCGAGCGCGCAGACCCCCGTGCAGGCCTGCCGACGCGCCTCAGACGCCCTGCAGTCCGATGCTGAACGCGCGCACGATGCGGCGCATCTCTTCGGTCATCGTGACCCACTGCACCCCGGTGCGGTAATGGCCGCTCTTGGGCACGAGCGCGCAGTATGCGATGCGGGCACCGGCACGGATCGGCACGTGGCCCGACATCGGCGTCGGCAGATCGAAGGCCACCGCCACCGCGCTGCCGCTCGGCAGGCTCTCGGGCAGGGTGAGGCCGAGCCCGACTGCCGACACGTCCAGCGTCCGCCCCACGAGGCGCCGATCGGCGGCCACCATCACCGTCACCGGCACGATCAGGCTGCGGCGCGGTGCGACCCGTTGTTCGGCCGGGTCGTGCGGCGGCTCGTTCACCGGTCGACGACCTCCAGGCTGCCGGCAAAGTGCGCGCGCATCGCGTCGGCGGCGGCGCTGGGGTTGCGCGCCGCGAGAGCGGCCATCAGCACGCGGTGCTCGGCCAGCGAGTCGGCGAGCCGGCCGCGCTCAAGCAGCGAATGGCGGCGGTCGAGCTTCATCATCCGGCGCAGGTCGACGACGATCTGGCGGCGCCAGCGGTTGCCGGCGACATCGAGCAGCGCGAGGTGAAAGGCCTCGTTGGCGGCGAAGAACGCCTCGCGCCGGTGCGCCAGCTTTTCCAGTCGATCGTGCATGCGTTGCAGTTCGGCGAACTGTTCATCGCCGGCGATTGTCGCTGCCTCGGCCGCAGCGTCGGCCTCGAGCAGGCCGAGCAGCCCGTAGATCTGGCGCACGTCCTCGCGCGACATCTCGCTCACGTAGGCGCCGCGGCGCACCTTCATCGTCACCAGGCCCTCGGCGGCGAGCACCTTCAGCGCCTCGCGCAGCGGCGTGCGGCTGATGCCGTATTCGGCGGCGAGCTTCTGCTCGTCGATCCAGCCGCCGGGCTCGAGCTCGCGCGCGAAGATCTGCTGGCGCAGCCGTTCGGCCACGTCCTGGTACAGCGCGCGCGGCGCGAGCGCGCGCGCCGGAGTCGGGGTGGCGGTGGTCACGGACGGGCGGCAGGAAGAGTCTGGTCGGGCGAGCGCAACTACAGAATTCATAATTATGCATAATGCGGGGCCGGCGGCAAGGCGGGTCGAGGGGGCGCAAGGGGGCGGGCGGATCCACGGCGCGCCGGCGTCGCCCGCGCCAGCGTGCGCACAATCGGACGCCCAGGCCGCAGCATGACGAGGAGCACCCCGATGACGAGCCCTGCTGTATCCCCGCGCACCACGCTCGAACAGTGGCAGCGCGCCGCGGCCCGCTCGGCGCCGGGCGGCGACGTCGCGGCGCTCGACTGGCTCACGCCCGAAGGCATCCGCGTCAAGCCGCTGTACACGGCGGCCGACACGGCGGCACTGCCCGACGCCGACACGCTGCCCGGCTTCGCGCCCTTCGTGCGCGGCCCGCAGGCCACGATGTACGCGGTGCGGCCGTGGACGATCCGCCAGTACGCGGGCTTTTCCACCGCCGAGGACAGCAACGCCTTCTACCGCAAGAGCCTGGCTGCCGGCGGGCAGGGCGTGAGCGTGGCGTTCGACCTCGCCACGCACCGCGGCTACGACAGCGACCACCCGCGCGTCGCCGGCGACGTCGGCAAGGCCGGCGTGGCCATCGACAGCGTCGAGGACATGAAGATCCTCTTCGACGGCATCGCGCTCGACCGCGTGAGCGTGAGCATGACGATGAACGGCGCCGTGCTGCCGGTGCTCGCCGGCTACATCGTCGCCGCCGAGGAGCAGGGCGTCGCGCAGGCGCAGCTGGCCGGGACCATCCAGAACGACATCCTCAAGGAGTTCATGGTCCGCAACACCTACATCTACCCGCCGGCGCCGAGCATGCGCATCGTCGGCGACATCATCGAGTACACGGCGCGGCAGATGCCGAAGTTCAACTCGATCTCGATCTCCGGCTACCACATGCAGGAGGCGGGCGCCAACCAGGCGCTCGAGCTCGCCTTCACGCTGGCCGACGGCAAGGAGTACGTGAAGACGGCGCTGGCCAAGGGGCTGGACGTCGACGAGTTCGCCGGCCGCCTGTCGTTCTTCTGGGCGACGGGCATGAACTTCTATCTCGAGATCGCCAAGATGCGCGCCGCGCGGCTGCTGTGGTGCCGCATCATGCAGGGCTTCGGCGCCAAGAGCGCGAAGAGCCTGATGCTGCGCACGCACTGCCAGACCTCGGGCTGGAGCCTGACCGAGCAGGATCCGTACAACAACGTCGTGCGCACCACCATCGAGGCGCTGGCGGCGGTGTTCGGCGGCACGCAGAGCCTGCACACCAACAGCTTCGACGAGGCGATCGCGCTGCCCACCGAGGCGAGCGCGCGCATCGCGCGCAACACGCAGCTCATCTTGCAGGAGGAGACGCACATCACGAGCGTCGTCGACCCGTGGGCCGGCAGCTACATGATGGAGACGCTGACGCAGCAGATGGCCGATGCGGCGCAGGCCCTGCTCGACGAGGTCGAGGCGATGGGCGGCATGACGCGCGCCGTCGACTCGGGCTGGGCCAAGCTGAAGATCGAGGCCAGCGCGGCCGAAAAGCAGGCGCGCATCGACAGCGGCCAGGACGTGATCGTCGGCGTCAACAAGTACCGCTCGGATGCGCAGGAGCGCGTCGACATCCTCGAGGTGGACAATGTCAAGGTGCGCGAAGGCCAGATCGCGCGCCTGGCGCGCATCCGGCGCGAGCGCGACGGCGCGCGCGTGCAGCAGGCGCTGGCCGCGCTCGGCGCATGCGCCGCGGGCGGCGCCGGCAACCTGCTGGCGCTGGCCATCGACGCGATGCGCGCGCGCGCGACGGTAGGGGAGGTGAGCGATGCGCTCGAGCAGGTCTTCGGCCGTCACCAGGCCGACATCCAGAAGGTGAGCGGCGTGTACGCCGCCGCCTACGGCAGCGCCGCCGAGTGGGCGCAGATCACCGCCGAGGTCGCCGCGTTCGCCGAGCAGCACGGCCGGCGTCCGCGCGTGATGATCGCCAAGCTCGGCCAGGACGGCCACGACCGCGGCGCCAAGGTGGTGGCCACCGCGTTCGCCGACCTCGGGTTCGACGTCGACATCGGGCCGCTGTTCCAGACCCCCGAGGAATGCGCCCGGCACGCGATCGAGAACGACGTGCACGCGGTCGGCGTGTCGACGCTCGCCGCCGGCCACAAGACGCTGGTGCCGGCCATCGTCGCCGAGCTGCGGAAGCAGGGCGGCGACGACATCGTCGTCTTCGTCGGCGGCGTGGTGCCGCAGCAGGACTACGAGTTCCTGCGCCAGGCCGGCGTCAAGGGCATCTACGGGCCCGGCACGCCGATCCCGGCCAGTGCCCGCGACGTGCTCGAGCAGATCAGGAAGGCGCAGGGCTAGGCGCATGGCCGCGTCGCCCGACGCGCCGCCGGCCGGCGCGGTGGCGCTCGCCGCCACCGAGCGGGCGCTCGTCGCCGCGCTGCGCGGTGACGACGCGCTGCGCCGCCGCCGCGCGCTGGCCAAGACCATCACGCTGCTCGAGTCGACGCGCGCCGAGCACCGCGCGCGTGCCGACGAACTGCTGGGCGCGTTGCTGGCGCACGCCGGGGCCGGCGCGCGCTCGCTGCGCCTGGGCATCAGCGGCGTGCCGGGTGCGGGCAAGAGCACGTTCATCGAGGCGCTCGGCCTGTTCCTGGTCGAGCGCGCGCACCGCGTGGCGGTGCTCGCGGTCGATCCGTCGTCGAGCGTGAGCGGCGGCTCCATCCTCGGCGACAAGACGCGCATGGTGCGGCTGGCGGCACACCCGCAGGCCTTCATCCGCCCCAGCCCCTCGGCCGGCACGCTGGGCGGCGTGGCCGAGAAGACGCGCGAGGCGATGCTGGCGTGCGAGGCCGCCGGCCACGACGTCGTCCTCGTCGAGACGGTGGGCGTCGGCCAGAGCGAGACGGCGGTCGCCGCGATGACCGACATGTTCGTGCTGCTGCAGCTGCCCAATGCCGGCGACGACCTGCAGGCGATCAAGAAGGGCGTCATGGAGCTCGCCGATCTGGTCGTCGTCAACAAGGCCGATCTCGACGCGACGGCGGCGGCGCGCGCGCGCGCGCAGATCACGGGTGCGCTGCGCCTGCTCGGCGGCCGCACGCGGCGTGAGGGCCCGCCCCACGATGCGCGGGGCGAGGGTGCACCGCAGGGTCCACGGGACGACGGGGCGCCGCAGGACGCGCGCGTCTGGCGCCCCGAGGTGCTGCTGGCGAGCGCGCTCGAGGGCCGCGGCATCGCCGAGTTCTGGGATGCCGTGACACGTTTTCGCACGCTGCGCGAAGCGAGCGGCGCCTTGCAGGCGCGCCGGCACGAGCAGGACGAGGCCTGGATGTGGGAGCGCATCGAAGCCGGCCTGCGCCAGCGCTTTCGCCAGCACCCGGCGGTGCGCGCCGCGCTGCCCGCGCTTGCCGCGCAGGTGCGCGGCGGTACGCTGGCGGCCTCGGTGGCGGCGCGCCGGCTGCTCGACCTGGCGGCCTGAGCGGCAGCGACTGCGAGCCGGCCCGCGCGGCCCCGAACCCGAATCCCATCCGAACCCGGACTGCGACAGGACCCCTCCCATGCACGACATCGTCCAACAGCTCGAGAACAAGCGCGCCGCGGCGCGGCTGGGCGGCGGCACCCGGCGCATCGATGCCCAGCACGCCAAGGGCAAGCTCACCGCGCGCGAGCGCCTCGAGCTGCTGCTCGACGCCGGCTCGTTCGAGGAGTGGGACATGTTCGTCGAGCACCGCTGCGCCGACTTCGGCATGGCCGAGCAGAAGGTTCCGGGCGACGGCGTCGTCACCGGCTACGGCACCATCAACGGGCGCCTGGTGTTCGTGTTCAGCCAGGACTTCACGGTCTTCGGCGGCGCGCTCTCGGAGGCGCACGCCGAGAAGATCTGCAAGGTCATGGATCAGGCGATGAAGGTGGGCGCGCCGGTGATCGGCCTCAACGACTCGGGCGGCGCGCGCATCCAGGAGGGCGTGGCCTCGCTCGGCGGCTACGCCGAGGTGTTCCAGCGCAACGTGATGGCCTCGGGCGTGATCCCGCAGATCAGCCTCGTCATGGGCCCGTGCGCCGGCGGCGCCGTGTACTCGCCCGCCATGACCGACTTCATCTTCATGGTGAAGGACTCGTCGTACATGTTCGTCACCGGCCCCGAGGTCGTGAAGACGGTGACGCACGAGGAGGTGAGCGCCGAGGAACTGGGCGGCGCGACGACGCACAGCGCCAGGAGCGGCGTCGCCGACCTGGCGCTCGAGAACGACGTCGAGGCGATCCTGATGACGCGGCGCCTGTTCAACTACCTGCCGCTCAACAACCGCGACCGGCCGCCGGTGCGCCGCAGCGACGACCCGGCCGAGCGCCTGGACACGAGCCTGGACACGCTCGTGCCCGACCACCCGAACAAGCCCTACGAGATCAAGGAACTGATCCTCAAGGTCGTCGACGACGGCGACTTCTTCGAGATCCAGCCCGACCACGCGCAGAACATCGTCATCGGCTTCGGCCGCATGGAAGGTCAGACGGTGGGCATCGTCGCCAACAACCCGATGGTGCTGGCCGGCTGCCTGGACATCAGGAGCAGCATCAAGGCGGCGCGCTTCGTGCGCTTTTGCGACGCCTTCTCCATCCCCATCGTCACCTTCGTCGACGTGCCCGGCTTCATGCCGGGCACGGCGCAGGAGTACGGCGGCATCATCAAGCACGGCGCCAAGCTGCTCTACGCCTACGCCGAGTGCACGGTGCCCAAGGTGACGGTGATCACGCGCAAGGCCTACGGCGGCGCCTACGACGTGATGAGCTCCAAGCACCTGCGCGGCGACGTCAACTTCGCGTGGCCGAACGCCGAGATCGCGGTCATGGGCGCCAAGGGCGCGGTCGAGATCATCTTCCGCGAGGACAAGGGCGATCCGGCCAAGCTGAGCCGCCGCGAGGCCGAATACAAGGCGCGCTTCGCCAACCCCTTTGTCGCCGGCGCGCGCGGCTACATCGACGACGTGATCCAGCCGCACGAGACGCGCCGGCGCATCTGCCGCTCGCTCGTGATGCTGCGCGACAAGAAGCTCGACAACCCGTGGCGCAAGCACGGCAACATCCCGCTCTAGGCGCAGCGTGGACGTCGTGCTCACCGCCACCTTGACGTGTCCGCACTGCGGCCACGCCACGCGCGAGACCATGCCGCGCGACGCCTGCGTCTACTTTCACACCTGCAGCGCCTGCGGCGTGCGGCTGACGCCGAAGCCGGGCGACTGCTGCGTGTTCTGCTCGTACGCCGACGTGAAGTGCCCGCCGAAGCAGCAGGGCGAGGCGTGCTGCACTTGAAGAACCGACATGCCCGCGAGGTCCATGATCGCCCACGAAGGGCAATTCGGCCGAGCCGCCCGTCGACCCGCGCCGCGGCTGGCTGCAGGACCTGTGGCGGGTGCGCGGTGCGAACGGCAGGCGGCTGCCGTGTGTGCGGGTCCAGCCCGGGTCCGAGGCTGCGCCGGGGCCGCCAGCGCAGTTCGAGCCGGGCGCAGTTCGTGCGACCGGAGATTGATCGCCGCGAGGCGCTGCAGAAGGTGTCGCCCGTGAGCGAACCCGCGCAGCTCGACGCCCTCTTCGACGGAGTCCACTGATGTTCGAGAAGATCCTGATCGCCAACCGCGGCGAGATCGCGTGCCGCGTCGTCAAGACGGCGCGCAAGATGGGCATCGCCACCGTCGCCGTGTACTCGGACGCCGACGCCGGCGCGCTGCACGTGCGCCTGGCCGACGAGGCGGTGCGCCTGGGCCCCGCGCCCAGCCGCGAGAGCTACCTGCTGGGCGACAGGATCATCGCCGCCTGCAAGGACAGCGGCGCCCAGGCCGTGCACCCTGGCTACGGCTTCCTGAGCGAGAACGAGGCGTTCGCGCGCCGGGTCGAGGACGAGGGCATCGTCTTCATCGGCCCCAAGCACGCGAGCATCGCGGCGATGGGCGACAAGATCGCCTCCAAGAAGCTCGCGCGCGAGGCGCAGGTCAACACGATCCCGGGCTGGAACGAGGCCATCGACACGCCCGAGCATGCGGTCGCGATCGCGCGCGACATCGGCTACCCGGTGATGATCAAGGCCAGCGCCGGCGGCGGCGGCAAGGGCCTGCGCGTGGCCTTCGACGACAAGCAGGCGTTCGAGGGCTACACGTCGTGCCGCCACGAGGCCAGGGCCGCCTTCGGCGACGACCGCGTGTTCATCGAGAAGTACGTGCTGAACCCGCGCCACATCGAGATCCAGGTGCTCGGCGACGCGCACGGCAACGTCGTCTACCTGAACGAGCGCGAGTGCAGCATCCAGCGCCGGCACCAGAAGGTGATCGAGGAGGCGCCCTCGCCGTTCATCGACGACGCCACGCGGCGCGCGATGGGCGAGCAGGCGGTGGCGCTGGCGCGCGCCGTGAACTACCAGAGCGCGGGCACGGTGGAGTTCGTGGTCGGGCGCGAGCGCGACTTCTACTTCCTCGAGATGAACACCCGGCTGCAGGTCGAGCATCCGGTCACCGAGTGCATCACCGGCATCGACCTCGTCGAGCAGATGATCCGCGTCGCCGCCGGCGAGCCGCTCGCGTTCACGCAGGCCGACGTCGCGCGCCGCGGCTGGGCGATGGAGTGCCGCATCAACGCCGAGGATGCGCTGCGCAACTTCCTGCCCAGCACCGGGCGTCTCGTGCACTACCTGCCGCCGGCGACGACGATGGAGGCCGCCGGCCCGGTGCCGGTGGGCGGCGCCGTGCGCGTGGACACCGGGGTCTTCGAGGGCGGCGAGATCCCGATGTACTACGACTCGATGATCGCCAAGCTCGTCGTGCACGGCTTCGACCGCAGCGACGCCATCCGCCGCATGCGCGAGGCGCTCAACGGCTTCGTGATCCGCGGCGTGGCGAGCAACATCGCCTTCCAGTCGGCGCTGCTCGCGCACCCCAGGTTCGTCGCCGGCGACTTCGACACCGGCTTCATCGCCGAGCAGTACCCGCAGGGCTTCCGTGCCGAGGACGTCGTGCACGAGGACCCGGACTTCCTGCTCGCGCTGGCCGCCGTCACCTACCGCCGCTACCGCGAGCGCGCGGCGCGCATCACGGGCCAGCTGCCGGGGCACGAGATGCGCATCGGCGACGAATTCGTCGTCGTCGTCAAGGGCGCGGGGGGCATCGGCGAGCACGTGCCGGTGCACCTGCGCGCCGACGCGGCCGCGATAACCGTCGAGCTGCGCGGCAAGAGCTACGCGATCAGCGAGGACTGGACGTTCGGCGGCATCCGCGCCGGCGGCAGCTGCAACGGGCACAGCTTCACCGCGCAGGTCGAGCGCGACGGGCTGTGGACCCGCGTGGCGCACAACGGCCGGCGCATCGAGGCGATGGTGATGTCGGCGCGCGCCAGCGAGCTGCTGCGCGTGATGCCGTTCAAGCCGCCGCCCGACCTCGGCAAGTTCCTGCTCTCGCCGATGCCGGGGCTGCTGGCGCAGCTCGCGGTGCACGCCGGCCAGGCGGTGCACGCCGGCGAGCGGCTCGCGGTGATCGAGGCGATGAAGATGGAGAACGTGCTCACGGCGACGCAGGACGGCGTCGTCAAGGCGCTCCTCGCCGCCCAGGGCGACAGCCTGGCCGTCGACCAGCCGATCATGAGCTTCGAATGAGCGCCGGCACGAACACGGCCGCCAGCGGCCGCAAGCCGTTTCGCATCCTCGGCCTGCAGCAGATCGCCATCGGCGGCCCCAGCAAGGAGCGGCTGCGCGCGCTGTGGGTCGACATCCTCGGCCTCGAGACCAAGAGCACGTTCAGGAGCGAGCGCGAGAACGTCGACGAGGACGTCTGCGCGCTCGGCCACGGGCCCTGTGCGGTCGAGGTCGACCTGATGCAGCCGCTGGACCCCGACAAGAAGCCCGCGGTGCACGCGACGCCGCTCAACCACGTCGGGCTGTGGGTCGACGACCTGCCGCGGGCCGTCGAGTGGATGACGGCGCACGGCGTGCGCTTTGCGCCGGGGGGCATCCGCAAGGGCGCCTCCGGCCACGACATCTGCTTCATCCACCCGCGCGGCAGCGACGAACACCCGCTCGGCGGCGAGGGCGTGCTGATCGAACTCGTGCAGGCGCCGCCCGAGGTGGTGGCGGCGCTGGGCGGGGACAATCCCGAGGCGGCGCCCGGCGCCGACCCTTAGACTCGGCGCCGCCGCTGCACCCCGGATGCGCCGCGTGGCGACGCGGGGGCACAGCGGCATCGACCTTCCACCCCGAGCCAGCTGCCGAGCGCGCGCATGAGCACCGACGTGATTCTGGAAACGCGCGCTCTGGCCAAGGACTTCAAGGGCTTCGTCGCCGTCGACGACGTGAACCTGCAGGTGCGCCGCGGCACGATCCATGCGCTGATCGGCCCCAACGGCGCCGGCAAGACGACCTGCTTCAACCTGCTGACCAAGTTCCTCGAGCCCACGCGCGGGCAGATCCTGCTCGAAGGCGTGGACATCACGCGCGACAAGCCCGCGCAGGTGGCGCGCCGCGGCGTCGTGCGCTCGTTCCAGATCTCGTCGACGTTCCCGCACATGAGCGTGCTCGAGAACGTGCGCGTGGCGCTGCAGCACACGCTGGGCACCGAATACAGCTTCCTGAAGTCCTCGCGCACGCTCGGGCGGCTCGATGCGCGCTGCCTCGGGCTGCTCGACGAGGTCGGTCTGGCCGAATTCGCCGCGCTGCCGGCGCTGGAACTGCCCTACGGGCGCAAGCGTGCGCTCGAGATCGCGACCACCCTCGCCATGGACCCCAAGCTGATGCTGCTCGACGAGCCGACGCAGGGCATGGGCCACGAGGACGTCGACATGGTCACGCAGCTCATCCGGCAGGTGGCGGCCCGGCGCACCGTGCTGATGGTCGAGCACAACATGGGGGTGGTGGGCCGCATCGCCGACACGATCACCGTGTTGCAGTTCGGCCGCGTGATCGCCGAGGGGCCCTATGCCGAGGTCTCGCGCAACCCGCAGGTGCTCGAGGCCTACATGGGCAGCGCCGACGTCGAGCTCGAGGGCGCCGATGGCTGAGGCCGCGGCGAGCGCGACCGCACCGCGCGGCCCGGGGTGCCGCGCGGGCGCCGGCGTGCCGGCCATCGAACTGCTCGACGTGCATGCCTGGTACGGCGAGTCGCACATCCTGCACGGCGTCGGCCTCGCGGTGCAGCCGGGCGAGGTGGTCTCGCTGCTGGGCCGCAACGGCGCCGGGCGCACGACGACGCTGCGCGCACTGATGGGGCTGGTGGGCCGGCGCAGCGGCGTCATCCGCGTCAACGGCATCGACACGGTCAAGATGGCGCCGCACCACATCGCACGGCTGGGGTTGGGCTACTGCCCGGAGGAGCGCGGCATCCTGACCTCGCTCAGCTGCGAAGAGAACCTGATGCTGCCGCCCAAGGTGGCCGAGGGCGGCATGAGCGTCGACGAGATCTACGCCATGTTCCCCAACCTGCAGGCGCGCCGCACGAGCCCCGGCGGGCGCCTGTCGGGCGGCGAGCAGCAGATGCTGGCGGTGGCGCGCATCCTGCGCACCGGCGCGAAGATCCTGCTGCTCGACGAGATCTCCGAAGGCCTGGCGCCGGTCATCGTGCAGGCGCTGGCGCGCATGATCCGGCAGCTGCGCGAGCGCGGTTTCACGGTGCTGATGGTCGAGCAGAACTTCCGCTTCGCCGCCCCGCTGGCCGACCGCTTCTACATCATGGAGCGCGGCCTGATCCTGCGCGAACTCCGCGCCGCCGAACTGCAGGGCAACATGCAGATGCTGCACGAATACCTGGGCGTGTGAGTCCTCGATTCCGACCGTTCGACG
The DNA here is from genome assembly GCA_018241895.1 of Pseudomonadota bacterium. Taxonomy (GTDB): domain Bacteria; phylum Pseudomonadota; class Gammaproteobacteria; order Burkholderiales; family Burkholderiaceae_C; genus Rubrivivax. The sequence goes on from JAFECX010000221.1 coordinate 54,295, forward strand.
CCCCGGGCCACCCCCCGACACCCTTTTCGGACCACCACAAGGAGACACGAGATGAAACGCAGACTGCTGAGCACGCTGATCGCCGCACTGTGCGCCGGCCTGGCGGGAACGGCGCAGGCCGCGATCGCGGGCGATGTCGTCAAGGTCGGCGTGCTGACCGACATGTCGGGCCCGTATGCCGACCTCTCGGGCCCGGGGTCGGTCGTGGCGGCGAAGATGGCCGCCGAGGACTACGTCAAGCAGACCGGCTCCAAGCTGAAGATCGAGATCGTCTCGGCCGACCACCAGAACAAGCCCGACGTGGGCTCGAGCATCACGCGCAAGTGGATCGACTCCGAAGGCGTCGACATGATCCTCGACGTGCCGACCTCGTCGGTGGCGCTGGCCGTGGCCCAGGTCGTCAAGGAGAAGAACAAGGTCATGGTCAACTCGACCGGCGGCAGTTCCGACCTCACCGGCAAGGCCTGCACGCCCAACACCGTGCACTGGACCTACGACACCTGGATGCTGGCGCACGGCACCGGCAGCGCGGTCGTCAAGAGCGGCGGCGACACCTGGTTCTTCCTGACCGCCGACTACGCCTTCGGCCAGGCGCTCGAGAAGGACACCTCCGACGTCGTCAAGGCCTCGGGCGGCAAGGTGCTGGGCAGCGTGCGCGTGCCGCTGGGCACGCAGGACTTCTCGTCGTTCCTGCTGCAGGCGCAGGCCTCCAAGGCCAAGGTGATCGGCCTGGCCAACGCCGGCGCCGACACCATCAACTCGATCAAGCAGGCGGCCGAGTTCGGCATCGTCAAGGGCGGCCAGAAGATGGCCGGCCTGCTGGTGTTCATCAGCGACATCCACGGCCTGGGTCTGCAGACGGCGCAGGGCCTGCAGCTGACCGAGACCTTCTACTGGGACATGAACGACGGCACGCGCGCCTGGTCCAAGCGCTTCGGCGCGCTGCACGGCGGCAAGATGCCGACCATGGTGCAGGCCGGCGTCTACGCCGGTCTGCTGCACTACCTGAAGGCGGTCGACGCGATCCAGGAGGACGCCGACGGCGCCAAGGTGGTGGCCGAGATGAAGAAGCTGCCCACCGACGACCCGCTGTTCGGCAAGGGGCTGATCCGCATCGACGGGCGCAAGATCCATCCGGCCTATCTGTTCGAGGTCAAGAAGCCGAGCGAGTCCAAATACCCCTGGGACTACTACAAGCTGGTCGAGACGATCCCGGCCGACAAGGCGTTCCGCCCGCTCAACGAGGGCGGCTGCTACCTGGTCAAGTAGGCGCGCTGCGGCGCCGGGGGCAAGGGCAGGGAGGGACGCCATGGAGGTCTTCGGCATCCCGATCCAGGCCATGATGGGGCAGCTCCTCATCGGCCTGATCAACGGCTCCTTCTATGCCCTGCTCTCGCTGGGCCTGGCCGTCATCTTCGGCCTGCTCAACATCATCAACTTCGCGCACGGCGCCGTCTACATGATGGGCGCCTTCGTCGCCTACCTGCTGCTCAACAAGGTGGGCCTGGGCTACTGGTGGTCGCTGGCGATCGCACCGGTGGCGGTCGGGCTGTTCGGCGTCGTCGTCGAGCGCACGCTGCTCGAGCGGCTGTACGGCCTGGACCACCTGTACGGCCTGCTGCTGACCTTCGGGCTGGCGCTCGTCGTGCAGGGGCTGTTCCAGAACGAATACGGATCGTCGGGCCTGCCCTACGCGATCCCGGCGCAACTGCAGGGCGGGCAGAACCTGGGCTTCATGTTCCTGCCCAACTACCGCGCCTGGGTCATCGTGGCCTCGCTGCTGGTGTGCCTGCTCACGTGGTTCACGATCGAGCACACGCGTCTGGGCGGCTACCTGCGCGCGGCGACCGAGAATCCGCAGCTGGTGCAGGCCTTCGGCATCAACGTGCCGCGCATGATCACGCTCACCTACGGCTTCGGCACCGCGCTCGCGGCGCTGGCCGGCGTGATGGCGGCGCCGATCTACCAGGTCAGCCCGCTGATGGGCTCGCACCTGATCATCGTCGTGTTCGCGGTGGTCGTGATCGGCGGCATGGGCTCGATCATGGGCGCCATCGTGTCGGGCTTCGGCCTCGGCCTGATCGAGGGGCTGACCAAGGTCTTCTATCCCGAGGCGTCGACCACCGTGATCTTCATCATCATGACGATCGTGCTGCTGATCCGTCCGGCCGGGCTGTTCGGCGCGCAGAAGTGAAGCCGATGGCCGCTGCGCCCGTGCCCGCATCGCCGACGCCGCCCGCCGGCAATGTGCCGCTGCCGCCTGCCCCCGCGAGCCCGGCGCGCACGCACCTGGCGGTGTTCGGCGTCATGGTCGCCGTCTTCGTGCTCGCGCCGCTGCTCGGCGTGTACCCGGTGTTCATGATGAAGGTGATGTGCTTCGCGCTCTTTGCCTGCGCCTTCAACCTGCTGCTGGGCTTCGGCGGCCTGCTGTCGTTCGGCCACGCGATGTTCCTGGGCAGCGCCGGCTACGTGGCGGCGCACGCCGCCAAGGTCTGGGGCCTGACGCCCGAGCTGGCCGTGCTGCTGGCCACCGCGGCGGCGGCGGCGCTGGGCTGGGTGACGGGCTGGCTGTCGATCCGCCGCCAGGGCATCTACTTCGCGATGATCACGCTGGCGCTGGCGCAGATGGTCTTCTTCTTCAGCCTGCAGGCGCCCTTCACCGGCGGCGAGGACGGCATCCAGGCGGTGCCGCGCGGGCGCCTGTTCGGCCTCGTCGACCTGTCGCAGCCGCTCGCCATGTACGGCTTCGTGCTGGCGATCTTCCTCGCCGGCTTCGGGCTCGTCTACCGCATCGTGCACTCGCCGTTCGGCCAGGTGCTGCTGGCGATCCGCGAGAACGAACCGCGCGCGATCTCGCTCGGCTACGACGCCGATCGCTTCAAGCACCGCGCCTTCGTGCTGTCGGCGGCGCTCTCGGGCCTGGCCGGCGGCACCAAGGCGATCGTGTTCCAGCTCGCCTCGCTCACCGACGTGCACTGGGGCATGTCGGGCGAGGTGGTGCTGATGACGCTGGTCGGCGGCATGGGCACGATCTTCGGGCCGGTGGTCGGCGCCGCCGTCGTCGTCACGATGCAGAACTACCTGGCCGAGGTCGGCTCGTGGGTGACCGTGGTGCAGGGCGCCATCTTCGTGCTCTGCGTGCTGGTGTTCCGCCGCGGCATCGTCGGCGAGATCGCGCGCGTGCTGAAGAAGCCGCTCTGAGCCACCTGCGAACGAACCACCCACGCCCGCTCGACGCGCCTTCACGCCCCCGCTCGGCATTGCAGATGCTCGCCCTATTGCGCGATACGGCTGCGCGTTGCACCTCGAGCGGCGCCGTCCTGTCGCGCCGCTCGGGCGCGACCGATTCATGCACAGGTTCTGAGTGCCCCCGGGGGCGGGTGGCACCGGGACCGAGACGCCGCGGGGCATCGGGGCCAGCGGCAGACCCGGCTCGGCGCGAGGGGCGCCCGGCGGCGCGGGCTTCGGCCCCGCCGCCGGGTCGGACTGGCGATCTCGCGGACAATGGCAACTGTTGCCCGGCAGCCCGGCCATGACCGCAAGAACCCTCTACGACAAGCTCTGGGACGACCATGTCGTCCACACCGAGGACGACGGCACCGCCATCCTCTACATCGACCGCCATCTCGTGCACGAGGTGACGAGCCCGCAGGCCTTCGAGGGCCTGCGGCTGGCGGGGCGCAGGCTGTGGCGCGCGAGCAGCGTCGTCGCCACCGCCGACCACAACACGCCCACCACCGGCTGGGAGCGCGGCTACGACGGCATCGAGGACCCCACCAGCAAGCAGCAGGTGAAGACGCTGGACGCCAACGTCGCCGCCTTCGGCGCCGCGGCGTACTTCCCGTTCCTCGACCGGCGCCAGGGCATCGTGCATGTGATCGGCCCCGAGAACGGCGCCACGCTGCCGGGCATGACGGTGGTCTGCGGCGACAGCCACACCAGCACGCACGGCGCCTTCGGTGCGCTGGCGCACGGCATCGGCACGAGCGAGGTCGAGCACGTGATGGCCACGCAGACGCTGCTGGCGCGCAAGGCCAAGAACATGCTCGTCCGGGTCGAGGGCCGGCTCGGCCTGGGCGTGACGGCCAAGGATGTCGTGCTGGCCGTCATCGCCCGCATCGGCACCGCCGGCGGCACCGGCTACACGATCGAGTTCGCCGGCAGCGCCATCCGCTCGCTGAGCATGGAAGGGCGCATGACGGTGTGCAACATGGCGATCGAGGCCGGCGCGCGCGCAGGCCTGGTGGCCGTCGACGACAAGACGATCGAGTACGTCAGGGGCCGGCCTTTCGCACCGGGCGGCCCGGCGTGGGACGAGGCCGTGGCCTACTGGCGCACGCTGGCGAGCGACGCGGGCGCGAAGTTCGATGCCGTGGTCGAATTCGACGCCGCGCAGATCGTGCCGCAGGTGAGCTGGGGCACGAGCCCGGAGATGGTGCTGCCGGTCGACGGCCGCGTGCCCGACCCCGAGAAGGAGAAGGATCCGGTCAAGCGCGCCGCCATCGAGCGCGCGCTCGTCTACATGGGCCTGCAGCCCGACAAGCCGATCACCGACATCGCGATCGACAAGGTGTTCATCGGCTCGTGCACCAACAGCCGCATCGAAGACCTGCGCGCGGCCGCCGAGGTGGTCAGGCGGCTGCACCGCCGCATCGCGCCCAACGTGCGCCTGGCGCTGGTGGTGCCCGGCTCCGGCCAGGTGAAGGCGCAGGCCGAGCGCGAGGGCCTGCACGAGATCTTCGAGGGCGCCGGCTTCGAGTGGCGCGAGCCGGGCTGCAGCATGTGCCTGGCGATGAACGCCGACCGCCTCGAGCCCGGCGAGCGCTGCGCCAGCACCAGCAACCGCAACTTCGAGGGCCGCCAGGGCGCCGGCGGCCGCACGCACCTCGTGAGCCCGGCGATGGCCGCGGCGGCGGCGCTGCACGGTCACTTCGTCGACGTGCGGCGCTTTGCCTGAGCACCGGCGCGTTGCCCGCACATCGAGTACACGACATGCTAGCCTTCACCGTCCACCAGGGCCTGGTCGCGCCGCTGGACCGCGCCAACGTCGACACCGACGCCATCATCCCCAAGCAGTTCCTCAAGTCGATTGCGCGCTCGGGCTTCGGGCCCAACCTGTTCGACGAGTGGCGCTACCTGGACCACGGCGAGCCGGGTCAGGACGCGGCCGCGCGCCGGCCGAACCCGGACTTCGTGCTCAACCAGCCGCGCTACCGGGGCGCCTCGATCCTGCTCGCACGCCGCAACTTCGGCTGCGGATCGAGCCGCGAGCACGCGCCGTGGGCGCTCCAGCAGTACGGCTTTCGTGCGCTGATCGCGCCGAGCTACGCCGACATCTTCTTCTCCAACTGCTTCAAGAACGGCCTGCTGCCGATCGTGCTGCCCGAGGCGCAGGTGGCGCGCCTGTTCGACGCCGTCGCGGCGTTTGCCGGCTACAGCCTGACCGTCGATCTGCCGCGCCAGGTAATCGTCGAGCCCGACGGCAGCGAACTGCCCTTCGAGGTGCTGCCGTTTCGCAAGCACTGCCTCGTCAACGGGCTGGACGACATCGGCCTCACGCTGCGCCACGCCGACAAGATCCGCGCCTTCGAGGCCGAGCGGCTGGCGAGGATGCCGTGGCTGGCCAAGACGCAACTCGGTTGACGGACGCAGCATGAAGATCGCGATCCTGCCGGGCGACGGCATCGGCCCCGAAATCGTGCACGAGGCGGTGCGGGTGCTGCATGCGCTCGAGCTGGCGTTCGAGAGCGAGACCGCGCTCGTCGGCGGCGCCGCCTACGAGGCGCAGGGCCACCCGCTGCCCGGGGCGACGCTGGCGCTGGCCCAGGCGGCCGACGCGATCCTCTTCGGCGCGGTGGGCGACTGGAAGCACGACCAGCTCGAGCGCGCACTGCGCCCCGAGCAGGCGATCCTCGGGCTGCGCAAGCACCTGGGCCTGTTCGCCAACCTGCGCCCCGCGCTGTGCCACGCGCCGCTCGTGCAGGCCAGCTCGCTCAAGCCCGAGCTGGTGACCGGGCTGGACATCCTCATCATCCGCGAGCTCACCGGCGACATCTACTTCGGCCAGCCGCGCGGCCGGCGCACCGCGCTCGACGGCCACTTCCCCGGCACCGAGGAGGCCTTCGACACGATGCGCTACTCGCGCCCCGAGATCGAGCGCATCGCGCATGTCGCGTTCCAGGCCGCGCGCAAGCGCGCAGCGGCAGGCGGGCGCGCCGGCGCGCGTGGCAAGGTCACGAGCGTCGACAAGGCCAACGTGCTCGAGACCTTCCAGCTGTGGCGCGACGTGCTGGTCGAGGTGCATGCGCAGTACCCCGACGTCGAGCTCGAGCACATGTATGTCGACAACGCGGCGATGCAGCTGGTGCGCGCACCCAGGAAGTTCGACGTCGTCGTCACCGGCAACCTGTTCGGCGACATCCTCTCCGACGAGGCGGCGATGCTCACCGGATCGATCGGCATGCTGCCTTCGGCGTCGCTCGACGGCAACAGCAAGGGCCTGTACGAGCCGATCCACGGCAGTGCACCCGACATCGCCGGCAAGGGCGTGGCCAACCCGCTCGCTACAATCCTCTCCGCTGCCATGATGCTGCGCTACTCGCTCGACCGGGCCGACGCGGCCGATCGCATCGAGTCGGCCGTCCAGGCCGTGCTCGCCGCCGGGCTGCGCACGCCCGACATCTGGAGCGAAGGCACGAACAAGGTCGGCACGCGCGAGATGGGCGATGCGGTGGTCGCTGCGATCACCGGCAAAACGATTCCCTCCACCCGGCGCTAGCGCGCCCGCGGTTCGTCTCGCCCCTTGCTCCCTCTCCTGGACCCCGGCGATGCGAGCCGGCAGGCACCAGGGGTCCGGATCCACGGCAAAGGCAAGGACAGCAATGGCAATTCCCAGCAATCCGAGAGTCGGCCTCGTCGGCTGGCGCGGCATGGTCGGCTCCGTGCTCATGCAGCGCATGGCTGCCGAAGGCGACTTCGCGCACATCGAGCCGGTGTTCTTCAGCACCAGCAACGCCGGCGGCGCGCTGCCGGCAACGATCGCCGGCTACGCGAAGAACGAGCGCAGCTTGCTTGCCGCCAGCGACCTGAAGGCGCTCGCCGCGTGCGATGTCATCCTCACCTGCCAGGGCAGCGACTTCACGAAGCAGGCCTACCCGGCGCTGCGCGCAGCCGGCTGGAAGGGCTTCTGGATCGACGCCGCCAAGACGCTGCGCATGAACGACGACGCGGTGATCGTGCTCGACCCGGTGAACATGCCGGTCGTCAAGGATGCGCTGGCCCGGGGCGTGCGCGACTACGTCGGCGGCAACTGCACGGTGAGCTGCATGCTGATGGGCGTGGGCGCGCTGTTCAAGGCCGACCTCGTCGAGTGGATGACCGCCACCACCTACCAGGCCGCCAGCGGCGGCGGCGCGCAGCACATGCGCGAACTGCTGATGCAGATGGGCACGCTGCACGCGAGCGTCAGCAGCCTGCTCGACGACCCGGCGAGCGCGATCCTCGAGATCGACCGCCTCGTCGCCGAGCGCCAGCGCGCGCTCACGCCCGAGGAGACGAAGAACTTCATGGTGCCGCTGGCCGGCAGCCTGATTCCCTGGATCGACGTCGACCGCGACGACGGCACCAGCCTCGAGGAGTGGAAGGGCAGCGTCGAGACCAACAAGATCCTCGGCCGCGGCCCCGGCTTCGGCTGCGAGGCGACGCCGATCGACTCGATCTGCGTGCGCGTCGGCGCCATGCGCTGCCACAGCCAGAGCCTGACGATCAAGCTCAAGCGCGACGTGCCGCTCGCCGATATCGAGCAGATGATCGCTGCCGACAACGAATGGGTGCGCTTCGTGCCCAATACGCGCGAAGCCACGATCCGCGAGCTCACGCCGGTGGCCGTGACCGGGACGCTGCAGATCCCGGTCGGGCGGGTGCGCAAGCTCACGCTCGGCTCCACCTACCTGGGCGCGTTCACGATCGGCGACCAGCTGCTGTGGGGCGCGGCCGAGCCGCTGCGCCGCATGCTGCGCATCCTTCTGGAGCAGTGATCCGGGCGTCGTTTTCGCGCGTTGCACATCGGCAACAGCTGTAACAGCGCGCGGAAACAATGTTTTTCCTGCCGTTTTGTTCGCAGTGGCGTGAGCTTGCGCTCCTATATGCTTGATGTCGTTGCGATTTCGCGGGGCTGCGGTGCGTCGAGCCGGAACCGTCCGGGGTCGCGTTGCTGGACTTGCGGCACAGCCGCTTTAGACGCGGCCCGATTCGCCTGGGAGGACAAGCCTTGAAGCATCGCCCGTGCACCGATACGCCCATTGCCCGGCCCGCTGCGGCACGCTTCGCGCTCACCGGCGTCGCGCTGGCGGCCGCCTGCCTGTGGGCCACTCAGGCGTGGGCGCTGGGGCTGGGACGGCTCACGGTGCAATCGGCGTTGGGCGAGACGCTGCGCGCCGAGATCGAAGTCACCGCGCTCACGCCCGAGGAGGCGGCGTCGCTGCAGTTGCGCGTGGCGTCGCCCGAGACCTACCGCGCGCAAGGGGTCGACTACAACGCGGCGCTCACCAACGCCCGCGTGCAGCTGGTGCGCCGGCCGGACGGACGCAGCGTGCTGCGCGTGTCCAGCGATCGCACCGTGCTCGAGCCCTTCGTCGATGTGATCGTCGAAGCCTCTTGGGCCTCGGGCCGCCTGATGCGCGACTACACGATGCTGTTCGACCCGCCGTCGATGCGCACCGCGCAGGCGCCGGCACCGACCGCGGCTGCGGTGACCACCGCGCCCGCCGCGCCAGCCGTCGTGCGGCCGTCGGTCGTGCCGCCCGCGCCGGCTGCCGCGCCGGCTGCGGCAAC
>JAFECX010000222.1 GCA_018241895.1 Pseudomonadota bacterium
CGGGGCGCGCGCGGATTGAAACTGGGTTGTCTACGCGGACGGCGGCAGTGCGCCCACGTCGCGCGCCCCTCACGGGGCGCGCGCGGATTGAAACGTTGTCCGACGGCACATCCGACGCCGGTCTTTGCGGTCGCGCGCCCCTCACGGGGCGCGCGCGGATTGAAACTGGGTTGTCTACGCGGACGGCGGCAGTGCGCCCACGTCGCGCGCCCCTCACGGGGCGCGCGCGGATTGAAACATTCTTCGGTGGCTCACGTGGCGCCGCCGCGCGCTGGTCGCGCGCCCCTCACGGGGCGCGCGCGGATTGAAACGCAGTCACCACCGAATAATTCATACGCTCGCCGAAAGTCGCGCGGATTGAAACTTCCCCGTGCATCCGGTACAGGCGTTGAGTCGCTGTCACGCGCAGACGCGCTGAGAAGCAACCGCCCCATCTGCGCCACGCGTGGCACCCTACCGGCGTTGCGGCCGGGTTGGCGCGGGCCGCAGTCCAGCGCCCCTGCGGCGCGCCGCCGTTGACATCACGCCGGCGCCCCATCATCCTGCACGCCGCGCTGCGCGCGTTCGATCGCGGCACGCCCACTCCACCCCGAGCGAGAGGCATCGACCATGACGGCAAGCGCCGAACACCTGCTCTGGATGTACGAGAAGATGCTCGAGATCCGCGAGTTCGAGGAGACCATGGCCAAGGTCTACCTCGAGGGCAAGCTGCCGCCCCACATCCAGAAGGGGCTGGCGTTCGACATCGGCGGCGGCCCTGTGCCCGGCGAGATGCACCTGGCCGCCGGGCAGGAGCCGGTGGCCGTGGGCGTGTGCGCGCACCTGCGTCGCGAGGACACGGTGGTCGGCACGCACCGCCCGCACCACTTCGCGATCGCCAAGGGCGTGCCGCTGCAATCGATGGCGGCCGAGATGTTCGGCAAGGAGGCCGGGTTGTGCCGCGGCAAGGGCGGCCACATGCACCTGTTCGACACGGAGCACAAGTTCAGCTGCAGCGGCATCGTCGGCGCCAGTCTGCCGCCGGCGTGCGGCGCGGCGCTGGCGGCGAAGAAGCGCGGCCAGGACTGGGTGGCCGTCGCGTTCTTCGGCGAAGGCGCGGCCAACCAGGGCGCGTTCCACGAGGCGCTGAACCTGGCCGCGCTGTGGAAGCTGCCGGTGCTGTTCGTGTGCGAGGACAACAAGTACGGCATCTCGGTGGAGAAGTCCGAAGCCACCTCGGTGCCGTGGAATGCCGAGCGCGCCGCGTCCTACGGCATCCCCGGCGTGCTGGTCGAGGACAACGACGCGATCGCCGTGCACGAGGCGGCCGGCGAGGCCATCGCGCGCACGCGGCGCGGCGAAGGGCCGGCGCTGCTGGAGGTCAAGACCGACCGCTACCTCGGCCACTTCCAGGGCGACGCGGAGATCTACCGGCCCAAGGGCGAGGTCGAGGAACTGCGCCGCAACGACCCGATTGCCCGCCTGGGTGCGCACCTGCGCCGCACGGGGGCGCTCGACGACGCGGCCGACCAGAAGATGCGCGCCGCGGTCGGCGCGCGCGTCGCGCAGGCCTTCGAATACGCGCGCACCAGCCCGTACCCCAGCCCCGAAGACGCCCTGCTGCACGTCTTCGCCTGACGCGCCGACACCCCGGACCCCGGAGTCCCCGCATGAGCACCCAGACCCCCCGCAAGCTGACGATGGCGCAGGCGATCAGCGAGGCCATTGCGCAGGAGATGGAACGCGACGCGGACGTGTTCGTCCTGGGCGAGGACATCGCCAAGTACGGCGGCATCTTCGGCGCCACCGCCGGCCTGCTCGCCAGGTTCGGCAAGGAGCGCGTCATGGACACGCCGATCTCCGAGACGGCGTTCATCGGCACGGCCATCGGCGCCGCGGCCGAGGGCCTGCGCCCGATCGCCGAGCTGATGTTCGTCGACTTCTTCGGCGTGTGCATGGACATGATCTACAACCACATGGCCAAGAACACCTACATGTCCGGCGGCAGGGTGCGCCTGCCGATGGTGCTGATGACGGCCACCGGCGGCGGCTACAACGACGCCGCACAGCACTCGCAGTGTCTGTGGTCGACGTTCGCTCACATGCCCGGCATCAAGGTCGTGGTGCCGTCCAACGCCTACGACGCCAAGGGTCTGATGACGCAGGCCATCCGCGACGACAACCCCGTGCTGTTCATGTTCCACAAGGGCATCATGGGCCTGCCGTGGATGTCCTACTTCGTCGGCAGCACGACCGAGGTGCCGCCAGAGGCATACACGGTGCCGTTCGGGCAGGCGCGCGTCGTGCGCGAGGGCGCCGACCTGACGATCGTCACGCTCAGCCAGATGGTGCACAAGTCGGTGCTGGCGGCCGAACAGCTCGCCGCAGCCGGCATCCAGGCCGAGGTGCTCGACCTGCGCACGCTGGTGCCGCTGGATCGCGCCGCGGTGCTGGGCTCGGTGCGCAAGACCGGGCGCCTGCTCGTGGCCGACGAGGACTACCTGAGCTTCGGCCTCACGGGCGAGATTGCCGCGCTGGTGGCCGAGAACCTGGACAGCGTCGGGCTGCGGGCGCCGGTGCGGCGCCTGGCGGTGCCCGACGTGCCGATCCCCTACAGCCGCCCGCTCGAGCAGTTCGTGATTCCGCAGGTGGAGTCGATCGTCGCCGCCGCGCGCGCCCTGATGTCGGCGCGCAAGCCCGCAGGAAGCGCCTCGTGAGCGTGCCGATCGTGCTGCCCGCCGAGGCCTGGACCGGCGTCGACGCCGGCACCGAGGCGCTGGTCGACAAATGGCACGTCGCGGCGGGCGAGCGCGTCGACGCCGGGCAAACGGTGGCCAGCGTGGTCCTCGTCAAGACCAGCTACGACGTGCTCGCCCCGGCGGCGGGCGTGATCGAGCAGATCCTGGTCGAAGCCGAAAGCACCTTCGGCCCCGAGCAGGCATTGGGGCTGATCGCGACCTGAGCGCGGCCCGGGCACCACCTGAGCACGATGGCCGGCGCGCCGGGCGCCGCCGGGCTCGGGCCGCAGTGGAACGAACGGGCGCCGGCGGACGATGTGGCGGCACTGTGCCGGCGCACGACATCCTGGGCCCGGCAACGGGGTCGGGCGGCCGATCGCGACGCCGTCGCCGCGGCGCTCGACCGCTGTCTGGCCGGCCGCTTGGGCCGATGGGGTGGATGGGCCCGCCCGGCGCCCGCGGGCTGAGGCCGCCCGCGGCCGGCGCCTGCGTCAGGCCACGGGCCAGGGGCCCGGCTCGTCGAACAGCAGCCCCTGCTGCGCGGCGTGGCGCAGGATGCGCTCGACGGCGATGCTGCGCGGCCCCTGCAGGTCGAGCGCGACGTGCAGCCGCTGGTGGGCATCGAACTCGACGTGCCGCTCGCCGTCGATGGCGATCGTGCCGCGCGTGAGCGTCACCGGCGCCCACCGACCGGGCAGGAGCCGCTGCACCGCCGCGATCGACACCGGCTGCAGCACGCCGGGCAGCAGCGGCGCGTGCAGCACGCGCCCGGGCCCCAGGCGCACGTGCACGCCGAAAGGATCGTCGCGCGACACCGGGTGCGTCAGCCCGGCGATGGCCGACAGGCCGATCTGCTGCGGCTCGGCGAAGCTGACGTAGATGTCGCTCAGGTCGTCGGCCGAGCCGACGGCGCGCGCGCCGCGCGCCAGCTCGCGCGAGACGCAGACGTCGACCAGCGCGATCTCGTCGACGCCCTCGCCGAGCAGGCGCAGGCGCTTGTTGGTGCGCAGGCCGAGCGCCTCGTCGACGCGGCCGCTGGCGTACAGAGCGGCGGCGATGCCGACCAGGGTCGCCTCGCGCAACTGCGCGAACGCGTTGTTGGTGCCGGTCGACAGGGTGGCCAGCGGCACCGCGCCGCAGTGCGCCGCGACGGCGCGGTGCGTGCCGTCGCCGCCGAGCACGGCGATGAGCCGGACGCCGTGCGCGGCCAGCGCCGCGGCCGCCCGCTCGCTGTCGCGCACGTCGTCGTGCACGCGCAGATCGAGCAGGCGCAGTTCGGGCATCGGCCGGTGCCGGCGCGCGGCGTCCAGCGCCTCGCGCACGCGGGTGGCGATTCCCGCCGCATCCGGCGCCATCCAGACCTGCCCGACCCCGAGGCTGCCCAGCGCCGACAGCAGCCGCAGCACGACATGGATCTTCTCGGACATGGGAAACACCGAGGCCCAGCCGAGCAGGCGGCGCACATCGCGGCCGGACGACGGGTTGGCGATGATGCCGACGCTGGGCGGCGTCGCCTCGTGCCGGGTTTCGGGGTGTCGATGCACCATGCGCTCGCTCGGTCGCCATCGCGGCCCAGGCCGCGGCGCGTGATCGCGCCCGTGCGTGTGCCGCGCGCGGCGATTATCGAAGCGCCCGGCCGAACGCGGCGGCGGGCGCGCCGGGCCGGGAAGACCCCGCGCGCCCGCTTTGCAACCGCGCGTCCCGGCCCGTCTGCGGCCCCCCGGGCGACCCGAGGGTCTGTTCGACGGAGCGCCTTTTCTCCTTCAGCCGCCGCGGCCCGCCGCGCGCGCTCCGGCTCGACCACCGGCACATTGACGATGCACAGCGGATGAGCATAGACTGAGCACGTTTTACTCATCGGAGCCGAACCATGAGCGATGCAGCCCGCGGCGCAACGACGATGGTCATGGCGCCACCCGCCAGCCCGGCCGACGCGGCGCCCGAAGTCCAGGGCGACACCACGCGCGTGCAGATCGTCCTGCCCACCGAGCGCGTGCGCATGCTCGACCAGATCGCCGAGGAGGCGGGGCTGGCCACGCGCAAGGACCTGTTCAACAACGCCCTCACCCTGCTGAACTGGGCGGTGCGCGAAGTCAAGCGCGGGCGCGTGATCGCGTCGGTGGACGAGTCGACCCAGCGCTTCACGGAGCTGCACATGCCGATCCTCGACGCGGTCGGCACGGCGCCCGCCGACGAGCCGCGCAGCATCCCGAAGCCCGCCTCCGGCACGACATGAGCGGCGCCGCGCGCGCGGGCGGGCCGCCTGACGGCAAGCCGCGCGAAGGGTCGGTCCACGGGTACGCGCGCGAGGTGCGGCGGCTCGACGCCGCAGGCTGGGTCGTCGACGTCGTCGCAGAGCCCGCGCCGCCGATCGCGGCGCCGGCGCCTGCGCCAAGCGTCGCCGACCACCCCGCAGCCCTCACGGGCGCGGTCGGCGCCGGCGGGGGCGACTTCAGCGACGCCGATGACCACGACGCCGCGGCCGGGGCGCAATCGCGCCACCTCACGGTCGACGCGCCCACGCGGGTGCCGCCGCGCGCAGCCTTTGCCGTGCACGTGCAGTTCACGCTCGCCGCGCGCGGCGCGCACTGCGAGCCGACGCGCGGCTTCGCCATTCCCGAGCAGGGCCGCTGGGTCTCGGTCGACCTGAGCCTCACCGACCATCTCGCGGCCACGTCGACCACGACGGCGCGGGCCCGGGTGCCGCGCGACGCCGATTCCGACCCGCTCCGCTTCGAACTGGTCGCCATGCGCGAGGGCGAGGCCGGCATCGACATCAAGGCGTTCGCCGATCAGCAGTTCCTCGGTGCCGTGCACGTCACGATGACGGTGCAGGCCGGCGCGCAGGGCACGCGGCAGCGCGTCGCGGTGCCGTCCACGATCACGCCGGGCGACGCGCGCGCGCTCACGCTCGAGATCCGGCTCGACGAGCGGCGCGAAACCTACGAGTTCCAGATCCGCGGCGAGGGCTACACCGAGAAGCCCGTGCGCGTGCCGTTCGCCCATCTCGATCTGGCGGCGCGCGGATTGCAGCAGCAGCTCGACGAACTGGCGCGCGGCACGCGCTATTCGGAGCTGGCGGTGCAGACGATCCTCGCCAACCAGGGCGCCGACCTGCACGCCCGGCTGCCGCGCGCGGTGCAGGCGCGCCTCACGCAGAGCGTCGGCGCCGCCGAGCGGCTGTCGATCGTGCTGAGCGACAACGACCCCGTGCCGTGGGAGCTCGCGTACCTGACGGATGTCCCCGCGCCGGGATTCCTGAGCGATCACTTCCTCGTCACGCGCTGGCCCTACGGTGCCGGGCCGCCGCTCGAGCTGGGTGCGGGCGAGCGCTGCTACGTGCTGCCGCCCGATCCACCGAGTGCGGCGAGCCGCGAGATCGCGCAGGTCGAGTCGCACGTGGGCAACGGACAGCGGCTGCACACCGTGGACGAGGTGCTGCGCGAACTCGCGTCACGCCGCGCCGGGCTCATGCACTTCGCCGCGCACAACGTGCCGCAGTTCGGCCGTCCGGCGGCGTCGTCGATCATGCTCGACCAGCCATTCACGCAGGCGCTGGTGGGGCGCACCCTCGAAGGGGCGCTGGACGCGTGCCGGCCCCTCGTCTTCGTCAACGCCTGCAGCTCGAACACGCCGACGCCCACGCTGGCCGACACCGGCGCCGAAGGCTGGGCCACGCGTTTCCTGCGCGTCGGTGCCGGCGCCTTCGTCGGCACCTTGTGGGAGATCCGCGACGCGGCGGCGGCGCGCTTTGCCGATGCGTTCTACGCCGGCCTCGTGGCCGCGCAGCCGCTCGGGGCGGCGTTTCGCGACGCGCGTGCGGCGATCCGCAGCCAGGGCGACCCGACCTGGCTCGCGTACACGCTGTATGCGCATCCGTCGGCACGGTACCTGGGAGTCGACCGATGACGTGCAACGTCCTGGTGGTCCACGGTGTCGCCAACCGCGACGAGGCGCAGTTCGAGCAGACCGTGCAGTCGCTGCGCGAGCGCATCGACGCACGCGCGGGCACCGGCCGGTACAAGGTCGTGGCGGCGTACTGGGGCGACCTCGGCGGGGGCTCGGGGGCGAACCTGCGCGACGCGCTGCCGCCAAGCCGCGTGGCCGAGGCGTTCGGCGTGCGCAGCGACGCCGATCGCGACACGCTGCTCGAAGCGATCCACCGCGTTCGCCGCAACGTCCAGGCGCACGCGGTGCGCTCGGAAGACGACGCCGCGCGCGTCATCGCCGAGGCGGCACGCACGCGCACGGCGCCGTCGGGCGGCGGCTTCGAGACGCGCGCCGGCCTCGTCGCCGGCGACGAGCTGCATGCCGCCATCGCCCAGGCGTTGCGCACGACGACCTACGTGCGCCGGGTGCAGGATCCCGACACGTTGCGCGCGCTCGGCGCCGTGCTCGGCAGCGCCCTCGACGTCGCGGGCACGCCGCTCGACACGAGCGGCTACGAGACGCGCGGCCTCGTGTCCGGTGTGCGCGACGCGGTGGCACGGGTCGTGTCGGCGCTCGACGACCTGCTGGGTTCGCTCACGTCGGAGGCCGTGGGCGCGCTCAACCAGGCCGTGCGCGGCGCGCTCGCCACCGCCACCGCGCTGTCGCTGGGCGACATCGTGGCCTATCGCGACACCGCCAATGGCGCCGCGATCCGCCGCCGCGTCGTCGAGCGCGCACGCGCGGGCGGCATCGACACCACCGAAAGGATCATCGTGCTGGCGCACAGCCTGGGCGGGCTGGTGGTGCTGGAGCTGCTGCAGCAGGGCGACCTGCGCGCCGGGCATCTCGTCACCTTCGGCTCGCAGCCGGCGATGTTCCACGTGCTCGAGGAGTTGCCCACGCTGGCGCCGTACATGCCGGGGCACAGCACGCGCGTGTCGGCCGGCATCGAACGGTGGACCAACCTGTGGCATCCGATGGACGCGCTCGCCTTCGTCGCGTCGCCCGTCTTCGCGCTCGCCGACGGCCGGGCACCGACCGACGTCCAGATCGACACCCCGCTGTCGACCATCGTCGGCGACCACTTCTGGATGCATTCGGCGTACTGGGAAAACGACAAGCTCGTCGCGGCCGTGCTCGGCTGAGCGGCCGAGCGGCTGAGCGGCCGAGCGGCCTGTGCGGCCTGTGCGAGCCGGCGCGCCCGCGACGCGCGCGACGCCCGGCCCGGTAAAGTTGCATCACCTCGCGGCCGCGCGCCGATCGCGGACATCCGGCCCTTGCTCCGTCTCCTCGCCTCCCCGCGCCTGCTGTTCTGGGGCCCGACGCTGATCTGGGCCTCGACCTGGCACGTCATCCTGTACCAGCTCGAGGGCGCCCCCGCACTCAACGGCGTCGCGCTGCGCTTCGCGCTCGCCGCCGTGCTGATGTTCGCGCTGGTGTGGGCGCAGGGCCAGCGCCTTTCGATCCCGCTGCGCTGGCACGGCTGGCTGTTCGCCGCCGGCGTCGCGCAGTACGGGCTCAACTACTGGGGCGTGTACGAGGCCGAGCGTCACGTGCCCTCCGGGCTGGTGGCGCTGCTGTTTTCGATGATGGTGTTCGGCAACGCCGCCAGCGGCCGGCTGCTGCTCGGCCAGCGCGTGAGCCGGCGCTTTCTCGCCGCGGGCACCGGCGGCGTGTTCGGCGTCGCGCTCATCTTCTGGCCCGAAGTCGCGGCCGCCGGCACGCGGCCCGATGCCGCGCGCGGGCTCGCGCTGGGCCTCGGCGCGGCGGCCTGCGCCTCCCTGGGCAACGCGCTGACACTGCGCGTGGCGCGCCAGGGCCTCGCGCTGGCCCCGACGCTCGCCCACAGCATGGGCTACGGCGCGCTGGCGCTGTACGCCGTGGCTGCGGCGCGCGGCGACGCCTGGCGCACAGGCAGCGGCTGGGTGTGGTGGGGCTCGCTGCTGTATCTGGCGGCCTTCGGCACCGTGATTGCGTTCAGCCTGTACTTCAAGCTCGCGCAGCGCCAGGGTCCGGCGCGCGCAGCCCTCACCGGGGTGCTGGTGCCGCCGATCGCGCTGGCGATCTCGGCCGCCTTCGAGGGCTGGCAGCCGACGCCGCTGGCGTTTGCCGGCCTGGCGCTGTGCGTGGGCTGCGTCTATGCGGCGACACGCGCGCCGGTGCCGCCGAGCGCCCGCGCAGCGGTGGCGCCGTTGTCATCGGCACAAGACGCTTCGTCGTCTGCACAAGCCGACGCTTCGTCGTCTGCACAAGCCGACGCGCGGTCGTCTGCACAAGCCGATGCGCCGTCCGTCGTGGCGGCCCGCGCGCCCACGGCGGCTCACGCTGCCGAGCGGGTCCTCACTGCGGCGCCACGCGAGAGCGGCCCGACTTGATCGCGCCGCGCAGCGCCTTGAGCCGAAGACGCCGCTCGCGCGCCGCGCGCGTGGGCAAGGTGGGAATGCGCCGGCGCGGCACGCGGGCCGCCGCGTCCACCATCGCCTGCAGACGCGCCAGCGCCGCCGCCTTGTTGTGCGGCAGGCTGCGCGACTCCTGCGCCTTGATCGTCACGACGCCGTCGGCGCCGATGCGCTGATCGGCGCGCGCGAGCAGCCGCGCCTTCACGTCTTCGGGCAGGCTGGAGGCACGGATGTCGAAGCGCAGCACGGCCGCGCTCGACACCTTGTTCACGTTCTGGCCGCCGGCACCCTGCGCGCGCACCGCGTCGAAGGCGACCTCGGCCGCATCGACCCGCGCTGCGCCGTGCGTGCGGCGCGCTTCACCTGGAGGCGCCGCCACCGCCCTTGAGCTTGCCGACGACGTACAGCAGGACGACCGCGCCCACCACCGAGGCGATCCAGCCCGCCGGCTGGCCGGGCTCGTACCAGTGCACCGCCTGGCCGACGAAGCCCGCGATCAGCGAGCCCGCGATGCCCAGCAGGCTGGTCATGACGAGACCCATCTTCTGCTCGCCCGGCATGACGAAGCGCGCCAGCGCCCCGACGACGAGCCCCACGATGGCGATCCAAAGGTAATGCAGCATCGGCGTCCTCCTCGGCGAATTCGACTTCAGTCGACGGTTTGCACAGGCACGCGCGCGGCCAGCGCGCACATCAGTTCGTAGCCGATGGTACCGGCAGCGCGCGCCACCTCGTCGATCGGCAGCCGCGTGCCGTGCGGCCCCTCGCCCCACAGCGTCACCTCGCTGCCGCAGCCGGCGTCCGCGAGCGGGCCGAGATCGACCGCGAGCATGTCCATCGACACGCGCCCCACGGTCACGGTGGCGACACCGTCCACGAGCACCGGCGTGCCGCCGGCGCCGTGGCGCGGGTAGCCGTCGGCATAGCCGCAGGCGACGATGCCGATGCGCGTCGGGCCCGGCGCGGTGTAGCTGCTGCCGTAGCCCACCGTGTCGCCGCGCTCGAGCTGCTGCACGGCGATCACGCGCGCGCGCAGCGTCATCGTCGGGCGCAGGCCCCAATGCGCGATGTCGCCGGCGGGAAAGTCGGGCGCGCTGCCGTAGCTCATGATGCCGGCGCGCACCCAGTCGGCCGTGACCTGCGGCAGGCGGTGACGCAGGATCGCCGCGCTGTTGGCCAGGCTGCGCTCGCCCGGCAGGTCGCGCGTGGCGGCGTCGAAGATGGCGGCCTGGTGCGCGATGCCGCGCGCGCCGTCGGCATCCGAGAAATGCGTCGCGAGCGTGATCTCGCCCACCTGCGGCAGCGCGGACAGGCGCGCCCACGCGGCGCGGTAGGCCGCAGGCGCGAAGCCCAGGCGGTTCATGCCGCTGTTCATCTTCAGGAACACGCGCTGCGCGCGCGCGCTCTTGTGCGCCGCGAGCCAGTCGATCTGCGCGCTGCAATGCACGACGTGCCACAGGTCCAGGCGCGAGACGTGCTCGAGGTCGCGCGGCTCGAACGCGCCTTCGAGCAGCACGATGGGCCCGCGCCAGCCCAGCGCACGCACGCGTTCGGCCTCGGCGAGGTCGAGCAGCGCGAAGCCGTCGGCGCCGCGCAAGGCCTCGTAGACGCGCTCGATGCCGTGGCCGTAGGCGTTCGCCTTGACGACCGCCAGCACGCGCGCGTCGGGCGCGGCGGCGCGCACGCGCGCCAGGTTGTGCGCGAGCGCGCTGCGGTGCACGAGGGCTTCGATCGGACGCGGCATGTTCGGGGCGCGCCCTCCGCGCACGCCGCACGCCGCACGCCGCGCGCGGTGGTGGCGCCGAGTCTGCGGCGCGCAGGTGCACGCGGAGGTGGCGTGCATTCTGCCAGTCGCGACGCGTCGAACCCGCGTGCTATAAACCGCGCGCCTCGACGATGTGGAGACGGGCCTGGGCACCGAGTGGCGCCTTCCGCCTGCGGCGCGCGCGACACGATGAAAAAAGGCTTCTCCACCATCATGGCGGCGCAGTTCTTCAGCTCGCTGGCCGACAACGCGCTGTTCGTCGCCGCGGTGGAGCTGCTGCGCAACGGCGGTTCACCCGAGTGGCACCGCGCCGGGCTGGTGCCGCTGTTCGCGCTCTTTTACGTCGTGCTCGCACCCTTCGTCGGCGCCTTCGCCGACGCCGTGCCCAAGGGCCGGGTGATGTTCGTCTCGAACGCCATCAAGATCGCGGGCTGCCTGTTCATGCTGCTGGGCACGCACCCGATGCTGGCGTACGCGGTCGTGGGGCTGGGCGCCGCGGCGTACTCGCCCGCCAAGTACGGCATCCTGACCGAGCTGCTGCCGGCGTCGCAGCTGGTCAAGGCCAACGGCTGGATCGAGGGCCTGACGATCGGCTCGATCATCCTCGGCGTGCTGCTCGGCGGCCAGCTCGTCGGCCCCCGGATCGCGCCGCTGCTGCTGAGCATCGACATTCCCTGGATCGACACCGGCATCGACACGCCGCCCGAGGCGGCAATCGCCTCGCTCGTGCTGGTGTATGTCGTGGCCGCGGTCATCAACCTGTACATCCCGCGCACCGAGGCGCCGCTGCAGCCGTTCAATCCGCGGCTGGGCCAGCTCGTGCGCGACTTCTCCGAGTGCAACGCGCGCCTGTGGAACGACAAGCTCGGCCAGATCTCGCTCGCGACGACGACGTTGTTCTGGGGCGCCGGCGGCAACCTGCGCTACATCGTGCTCGCCTGGGCCGCGGTGGCCCTGGGCTACACGACGACGCAGGCCTCGGGCCTGGTCGGCGTCGTGGCCATCGGCACCGCGGCCGGCGCGCTGGCCGCTTCGGTGATCATGAAGCTCGACCGTGCCACCGGCGTGATCCCGCTGGGCATCGCCATGGGCTTCACGGTGACGCTGATGATCTTCATCGGCCACGTCGGGGTCGCCGTGCCCTTCCTCATCGTGCTCGGCGCGCTCGGCGGCTACCTGGTGGTGCCGATGAATGCGCTGCTGCAGCATCGCGGCCACAACCTGATGGGTGCGGGGCGCTCGATCGCGGTGCAGAACTTCAACGAGCAGGCCTGCGTGCTCGGCCTGGGCGCCTTCTATGCCGGCATGACGCGCTTCGGCCTGTCGGCCTTCGGTGCGATCACCGTGTTCGGCCTCGCGGTGGCGGGCGTGATGGAGCTGATCCGGCGCTGGCACCGACACAACCTGCGGCACCATGACGACGAGGTGCAAAGGCTGCTGGCCATCGCGCGCAGGGACGGCCACTGAGAAGCCGTGAACGAACCACTCATGCCCGCGCGAGCGGTTGATTCACAGGTCTGAGGCCGGTGTCGGCAGTGCCCTCGCCATCGCGCCCGCGCCGATCGCGTGCCTCGGCAGCGTCGCGGCGGCCCGATCGAGCCGGTCGAGCCGGTCGAGCCGGTCGAGCCGGTCGAGCCGATCGAGCCGGTCGGCCCGGCGCCGGCTGCCGCCCGCCACGCGACGCATGAGCCGCGCCCGAGCGTCGCACAGCGCCGCCGCGCTGGCGCTGCTGCTCAACGCCTTCGTCTGGGGCGTGAGCTGGTGGCCGTTTCGCGCCCTGCAAGGCGCCGGGCTGCACCCGCTGTGGGCGACCTGCCTCATCTACGCGGTGGCAACGCTGGTCATCGTGCTGTGGCGCCCGCGCTCGGCCGCCCAGCTGCTGCGCGCGCCCTCGCTGTGGCTGCTCGTGCTCGCCTCGGGCGCCACCAACGCCGCGTTCAACTGGGGCGTGACGATCGGCGACGTCGTGCGCGTGGTGCTGCTCTTCTACCTGATGCCGCTGTGGGCGGTGCTGCTGGCGCGGCTGCTGCTGGGCGAGTCGGTGCGCGCGCTCGCGCTCGTGCGCGTGGCGCTGGCGCTGCTCGGCGCCGCCGTCGTGCTGCGACCTGCCGGCGGCGGCTGGCCCGTGCCGCACACGCTGGCGGAATGGCTGGGCGTGGCCGGCGGCTTCGCCTTCGCACTCAACAACGTGCTGCTGCGCCGCGAGGCCGATCAACCCGATGCGGCGCGCGCGCTGGCGATGTTCGTGGGCGGCGCGCTGGTGGCGGGGCTGCTCGCGCTGGCGCTCGGCGTCGACGGCGTGGTGCCCGCGTTGCCGGCAGCGGCGCCGCTGTGGATGGCGGGCACGTTCGGCATGGGCCTGGCCTTCCTCGGCGCCAACCTCGCGCTGCAGTACGGCGCCGCGCGACTGCCGGCCAACGTCACGGCGGTGGTGATGATCACCGAGGTGGTGTTCGCGTCGTCCTCGTCGGTGC
>JAFECX010000223.1 GCA_018241895.1 Pseudomonadota bacterium
ACGGCGCCGACGCGCCGGGCGCGGGGCGGCGCTGGCGTGCCGTCGCGCGCCGGCACGCGTCGCCGCTGTGGGCGCTGGGCGGCGCGCTGTTCGCCGTCGCCACGATGGGCACGCTGCTCGCCTTGCGCCCGCCGGGCCAGGCGCTGACGCAGGACGACATCGACCACGCGGTGCGCGCCTCGCTCGAGAAGGAGCCGCGGCCTTCCGAGGCGGCCAAGGCGTACGAGGCGATCCTGCCCTCGGTGGTGCGCGTCGTCGGCCTCATGGACGAGGACGACAAGGGCGACGACCGGCCCGAGCGGCGCGCGCTCGAGCGCAGCCTGGGCACCGGCGTCGTCATCATCGACAACGGCACCATCCTGACCAACCTGCACGTGGTGTGGGGCGCCAAGAAGATCCGCGTGCGCTTCTTCGACGGCAGCGAGAGCGAGGCGACGATGGTCGGCGCGCAGCCCGAGAACGACCTTGCCGTGCTCAAGGCCGCGTCGCTGCCCGACGACCTGGAACCGGCGACGATGCGCTCGACCGGCGACCTGCGTCCCGGCGACCACGTGATCGCGGTCGGCAATCCGTTCGGCATCGGCCCGTCGGTCAGCTACGGCGTGGTCTCGGGCCTCAAGCGCGAGTTCCGCAGCCCCGAGGGCGACAAGACGCTCAGCAACCTGATCCAGTTCGACGCCGCCGCCAACCCCGGCAACAGCGGCGGCCCGCTGGTGACGATGGACGGCCAGGTGGTCGGCATCGTCACCGCCATCCTCAACCCGAGCGAGCAGCGCACCTTCATCGGCATCGGCTTCGCGGTGCCGATCGAGAACGCCGCTGCGGCCGCGGGCCTGCCGCCGTTCTGACCGAGAGGGCTCCCCATGGACGACACGGCACGCGCCGAATCCACCGCCACGCTGATGGAGCGCATCCTGTACGAGGTCAAGCGCGTCGTCGTCGGCCAGGACCGCTTCCTCGAGCGCGTGCTCGTCGCCCTGCTGGCGCAGGGCCACCTGCTGGTCGAAGGCGTGCCGGGCCTGGCCAAGACGCTCACCGTCAAGACGCTGGCACGCACGATCCGCGGCAGCTTCAAGCGCATCCAGTTCACGCCCGACCTGGTGCCGGCCGACCTCGTCGGCACGCGCATCTACAACCAGAAGAGCGGCGAGTTCGGCACCTCGCTCGGACCGGTGTTCGCCAACCTGCTGCTGGCCGACGAGATCAACCGCGCGCCGGCCAAGGTGCAAAGCGCGCTGCTCGAGGTGATGCAGGAACGCCAGGTGACGATCGCCGGCCAGGCGCACCGCGTGCCCGAGCCCTTCGTCGTCATGGCGACGCAGAACCCGATCGAGACCGAGGGCACCTATCCGCTGCCCGAGGCGCAGGTCGACCGCTTCATGATGAAGGTGCTGGTCGACTACCCGAGCGAGGAAGAGGAGTTCGTGATCGCGCAGCGCGTGACCGGCGAGCCGCTCGAGGTGCAGCCGGTGGCCGACACCTTCCAGCTCGCCGCGCTGCAGCGCGAGTGCCGCAGCGTGTTCTGCGATCCGGCGCTGATGCAGTACGCGGTGCGGCTGGTGGCGGCCACGCGCACGCCGGCCAGGTACGGCCTGGCCGACAGTGCCCGCCACATCACCTACGGCGCGAGCCCGCGCGCCACCATCGGCATGGTCGAGGGCGCGCGCGCGCTGGCCATGCTGCGCGGACGGCGCTACGTGCTGCCCGAGGACATCGTCGACCTCGTGCCCGACGTGATGCGCCACCGGCTCGTGCTGAGCTACGAGGCGCTGGCCGAGGACATCGACGCCGACGAGCTGGTGCGCCGCGTGCTGGCCGCGATCCCCGCGCCCGACAAGCCGCTCGAGCATCCGGCCCATGGCTGAGGCGATGGCCGACGCACGCGCCGGCACGGCTGCAGGCGCGTCCACCCCCGAACAGCTGCTGCGCCGGCTCGAGTGGACGGTGCTGCGCCGCCTGGACGGCCTGCTGCAGGGCGACTACCGCACGCTGCTGCGCGGCGGCGGCGTCGACCTGGCCGACCTGCGCGAATACCAGTACCACGACGACGTGCGCCACATCGACTGGAACGTCACGGCACGGCTGCAGCAGCCATACGTGCGCGAGTTCCTCGAGGACCGCGACCTCACGGCCTGGTTCCTGCTCGACCTGTCGGGCAGCGTCGACTTCGGCTCGGCCGGCATCACCAAGCGCGCCGTCTCGACGGCCTTCGTCGCCGCGCTGGCGCGCCTCGTCACGCGGCGCGGCAACCGCGTCGGCGCGCTGCTGTACGGCACGCGCGTCGACGCCGTGCTGCCGCCGGCGGCGACGCGGCTGCACGTGCTGCGCCTGCTGCAGATGATGCGGCTGCAGCGTGCGGGCGCCGCCAAGGCGGCGGGCCAGCGCGGCCGTCGCGAAGCGGGCCGCCCAGCGGGCGGCACGGGCGGCACGGGCGGCACG
>JAFECX010000224.1 GCA_018241895.1 Pseudomonadota bacterium
AACGCGCCTTGCTCCACCCATCTTTCTTGCTGCGCCTACCATCGGCCCCTGCGCCCCCGAACCCTTGCCGGAGCCCCGCGATGAACGCTCCCCTGCCCGATCACGTCCGCCCGCGCGTCCAGGCGCGCCCGATCCCGGCCGCGATGCTCGAGGCGCTGCGCACGCGCTTTGGCGAGCGTTGCTCCACCGCGCTGGCGCTGCGCCAGCAGCACGGCCGCGACGAATCGGTCTACGACGTCCCGCCCCCCGAGGCGGTGGTGTTCTGCGAGAGCACCGACGACGTGGCGTTCGTCGTGCGCCAGGCGGCGCAGCACGCGGTGCCGGTGATCCCGTTCGGCGTCGGCAGCTCGCTCGAAGGTCATCTGCTCGCGGTGCAAGGCGGCGTGAGCATCGACCTCGCGCGCATGAACCGCATCGTCGCCGTCAA
Source organism: Pseudomonadota bacterium (assembly GCA_018241895.1). Classification (GTDB taxonomy): domain Bacteria; phylum Pseudomonadota; class Gammaproteobacteria; order Burkholderiales; family Burkholderiaceae_C; genus Rubrivivax. The sequence goes on from JAFECX010000224.1 coordinate 428, forward strand.
CGCCGAGGACCTCACCGTCACCGTCGAGGCGGGCGTGACGCGCGAGCAGCTCAACCGCGACATCCGCGACACCGGCTTCTTCTTCCCGATCGACCCGGGCGCCAACGCGTCGCTGGGCGGCATGTCGGCCACGCGCGCCAGCGGCACCAACGCCGTGCGCTACGGCACGATGCGCGAGAACGTGCTCGCGCTCACCGTCGTCACCGCCGAGGGCGAGGTCATGCGCACCGGCACGCGCGCCAAGAAGAGCTCGGCCGGCTACGACCTCACGCGCCTGTACGTCGGCAGCGAAGGCACGCTGGGCGTCATCACCGAGATCACGCTGCGCCTGTACCCGCTGCCCGAGGCGCTGAGCGCGGCGATCTGCACCTTCGCGAGCATCGACGCCGCGGTGCGCACGACGATCCAGATCATCCAGCTCGGCGTGCCGATCGCGCGCTGCGAGCTGCTCGACGCCAACGCCATCCGCGGCGTCAACCAGTACAGCAAGCTCGAGCTGCCCGAGGCGCCGATGCTGCTGATGGAGTTCCACGGCAGTGCGGCCGGCGTCAAGGAGCAGACCGAGACGGTGCAGGCCATCGCACACGAGCACGGCGGCACCGCGTTCCGCTACGCGAGCACGCCCGAGGAGCGCACCAGGCTGTGGGCGGCGCGCCACCAGGCGTATTTCGCAGCGCTGCAGCTGCGCCCGGGCTGCCGCTGCCAGAGCACCGACACCTGTGTGCCGATCTCGCGCCTGGCCGAGAGCATCAACGAGAGCATCGCCGAGGCCGAGGCCTCGGGCATCCCGTACTGGACCGTGGGCCACGTCGGCGACGGCAACTTCCACCTGAGCTACCTCTTCTACCCGGACGACGCGCGTGAGGCGACCGAGGTCGAGCGGCTGTCCGAGCAGATGGTGCGCCGCGCGCTGCGCCTGGAAGGCACCTGCACCGGCGAGCACGGCATCGGGCTGCACAAGATGGGCTACCTGGTCGACGAGGCCGGCCCCGCGGCGCTCGAGGCGATGAAGCGCATCAAGCGCGCGCTCGATCCGAAGAACATCATGAACCCCGGCAAGGTGCTGGCGCTGTAGATGCGCGCGCCTGCGCTCGCGCTGGCGCTGTGGGCCGGCCTGCTGCTGCTGTGCCACCTGCTGTGGGGCTGGGTGCCGATCCTGGATGCGGCCAATCTCGCGTTCCACGAGGCGGGCCACCCCGTCTTCGGCCTCGTCTCCGCCCGGCTCGCGGTCTACGGCGGCACGCTGATGCAGCTGGCGATCCCGGCGGCCTGCGCGCTGCAGATGCAGCGCCAGCGCATGCGCGTCGGCGCGGCCGCGTGCCTGATCTGGTTCGGCGAGAGCCTGCTCAACGTCGCGCGCTACATGGCCGACGCGCGGGCGCAGGCGCTGCCGCTGGTCGGCGGTGGCGACGCCGACGACGCGCACGACTGGGCGCAGATCCTGGGCCGCTGGGGCCTGCTGTCGTGGGACGCCGCACTCGCCGCCGGCGTGCGCATCGCCGCGCTGACCGTCATGGCGTGGGCGCTGTGGCGCGCCTGGCGGCCTGCGGCCGAGACCACCGGCGGACGCCGCGCGCCGCGTCATGGCGTGCAGTGACGCCCGACGGTCGGCGGCGCGTGCTCGCAGTTGCCGACGCCTCGCGGCAGCCGACGCGCCCGAGGTTCGCGGCGCGAGCCCGCCGCGCGTTCGGACACGTCGATCGGCATGGCCAAACCGTCGCCACCCCTGCCGCCGGACGTGATCGCAGCGCTCGAACGAGGCCATCTGGTCGAGGCCCTCGAGCGGCTGATCGGCGCGCAGGTCAGGGCGCGCGCGGCCCAGGCGTGGCCGGCCAGCCATGGCACAGTGCGGCCATGCTCGCCTACCGTCACGGCTTTCATGCCGGCAACCATGCCGACGTGCTCAAGCACCTCGTGCTCGCCGAGGTGCTGGCCTACATGAACGCCAAGCCCAAGGGCTGGCGCCATGTCGACACGCACGCCGGTGCCGGCGGCTACTCGCTGCTCGGCGAGCAGGCCGGCAAGCGGCGCGAGTTCGAGCACGGCATCGGCCGCCTCGTCGCGCGCAGCGACCTGCCGGCGTCCGTGCAGGCCTACGTCGACCTCGTGCGCCGCTTCAACGGCGGCGACGCGCTGCGCCAGTATCCGGGGTCGCCCGCCATCGCGCGGCTGCTGATGCGGCCGCAGGACCAGCTGCGCCTGTTCGAGCTGCACCCCACCGACGCCAAGATCCTCGCCTCGTACCTCGGCGCCGAGCCCGGCGTCGAGGTGCGCCAGGCCGACGGCTACGCGGCACTCAAGTCGGTGCTGCCGCCGCCCACGCGCCGCGGCGTCGTGCTGATCGATCCGCCCTACGAGATCAAGACCGACTACGCGCGTGCGCTGGCCGCGCTGCGCGAGACGCTCACGCGCTTTGCCGAGGCGGTGGTGATCGTCTGGCTGCCGCAGCTGCAGTTGGTCGAATCGGCGCAATTGCCGCAACGCCTGAAGGCGGCCGCCGACGCGCAGGCCCGGCGCGGCTGGCTGCACGCGCGGCTGACGGTGGCGCGCGCCGACGCGCAAGGCTTCGGCCTGATGGGCAGCAGCGTCTTCGTCGCCAACCCGCCGCACACGCTGCACGCCACGCTCGCGCCGCTGCTGCCCTGGCTGGCCACGGCGCTGGCGCAATTCGACGGCGCCCGGGGCCTCGTCGAGCGCTCGGCAGCGCGCTGAGCACGCGGCCTGCCGTGCGTGGGCCAGCGAAGCGCACGTGCATGCGCGGCGGCCGCGATCTGCGCGAAGCGGCGCAGCGCCCTACGCGCTGCGCCTACTCGATGCCGCGCGCGCGGTCGGCCGCGAACTGTGCGCGAAACGCCTCGAAGCGGCCGGCCTCGATCGCCGCGCGCACCTCGCGCATCAGGTTCACGTAGTAGTGCAGGTTGTGAATGCTGGCCAGCATCGGTGCCAGCATCTCGCCGCAGCGCTCGAGGTGGTGCAGGTAGGCGCGGCTGAAGCCGCCGCTCACCGTGCCGTCGGCGGCGCTCGTGCCCTGGCAGGCGTGGCAGCCGCAGCTCGGGTCGAGCGGGCGCGGGTCGGCCTTGTGGCGTGCGTTGCGGATCTTCAGGTCGCCCCAGCGCGTGAAGAGGTGGCCGTTCCTCGCGTTGCGCGTGGGCATCACGCAGTCGAACAGGTCCACGCCCTGTGCCACGCCTTCGACCAGGTCCTCCGGCGTGCCCACGCCCATCAGGTAGCGCGGCTTGTGCGCCGGCAGCCGCCGCGGCGTGTGCGCCATGATGCGCCGCATGTCCTCCTTGGGCTCGCCGACGCTGACGCCGCCGATGGCGTAGCCGGGCAGGTCGAGCTCGGCCAGGCGTGCCGCCGACTCCTCGCGCAGCGCCTCGTACATGCCGCCCTGCACGATGCCGAAGAGCGCGTTCGGGTTGTCCAGGCGCATGAACTCGTCGCGGCTGCGCGCTGCCCAGCGCAGGCTCAGCTGCATCGACGCCTGCGCCTCGCACTCGGTGGTGGCGCGGCCTGCGCTCTGGTACGGCGTGCATTCGTCGAGCTGCATCGCGATGTCCGAGTTCAGCACGCGCTGGATCTGCATGCTGACCTCGGGTGTGAGGAAGAGCCGGTCGCCGTTGATCGGGCTGGCGAAGTGCACGCCCTGCTCGCTGATCCTGCGCATCGCACCCAGGCTCCAGACCTGGAAGCCGCCGCTGTCGGTGAGCATCGGCCGCTCCCAGCCCTCGAAGCGGTGCAGGCCGCCGAAGGCGCGGATCACGTCCAGGCCCGGGCGCAGCCACAGGTGGAAGGTGTTGCCGAGGATGATCTGGGCGCCCATCTCGACGAGCGAGCGCGGCAGCACGCCCTTGACGCTGCCGTAGGTGCCCACCGGCATGAACAGCGGCGTCTCGACGACGCCATGGTTGAGCGTGAGGCGGCCGCGGCGCGCGTGGCCTTCGGTGGCGAGGAGGTCGAACTTCAGCATCGGCGCCATTGTGGCGAGGGCGCGGGCCACCGCCGCGCACGCAGCCCCAGCGGCTGCGTTCGACGCCCGGCCCCGGCGGCTGCGTTCGACGCTCGGCCGCGGCGGCTGCGCTGGACGCTCGGCCGCGGCGACGGCACTGCGCGCGCAGCCGCGCCGCCCGTGCTACGCGCGTGCCAGCAGCATCGCGTCGCCGTAGCTGTAGAAGCGGTAGCGCGCCTCGGTGGCGTGCCGGTACAGCGCCATGACGTGCTCGAAGCCGGCGAAGGCGGCCACCAGCATCAGCAGCGTGCTGCGCGGCAGATGGAAGTTGGTGAGCAGCAGGTCGACGGCGCGGAACCCGAAGCCCGGCGTGATGAACAGATCCGTGTCGCCGCGGCATGGCTGCACCGTGCCGTCGGCCGAGCGCAGCGCGGCCGATTCGAGCGCACGCAGCGAGGTCGTGCCGACTGCCACGATGCGCCCACCCGCGGCGCGCGTGGCGGCGACGGCGCAGGCCGTGCCGGCGCCGACCTCGAACCATTCGCTGTGCATGCGGTGCTCGGCGAGATCCTCGACGCGCAGCGGCTGGAAGGTGCCGGCGCCGACGTGCAGCGTGATCGCGGCGCGGCCGACGCCACGTGCGTCGAGTGCGCTCAGCAGCGCCGCGTCGAAGTGCAGCGCCGCGGTCGGCGCCGCGACGGCACCGGGGCGCGCGGCGAACACGCTCTGGTAGCGCCGCTCGTCGTCGGCGCTGTCGTCGTGCGCGATGTAGGGCGGCAGCGGCACATGGCCGTGACGCGCCATCAGCACGAACGGATCGTCGGGAAAGCGCAGCCGAAAGAGCGACCCGTCGGCCCCGCTGCGGCCCAGCACCTCGGCGTCGAACGCGCCGGCCAAGCGCAGCACGCTGCCGGGCCGCGGTGATTTGCTCGAGCGCAGGTGCGCCAGCACCTCGTGGCCCGGCAGCACGCGCTCGACCAGCGCCTCGACGGCGCCGCCGCTGGCCTTGGCGCCGAGCAGCCGCGCCTTGACGACGCGCGTGTCGTTGAACACCAGCAGGTCGCCCGGCGCGAGCAGCGCCGGCAGCTCGCGCACGACACGGTCGGCAGGCGGCGCGGCGCGCCCGTCGAGCAGGCGCGCCGCGCTGCGCTCGGCCGCGGGATGCTGGGCAATCAGCTCGCGCGGCAGATCGAAGTCGAAATCCGCGGGGGTGTGGCGAGGCATCGGCAGTCGGGGGCGGGGCACGAGGGAAGCGCGGCGCACAGGAGCGGCGCAAGGCGCGGCGCGCAGGAGCGGCGCCGCGAGCGACATCGCGCGGCACGGCCCGGGCCCGCCGCGTCGGCCGCGCCGCGTC
>JAFECX010000225.1 GCA_018241895.1 Pseudomonadota bacterium
CGCCGCCGGCGCGCAGCCTGGCGTCGCGCTCGGCGACGGGCCCGCCGGCGTTGCGCGCCGGCGCTGCCGGCGCCGATGCCGCCGCCGACGCGCCGCCGCCACTGTCGCGTGGCGGCGGACGCTGACCGTAGACGACGCCGGTCGGGCCGATGGCACGCGCCAGCAGCTCGGTCGTGTAGCCGCCGCCCGCGCTCACGTCGAGCGCAACCATGCCCGGGCGCAGGCCGATGAAGGCCAGCATCTGTTCGGGCTTGCGGCGCTGGTCGTTGCTGCGGTCCGCGGCGCTGCGATCGGGGCTGGCCACGATCTGCGCGATGCGCTGCTCCGAGATGGGCTGCGCAGGCGGCGCGGTTTGCGCGCGCCCACCGAAGGCGACGAAGGCGAGCGCGACGCAGGCCGCGAACCGGCGGCCCTGCGCGAAGTGCAAGCGGTCCATCCGGTACCTCCTGACCAGGTGATGCGGGCCCCGCATTGTCGGCAACTGTGGTGTCTTCGTGGCCGGCTCCCCGCCTTCGGGGGGGAAGGCGCCGTGGCGACGCACCCCACCTCGGCGGGCCTCACTTCGGTGCGGGCTGCGCGCTGCCGCCCTGCCGATAATCCGCAGCCATGATTCGACTCTTCGTCGGCCTGGGCAACCCGGGCACCGAGTACGAGGCCACGCGCCACAACGCCGGCTTCTGGTGGCTCGAGGCGCTGGCCGCCAAGCTCGGCGCACGCCTGGTGCCCGAGCGCGCCTATCAGGCGCTGGTGGCACGCGTCAACCTGCCGGCCGGGCCCGTGTGGCTGCTCGAGCCGATGACCTACATGAACCGCTCGGGCGTCGCGGTGGCGGGGCTGGCGCGCTTTTTCAAGATCGAGCCGCAGCAGATCCTCGTCGTGCACGACGAACTCGACCTGCCGCCCGGCGAGGCCAAGCTCAAGGACGGCGGCAGCGTCGCCGGCCACAACGGCCTCAAGGACATCCAGGCGATGCTCGGCACGCCTGCGTTCTGGCGCCTGCGCCTGGGCATCGGCCACCCCGGCGTGAAGGCCGAGGTCGTCAACTACGTGCTGCGCAAGCCCTCGCCCGACCAGCGCGAGGCGATCGGCAAGGCGATCGAGCGCTCGCTCGGCGCCAGCGACGCGCTGACGGCGGGCGACATGGCCAAGGCGGTGGCGCTCGTGCACGCCAGGCCGCCGCGCCCCAAGCCGCCGCGGCCGCCGGCGCCGCCTCCCGACATCGCCGGGGCGGCAGTTCCGCCGCGCCCGGCCAAGGACACAGGGACAGCCGCAGCGGCGCGCGCACCGACACCCCCGCCTGCCCCGGCGCCTGCTGCACATCCTGCCGGCGGCACGCGAGGCAGTGCGGACGTGACGCCGACCATACAACCGCAGGGAGGTTCGACATGAGCAGACACTTCGTGGCCGTGCTGTTCTTCGTTGCCGCTGCCGCGCCGGCCGCCGACGTCTACCGCTGCGGACTCGATGGGCGCAGCTACGGCGACCGGCCCTGCGCCGAAGGGCGTCGGCTCGACATGGCCGACGCGCGCAGCGTCGAGCAGGTCGCCCAGGCGCGCGCGGTGGCCGATCGCGATCGTCGTCTCGACATGAGCCTGGCCGCCGAGCGACGCGTGAACGAGCAGATGCAGGCGCGGCTGCCGGCGGGATTTCGCGTCGCCGCGCCGATGGCCGCGTCGCAGCGGGTGGGGACGAAGCCGCATCACGACTCGCAACCTCATGCGCAGCGCCGCCACGCGAAGCCGCGCGCGCCGCGCCCCGCCGACGGCGTCTTTCGGGCCGCCGCGCCACGGTCACAGCGCGCGAACGGTTGAGCGCGCGCAGCGCACGCAGTGCGCGAACGGTCGAGCGCGCGCAGCGCACGCAGCGCGCGAACGGTCGAGCGCGCGCCTAGTCCTCCTCGTGCTGCGCGACGCGCTCGTTGAGCCGCCGCAGCACCGAGGGGGCCACGAACGTGGAGACATCGCCACCCAGGCTGGCGATCTCGCGCACGAAGGTGCCGCTGACGAACGGGAACTGATCCGACGGCGGCAGGAACACCGCCTCCACCTCGGGCATGAGCTGGCGGTTCATGCCCGCCATCTGGAACTCGTACTCGAAGTCGGTCACCGCGCGCAGGCCGCGCACGACGACCTTGCCGCCATGCTCCACGACGAAGTCACGCAGCAGGCCGCGAAAGGCCGTGACCTCGACGTTCGGATACGGCGCGGCGATCTCGCGCGCGATCTCGAGCCGCTCGGCGATCGTGAACATCGTGCGCTTGTGGTGGCCGGCGGCCACGGCGAGGATCAGACGGTCGAACAGGCGTGCGGCACGCCTCATCAGGTCCTCGTGCCCGAGCGTCATCGGGTCGAAGGTGCCTGGGTAGACGGCGATCAGCGGAGCGGAAGGGGCCACGTCGACGTTCTCGGCTGGGCGGACGGCGGCAGTTTAGCGGCGCCCGGCTTGCGATCAACCTGCGTGCAACGCGCGCGCGTCGACCGGCGCCGTCGACCGGCACCGTCGTAGACGCGCACAGTCGTCACGCACAGTCGTCACGCACAGTCGTCACGCACAGTCGTCACGCACGATCGGTCCGCAGCGGCCGTGCGACGCAGCAGCTGCGCGTGCACGGCGCCCGCGAGCAGCTCGCGATGAGGCGCCAGGCCCGCCGGCAGCGACTCCAGCGCCTCGCCGCTCTCGACATAGAGCCAGCCGCCTGCTGCCAGCAGCGGCATCGCGGCGGCGAGTGCACGCGGCAGCAGCGCGGCGCCAAAGGGTGGATCGAGCAGCACGAGGTCGAAGTGCCCGGCCAGCGCCGGCGCGGCGGCGCGCATCCAGGCCAGGGCATCGACGCATTCGACGCGCAACGCCTGGCCGTCCAGGCGCTGGCGCGAGGCTTCGAGCGCGCGGCACATCGGCGCGTCGCGCTCGAGCAGCACGACCTCGGCGGCACCGCGCGAGGCGGCCTCGAAGCCCAGGGCCCCGCTGCCCGCGAAGGCATCGAGCACGCGCCAGCCGGCAAGATCCTGGCCGAGCCAGTTGAACAGCGTCTCGCGCACGCGCTCGGGTGTCGGCCTGAGCCCCGGGCGTGCGGGCACCGCCAGCTTGCTGCGGCGCCAGCGCCCGCCGATGATGCGCACCTCGCCGGGCGGCGCACCGCGGGGCGCAGCGCTCACATGCGCACCGTGATGCCCTCGCGCGCGAGCCGCGACTTGGCCTGCGCGACGGTGAACTCGCCGTAGTGGAAGATGCTCGCCGCCAGCACCGCATCGGCGCCGCCGATGCGGATGCCGTCGACCAGGTGCTCGAGCGTGCCGACGCCGCCCGAGGCGATGACCGGCACCGGCACGGCATCGCTCACCGCGCGCGTGAGCTCGAGGTCGAATCCGCTGCGCGTGCCGTCGCGGTCCATGCTGGTGAGCAGGATCTCGCCCGCGCCCTGTTCGGTCATCCGGCGCGCCCAGGCGACGGCATCGAGGCCGCTGTTGCGGCGCCCGCCGTGCGTGTACACGTCCCAGCCCGCGCCGCGCGCAGCGAGGTCGTCGCCGCGGCGGCGCTTGGCGTCGATCGCGACCACGATGCACTGCGCGCCGTAGCGCTCGCTGGCGGCCCGGATGACCTCGGGATCGGCGATCGCGGCCGAGTTGAAGCTCACCTTGTCGGCGCCGGCATTGAGCAGACGTCGCACGTCGGCCACCGTGCGCACGCCGCCGCCCACGGTGAGCGGGATGAAGACCTGCGAGGCCACCGCCTCGATGATCGGCAGGATCAGGTCACGCCCGTCGCTGGTGGCGGTGATGTCGAGGAAGGTCAGCTCGTCGGCACCCTGCTCGTCGTAGCGGGCGGCGATCTCGACCGGGTCGCCGGCGTCGCGCAGCGCGACGAAGTTGACGCCCTTGACGACGCGACCGCCGGTCACGTCCAGGCACGGGATGATGCGCTTGGCGAGCATGCGGCGTGCCGACGTCCGCTGCGCGGCTATCCGGCGCTGCTCAGCCCGTCGGCGCGCTGTTGCGCCGCGGCGAAGTCGAGCTGACCCGTGTAGATGCTGCGCCCGCAGATGACGCCGGCCACGCCGTCGGCCTGGACGGCGCACAGCTTCTCGATGTCCTCGATGCCCGCCAGGCCGCCGGAGGCGATGACGGGAATGGTGAGCGACCGCGCCAGCTTCACGGTGGCCTCGATGTTGATGCCGGTGAGCATGCCGTCGCGGCCGATGTCGGTGTAGATCACGCTCTCGACGCCGTAGCCCTCGAACTTCTTGGCCAGGTCCACCACCTCGTGGCCGGTGAGCTTGCTCCAGCCGTCGGTGGCCACCTTGCCCTCGCGCGCGTCGAGGCCGACGATGACGTGGCCGCCGAAGGCGCTGCAGGCGTCCTTCATGAAGCCCGGGTTCTTCACCGCCGCCGTGCCGATCACGATGTAGGCGATGCCGTCGTCGAGATAGCGTTCGATGGTGTCGAGGTCGCGGATGCCGCCGCCCAGCTGCACCGGAATGCGCTCGCCCACCACGCGCAGGATGGACTTGACCGCGCCCTCGTTGACCGGGCGACCGGCAAAGGCGCCGTTCAGGTCCACGAGGTGCAGCCGCCTGGCCCCTGCATCGAGCCAGCGCTGCGCCATCGCGGCCGGGTCGTCGCCGAACGTGGTGACGGCGTTCATGTCGCCTTGTTGCAGACGGACGCACTTGCCGTCCTTGAGGTCGATGGCCGGAATCAGCAGCATGGCGCGATGGCGCGGCGAGTGGGAGAGCCGGCGATGGTGCAGCGCGGCAAGCCCGTGTCGGCAAGCCGGCTGCGGCCCGTCCCGGTGGTGTAAGCCTAGGGAGACCAGCGCAGGAAGTTGCGGTACAGGGTGAGGCCGTGGGCGGCGCTCTTCTCGGGGTGGAACTGGGTGGCGAAAATATTATCCCGCGCCAGCGCACTGGTAAAGCGCAGGCCGTACTCGGTCTCGCCGACGCCGTGCAAGGCATCGGCGGGCGCGGCGTGGAAGCTGTGCACGAAGTAGAACCAGGCGTCGTCGGGCACGCCACGCCACAGTGCGTGCGGACGCGCGGCCGGCAGCTGGCGCACGCGGTTCCAGCCCATGTGCGGCACCTTGAGCCGGCTGCCGTCGCTCGCGTGCCGCCCCTCGAGCCGAAAGCGCAGCACGCGCCCCGGGACGAGCCCGAGGCCCGGCGTGTCCTGCTCCTCGCTGTGCTCGAGCAGCATCTGCATGCCGACGCAGACGCCGAACAGCGGCTTGCTCCGGGCGGCGTCGCGCACCGCCGCCTCGAGGCCCGAGGCAGCGAGCTCGCGCATGCACTCGCGCATCGCGCCCTGCCCCGGCAGCACGACGCGCGTCGCCGCGTAGACCTCCTCGGCGTTGGCGGTCACGACGACCCTGGCATCGGCGTCGCGCGCCACGTGCGCCAGCGCCTGCGACACCGAGCGCAGGTTGCCCATGCCGTAGTCGACGACCGCGACCGTATCCATGCCCGGACTACAGCGCTCCCTTGGTCGACGGGATCACGCCGGCGCTGCGCGCGTCCGGCGCCAGCGCCATGCGCAACGCGCGCGCGAAGGCCTTGAAGATCGACTCGCACTGGTGGTGCGCGTTGCTGCCGTGCAGGCTGTCGATGTGCAGCGTGAGCAGCGCGTGGTTGGCGAAGCCCTGGAAGAACTCGTGCACGAGCTGCGTGTCCAAGCCGCCGATCGCCGCGCTCGTGAACGCCGCGCGCATGTGCAGCCCCGGTCGCCCCGACAGGTCGACGACCACGCGCGCCAGCGCCTCGTCCAGCGGCACGTAGGCGTGGCCGTAGCGTGCGATGCCGCGCTTGTCGCCCGCCGCCTGCGCCAGCGCCATGCCGAGCGTGATGCCCACGTCCTCGACCGTGTGGTGGCCGTCGATGTGCAGGTCGCCCGCGGCCTCGACCTCGAGGTCGACGAGGCCATGGCGCGCGATCTGCTCGAGCATGTGGTCGAAGAAGCCGATGCCGGTGGCAAGCTTGGCGGCGCCGCTGCCGTCGAGGTCGAGCGCGACGCGGATGCGTGTTTCCTTGGTGTCGCGGCGCACTTCGGCCCTGCGCGCAGCCAGCGTCGTCACAGCGATTCCTTCAGCGCGGCGAGCATCTGCGCATTCTCCTCGGGCGTGCCCACCGTCAGGCGCAGGCAGCCGGCAAGCAGCGGGTGCATGGCGGCGACATTCTTGACGAGCACGCCGCGCGCCTTCATGCCTTCGAACACGCGCTTGGCGTCGCCGACGCGCACCAGGATCATGTTGGCCTCGCTTTCGAACGGCTGCACGCCGGCAAGCGCCGCCAGCGCGCGCTGCACGCGCTCGCGCTCGCTGCGGATGAGCGCCGCCTGGCGCGCGTACTCGTCGGCATGCTCGAGGGCGAACAGCGCCGCCTCGGCGTTGAGCACGCTCACGTTGTACGGTGGGCGCACCTTGTCGATCTCGTCGATCAGCGCCGCCGCAGCGCTCAGGTACCCGAGCCGCACGCCGGCCAGGCCGAACTTGCTGAGCGTGCGCAGCACCAGCACGTGCGGATGCGCAGCCATGCGCTGCATCCAGCTGCGCGCGGCGAACGGCTGGTACGCCTCGTCGAAGACGACGAAGCCGTGCTGTGCCCCGACGGCAGCGACGATGCGCTCGATGGCGGCGTCGTCGAACAGGTTCGCGGTCGGGTTGTTCGGATAGGCGATGTAGGTGAGCGCCGGACGGTGGCGCTCGATCGCCGCCAGCATGGCCGGCAGGTCGAGCCCGAAGCCGCTCGTGAGCGGCACGCCGACGAAGGACAGTCCGCGCAGCCGCGCGCTCAGCTCGTACATCACGAAGCCGGGCAGCGGCGCCAGGATCGTCGCCGCAGCGCCGTGCGCGGCCTGGCCCGGCGGCAGGTCACAGGCCACGGCGAGCAGGTCGATCAGTTCGTCGCTGCCGTTGCCGATCATCGTCTTGCAGCCGGCGGGCAGCTGCGCGAACTGCGTCAGCGCCGCGGTCACCCGCGCCGTGCATTCACCCGGGTAGCGGTTGATCGCCACGCGCGCCAGACGCTCGCCCAGCTCGCGCTGCAGCGCCGGCGGCAGGCGGTAGGGGTTCTCCATCGCGTCGAGCTTGACCAGCCCGGCGCTGGGCTGGATGGCGTAGGCCTGCATCGACTGCACGTCCTGCCGGATCGTGCGGCGCAGGCGCGCGGCGAGGTCCGGGGTGCTCATCGGTGCCCGCCGAGCCGCAGTTCGGCCGCGCGTGCGTGCGCCTGCAGGCCCTCGCCGTGCGCCAGCTCGGCCGCGATCGGCCCGAGCCGCGCCGCACCCGCCGCGCTCACCTCGATCAGGCTGGTGCGCTTCTGGAAATCGTAGACGCCCAGCGGCGACGAGAAGCGCGCCGTGCCCGCCGTCGGCAGCACGTGGTTCGGGCCGGCGCAGTAGTCGCCCAGGCTCTCGCTCGTCCAGGCACCGAGGAAGATGGCACCGGCGTGCCGCACGAGCGGCTCCCAGCGCGCGGGCTCGCGCACGCTCAGCTCGAGATGCTCGGGCGCGATGCGGTTGGCCAGCTCGCAGGCTTCTTCCATGCTTCGAGTGTGCACGAGTGCGCCCCGGCCCTCGAGGCTGGCGCGGATCACGTCGCGGCGCGGCAGCGCGGGCAGCAGCCGCTCGATCTCGGCGTGCACCGCGTCGAGATGGGCGGCGTCGGGGCTGAGCAGGATGCTCTGCGCCAGTTCGTCGTGCTCGGCCTGGCTGAACAGGTCCATCGCCACCCATTCGGCCGCCGTGCTGCCGTCGGCCAGTACGCAGATCTCGCTCGGGCCGGCGATCATGTCGATGCCGACCGCGCCGAACACGCGCCGCTTGGCCGCCGCGACGTACGCGTTGCCGGGGCCCGTGATCTTGTCCACGCGCGGCACGCTGGCCGTGCCGTAGGCGAGCGCCGCCACCGCCTGCGCGCCGCCGATCGTGAAGACGCGATGCACGCCCGCCAGGTGCGCCGCGGCCAGGACGAGCGCATGGCGCCCGCGGGCCGCCTGCGGCCGGTCGACGTCGGCCGCATGCACAGGCATCGGCGTCACCATGACGATCTCGCCCACGCCTGCCACCTGCGCCGGCACGGCGTTCATCAGCACGCTCGACGGGTACGCCGCCTTGCCGCCCGGCACGTAGATGCCCACGCGATCGAGCGGCGTCACCTTCTGGCCGAGCAGCGTGCCCTCGGCGTCGCGGTAGGCGAAGCCGCGGCCGCAGGCCTCGAGCTGGCGCTGGTGGTACTCGCGCACGCGCGCCGCCGCCGCTTCGAGCGCCTGGCGCTGTGCCGGCGTGACGGCGTCCAGCGCGGCGCGCAGTTCGGCCGCACCCAGTTCGAGCTCGGACATCGACGATGCCGCCACGCCGTCCAAGCGCTGCGTGTACTCGAGCAGCGCCGCGTCGCCGCGGGCGCACACGTCGGCCAGGATCTGCCCGACGCGCGACTCGATCGCCTCGTCGGCCTCGGCCGACCAGCGCCTGAGCGCCTCGAAGCGCTGCTCGAAGTCAGGCGCCGAGGTGGCCAGGCGCCTGATCTGCACGGCACCGGTCATTGCCCTGCTCCCTCTTGCACGCAGCGCCGCGCGAGCGCGTGCAGGCCCGGCCGCACCCTCATGCCCGCTCCTGCACCGCGCGCTCGAAGGCGTCGATGAGCGCGCGCATCGGCTCGCGCCGGATCTTGAGCGCCGCGGGGTTGACCACCAGGCGTGCCGAGATGTCCATGATCTGCTCGACCTCGAGCAGCCGATTCGCCCTCAGCGTGCCGCCGGTGGACACCAGATCGACGATCGCGTCGGCCAGGCCGGTGAGCGGCGCCAGCTCCATCGAGCCGTACAGCTTGATCAGGTCCACGTGCACGCCCTTGGCGGCGAAATGCCGGCGCGCCATCTGCGTGTACTTCGTGGCGACGCGGATGCGCGAGCCCTGGCGCACCGCGTTCGCGTAGTCGAAATCCTCGCGCACGGCCACGCTCAGGCGGCAGCGCGCGATCGCCAGATCGAGCGGCCGGTACAGGCCGTCGTCGTGCTCGAGCAGCACATCCAGCCCGGCCACGCCCAGATGCGCGCCGCCGTACTGCACATAGGTCGGCACGTCCGAAGCGCGCACCAGCACCACGCGCAGGTCGGCGCGGCTGGTGGCGAGGATCAGCTTGCGGCTCGTCTCGGGGTCGTCCAGCACCTCGATGCCAGCCGCCGCCAGCAGCGGCAGCGATTCGTCGAAGATGCGTCCCTTGGACAGCGCGAGCGTGATCATCGGTGTGCGTCGGGGATCGTCGCGGTTCGCCGCGGTTCGTCTGCGCGGCCTGCGACGGGTTCGGCCGGCACCGTGCCACGCCGGCCGCGCCGCGCGGATGTCGCAGCGCGCCGCCACCCCGGCAGCGCTGCGGATGCGCCGCGCGATTCAGGGGTCGTCGGGCAGGCCGGCGGCCGAAGGCGGATGCGGCGCCTCGGGCGACGCCGCCGCGTACTCGGCGGGGGTCAGGGTCTGCATGGACAGCGCGTGCACCTGCTCGCGCATTCTATCGCCCAGCGCCGCGTAGACCCGCTGATGCCGGCGCACGCGGTTCAGGCCCTCGAACTCCGCCGACACGATGGTGGCGAAGAAGTGACGCCCGTCGCCCTCGACCGCGAGCGCCGTGCAGGGCAGGCCGGCCGCGATGTAGCGGCGGACCTCGTCGACCGTCGGTTCGTCCATCTTCAGATCCTCAGCCCAGATCCTTCTGCCGCTCGACGATGCGCCCGACGATGCCGTAGGCCACGGCCTCCTCGGCGCTCATCCAGTAGTCGCGCTCCATGTCGGCGAGCACCTTGTCGAGCTTGTGCCCGGTCTCGCGCGCGATCACGCGCGCGATGCGCTCGCGCGTCTTGATGATCTCCTTGGCCTGGATCGCGATGTCGCTGGCGCGCCCGCCGGCGCCGCCCGCCGGCTGGTGGATCATGAAGCGCGTGTTGGGCAGCGCCAGGCGCCGCTCTTTGGGCGCGGCGAGGAAGATGTGCGTGCCGGCGCTGGCCACCCAGCCGCTGCCGATGGTCGTGACCGGCGCGCGCACGAAGCGGATCATGTCGTGGATCGCGTCGCCGCTTTCCACGTGCCCGCCGGGCGAACTGATCAGCAGCTGGATCGGCGCCTCCGACTCCTGCGCCAGCAGGATCAGGCGCTCGCAGGTCGCGCGCGCCAGCTTGTCGTCGATCTCGCCGAACACCAGCACGTAGCGCGACTTGAACGCGAGCTGCTCGACCAGGCTGCCGCCGCGCTCGGATTTCTCGGCCTTGTCGCCCTTGGCGGGCTTGTCGTCGCTGGCGTCGTGGATGGGCAACATGGATGGGCGGACCGGAACGGATGGGCGCCGATTATCGGCCCGCCACGTGCCGGCCGCCGGCGCACGGTCTTGCACGTGCTACACGCGCAGCTTGTAGCCGCTGGCCAGCAGCCGCAGCGTGAGCGCGGCGACGCCCACGAAGGCGCCGGCGACGACGGCCAGACTGGTCCATGGCGAGATGTCGCTCACGCCGAAGAAGCCGCGCCGAAAGCCGTCGATCATGTAGAAGAACGGGTTGAAGTGGCTCACGGTGAACCAGATGCCGGGCAGCGAATTCACCGAGTAGAAGACGCCCGACAGGAACGTCATCGGCACGATGATGAAGTTCTGGAACGCGGCCATCTGGTCGAACTTCTCCGCCCACAGCCCCGCCACCAGCCCGAGCGAGCCCAGCAGCGCCGCGCCGAGCAGCGCGAAGACGACGATCCACGCCGGCTCGGCCATGCGCAGCGGCACGAACCACACCGTGACCGCGAGCACGCCGGCCCCCACGGCCAGCCCGCGCACGACCGAGGCGCCGACGTAGGCCACGTACCAGGCGCGGTGGTCCAGCGGCGTGACGAGCAGGAACACGAGGTTGCCGGTGATCTTGCTCTGGATGAGCGAGCTCGAGCTGTTGGCGAAGGCGTTCTGCAGCACGCTCATCATCACCAGCCCCGGGATCAGGAAGCTGGTGTAGCCGACGCCCGGGTAGACCTGCACGCGGTCCTCGAGCACGTGGGCGAAGATCAGCAGGTACAGCATCGCCGTCAGCACCGGCGCGGCCACGGTCTGGAAGCCCACCTTCCAGAAGCGCAGCAGCTCCTTGCGAAAGAGCGTGCCCGCACCTTCGAGGCTCACGCCGCGGCTCCCGCGGGCGCCGCCGCCGGCTCGCGGTGCATGATCTCGACGAAGACGTCCTCGAGGTCGGCGTGCCCGATCTCGAGCTCCTCGACGTGCACGCCGGCGCTGCGCAACGCCGCCAGATGGTGCTCGACCTCGCCGGCGTCGCGCGCGCGCAGTTGCACGATGCGCCCGGTGACGCGCGCCTGCGCCGCCAAGCCCGGCGGCAGCGCGTCGTCGGTCTTGAAGCGCAGCATCGTGCTCGCCGCGCGCGCCAGCAGCGCCGAGGTGCGGTCGAGCGCGACGATGCGCCCGTGCTTGAGCATCGCGATGCGCCCGGCCAGCGCCTCGGCCTCCTCCAGGTAGTGCGTCGTCAGCAGCACCGTGTGGCCCTCGCGGTTCAGGCGCGCGACGAAGCCCCACAGCGACTGGCGCAGCTCGACGTCGACCCCGGCCGTCGGCTCGTCGAGCACGATCACCGGCGGCTTGTGCACCAGCGCCTGCGCCACCAGCACGCGCCGCTTCATGCCGCCCGAGAGCTGGCGCATGTTGGCCAGCGCCTTGTCCTCGAGCCCGAGGTGGGCCAGCAGCTCGTCGATCCAGTCGTCGTTGCGGCGCACGCCGAAGTAGCCGCTCTGGATGCGCAGCGTCTCGCGCACGTTGAAGAACGGGTCGAACACCAGCTCCTGCGGCACGATGCCCAGCGACTTGCGCGCCGCGGCGAAGTCGTCGACCACGTCGTGGCCCATCACGGTGACGCGCCCGGAGGTGGCGCGCGCGAGGCCCGCCAGCACCGAGATCAGCGTCGTCTTGCCGGCGCCGTTGGGGCCCAGCAGGCCGAAGAACTCGCCGGCCTCGATGTCGAAGCTCACGCCGTCGAGTGCGCGCGTGCCGTGCACGCCCGGGAAGACTTTCGTGACGTTGTCGAAGCGGACCGCGGGCATGGAAGCGCGCGATTGTAGGCAGCCGCCCCTGCCGCTGCGGCGCAGTGCAAGAATGCGCCGGCCATGGCCGCCGCATCGCCCGCGTCGACGAAGAAGAGACCGCGCCGCACCGCCGAGCGCATCCTCGAGGTGACGCTCGAGCTGTTCAACCGCTTCGGCGAGCCCAACGTCAGCACGACGCTGATCTCGGCCGAGCTCGAGATCAGCCCGGGCAATCTCTATTACCACTACCCGGCCAAGGACGAGCTGATCAACAGCCTGTACGACCGCTACGAGCGCGCGCTGACCGCGATCCTCGGCGCCGCCGACGGCGTCGAGAACGTCGAGGACGCGTGGCTGTTCGTGCACATGCTCTTCGAGCTGATCTGGAAGTACCGCTTCCTGTACCGCGACCTCAACGACCTGCTGAGCAAGAACCGGCGGCTGGAGACGAATTTCCAGGCCGTGCTGCGCCACAAGAGCCGCGCCGTGCACACCATGCTCGAGGGCCTGGCGCGCAGCGGCGCGGCACGCCTGGCGGGCAAGGACGCCGCGCCCTGCGCGACCGCGATGGTCGTGGTGCTGACCTACTGGCTGAGCTACGAATACGTGCGCGACCCGCGCCGTGCGCTCGAGCCCGAGCGTGCCGCCGCGGCGCTGGGCCGTGGCGCTTACCACACGCTGGCGCTGCTGATGCCGCACCTGGACGACGCCTCGGGCGCGCACCTGCGCACGTTGGCCGCGGCCTACGTGGCCGACTGAACGCGCGGCCTGCGGGCGGGGCCGTGTTGTGGCGTGGCCGGGCGGCGACGCCGACGGGCCCGGCAGGGCGTCGCCGCACGCGCACACGCCCACATCCGTCACGGCGCTCGCGCTGCGGCATCGGGAGCCGGCGCAGGTTCGAGGCAAACTCGGCACCCAAATGCTCGCCCTACTCGCACGCCGGCTCCTGGCGGCCCTGGCGACGCTGCTGATCGTCTCGGCCATCGTCTTTGCGCTGGTGCAGCTCGCGGCTGCCGACCCGGCCGCGGTCGCGGGCGGTGGCGTCGCCACGCCCGAGCGGATCGACGCGTTGCGCGCGTCGGCGCAACTCGAGCGCCCGCTGCCGGCCCAGTACCTGGCGTGGCTGGCGCGCATGGCGCTGGGCAATCTCGGGCACAGCACGCAGGCCGGCAGCGCGGTCACGGCCGTGATCGCGCCGCGGCTGGGGCCGACGCTGTCGCTGGCGGCGCTCGCCGTCGTCGTCGCCGTGGCCACCGGGCTGCCGATGGGCGTGCTGGCGGCATGGCGCCCGGGCGCCCGGCTCGACCGCGCACTGGGCGGCGTGTCGCTGCTCACGGTCTCGGTGCCGGTGTTCGTGCTCGGCTATCTGCTGCTCTGGCTGCTGTCGCTCGAGCTCGGCTGGCTGCCCGCAAAGGGCTACCGGCCGCTCGCCGAAGGCATCGGCGCGTGGCTGCAGCACCTGCTGCTGCCCACGCTCGCGCTGGCGCCTGCGGCCGCCGTGTTCGTCGCGCGCACCACGCGCGGCGTGCTGCTGGCGGCGCTGGGCGCGCCGCACGTGCACGCGGCGCGCGCGCGCGGCGTGCCCGAGCGCACGCTGCTGCTGCGCCACGCGCTGGGCAATGCCGCGCTGTCCGTCCTCGATCGTGCGCGGCGCGGCGCCACGCTGCTGGCGGGCGGCATCGTCGTCGTCGAGTCGCTGTTCGATCTGCCCGGCCTCGGCCGTCTCGTTCCCGATGCCGTGCTCGCGCACGATCTGCCGACCCTGCAAGGCGCGATCTTCGTGTTCGCGCTGGCCTGCGTGCTGGTCGGGCTGCTGGCCGACCTGATGCGCGTGCGGCTGGATCCGCGCCTGCGCCACGAGGCGCCGATCGGCGCGCCCGAGGCGTCGGCGTGGGCGCCGCAAGCCGCCGCGCGCGCGCCCCGCATCCGGCATCGGCTTCGACGCAGCGCTGCGGCGCGCACCGGCTTGCTGCTGCTGGCGCTCATGGGGCTCGTCGGACTGGCCGCGCCCTGGCTCGGAACCGTCGATCCCGCGCTCGCCAACCCCGACAGCCGCGGCCTCGCGCCGCTGGCCTACGGCACGCTGAGCACGTGGGAAGGCGACACGGTGACGATGCGCTTCGTCATGGGCAGCGACGGCGCAGGACACGACCTGTACAGCCGCGTCCTCTACGGCGCGCGCATCGCGCTCGCGCTGGGTGTCACGGCGGCCCTGCTCGCCGCGGCGGGCGGCCTCGCCCTCGGGCTGGTCGCCGGCTCGCTGCGCCGCGGCGGCGGCGCGCTGATGCGCATCGTCGACGCGCTGGCGTCCATTCCCGCGCTCGTCGTCGCGATCGCCCTGGTGGCGATCTCGCAGGGAACGCTCGGCGCGGTCATCGCCGCGGTCGCCATCCCCGAGGCGGCACACCTGGCACAGCGCGTGCACTCGCTCGTGCTGGCCACGCGCGCCCGGCCCTGGGTCGAAGCCGCATCGGCGCTGGGCACGCCGGCGTGGCGCATCATGCTGCGCGACGTGGCTGCCGCCGCGGCGCCGGCGCTGCTCGCGCGCGTGGCGCACGCCGCTGCCGCGGCGATCGTCACGGAGGCGATGCTGTCCTTCCTCGGCGTCGGCCTGGCGCCCGAGCTGCCGAGCTGGGGCAACGCGATCGCCGCCAGCCGCGGCCAGTTCGCCGCCCATCCGGCCAGCGTGTTCTTCCCGGCGGCCTTCCTCGGCGTGACGGTGCTGGCATTCAATCTCCTCGGCCACGGGTTGCGCGATGCGCTGCGCGAGCGGCCGGACGACGCGCCATGACCGCTGCTGACGCGCAGGCCCTGAGTGGCGCGCGAACGGCGCCGGTGCTCGAGGTGCGCGGCCTGGACATCGCGCTGCCGGCGGGCAGCGGGCGCGCAAGCGCACTGAAGGGCGTGTCGTTGCGCGTCGAGCGCGCGCAGACGCTGTGTGTGATCGGCGCGCCGGGCGCGGGCAAGTCGGTGCTGGCGCGCGCCGTCGCGGGCCTGCTGCCGCACACGCTGCCGATCAGCGCCGGGCACATCGTGCTCCAAGGCGAGGACATCACGCAGGCCGGTGCGCAGCACCAGCGCGGGCTGCGCGCCGCGCGCGTGGGCATCGTCTGGCGCGAGCCGGCGCTCGATCCTCGGATGAGCTGCGGCGAGCAGATCGACGAGGTGCTGCGCAGCCACACCCGGCTCACGCGCAGCGAGCGGCAGGCCAAGGTGCAGGCGACGCTCGCCGAGCTCGGTCTGGCGGCGCCCGAGCGCATCGCCGCGAGCTGGCCGCACCAGATCTCGGCCGGCGAGCGCCAGCGCGTGGCGATGGCGATGGCGTTCGTGCTCGATCCGGCGCTGCTCGTCGCCGACGAGGCGACGTCGGCACTCGACGCGCTGGGGCAGGCGCAGCTCCTCGCGCTGCTGCGCGAGATGCAAGAGCGCCGCGGCACGGCGATGCTGGTCATGACCCACGACGCCGGCGTGGCAGCGCGGATCGCGCACCGCGTCGCGGTGCTGCACGCCGGCGAAGCGGTCGAGATCGGCGCGGCCGACCAGGTGCTGCACGCGCCGCGGCACGAGATCACGCGCACGCTGACGGCCGAAACGCCGACCCTGCAATGGCGCGAGCGTGCCCTCGATGCGCACGCCCCGGTGGTGCTCAGGGTGCGCGCGCTGGCCAAGAGCTACGAGGACAGGCGCTGGTTCGGCGCCCGCGCGCCGGTGCAGGCGGTGCGCGACGTGAGCTTCGAGCTGCGGCGCGGCCAGACGCTGGGCCTGGTCGGCGCGTCCGGTGCCGGCAAGAGCACGGTCGCACGCTGCGTCGTGCGCCTCGAGACCCCCGGCAGCGGCAGCATTGCACTGGGGCGCGACGAGATCGCGAACATCGGCGCCGCGTATCTGAGACCGCTGCGGCGTCGTGTGCAGATCGTGCTGCCGGCGCAGGGTCGCTCGCTCGACCCGCGGCGCACGATCGGCGACATGATGATCGAGGGGCCGCTGAACTTCGGCATGCCGCGCGAGCACGCCGAGGAGCGCGCACGCGAGATGCTCGCGATGGTGCAGGTGGCGCCGGGCGCACTCGCGCGCCATCCGCACGAGCTGGAGCCGGCTGCGCTGCAGCGCATCTGCCTGGCGCGCGCGCTGATGGTCGAGCCCGAGCTGCTGGTGGTCGACGACAGCCCCGCCGCATCCGCACTGCCGTTGTCGGTGCCGCTGCTCGAGCTGTACGAGGACATCCAGCGCCGGCTGTACTTCGCGATGCTGTTCGTCACGCACGACCTGCGCGCCGCCTCGCGCGTGTGCGACCAGCTGGCGGTGATGCAGGCCGGGCGCATCGTCGAGCACGGCGTGGCGTCGGCGGTGCTGGGCGATCCGCAGCACGCGCATACCCGGGCGCTGCTCGCGGCCGTGGCCGAGCCCGAGCTTGCCGGCGCCGGCTGAGAAGCCGAGAACGAACCGCTCACGCCCCGATGGCGGGCGCGGCAGCCTCGCAGCGAGCGGTCATACTGTCGCGGCGCACCCTCACCACGAAAATGGAATCCGGCCCTGCCCTCACCATCCGCCGCAGCGATCTCGAGACCGCGCACGGCCGCGGCCTGCTCGCCGCGGCGCAGCTCGAGCCGCTGTGGCAACACCTGGTCGACGCCGCAGCCGCACGCGCGGCGCCGGCCGGAGCGGCACCGACACACGAGGCGCCGCGCCTGTCGTTCACGCACACGCTGTACTACCTGGGCGGCATGCTGGCCATCGGCGCGGCGACGCTGTTCCTCAACGAAGGCTGGGAGCGCCTGGGCGCACCCGGCCTGGGCACGATCGCGGCGGTCTATGCGCTGCTGTGCGTGTGGCTTGCGCAGCGTCTGGACGCGCGCGGTTTCGAGATCCCGGCCGGCATCGTGGCCACGCTGGCGGTGTGCCTCGTGCCACTCGTGGTGTGGGCACTGCAGCATGTGCTCGGGCTGTGGCCCGAAGGCGGGCCGGCGTCGTACGGCGCCTACCACACGCGCATCGACTGGCGCTGGCTGACGCTGGAACTGGCCACGCTGGCCGCGGCCGCGGTAGCGCTGTGGGCACTGCGCTACCCCTTCCTCATGATGCCGGCGGCCGTGACGCTGTGGTACATGAGCATGGATCTGGCGCGCCTGGTGGTCGCGCCCGACGCGGCGCTGGCGTGGGAGTTCTACCGCGACTTCTCGATGCTGTTCGGCCTCGTGATCGCGCTGCTGGCGTTCTGGATCGACGCGCGCAGCCGCAGCCGCGACCCGGCGCGGCCGGGCAGCGGGCGCGACTACGCGTTCTGGCCCTATCTGCTGGGCGTGCTCACGTTCTGGGGCGCGCTGTCGGCGCGGCCCGCGGGCAGCGAATTCGCACGCGCCCTGTACGCGCTGCTCGGCGTCGGCTTCATCGCGCTCGGCGCGCTGCTCGGGCGGCGCGTGTTCACGGTCTGCGGCGCGCTCGGCGTGGCGATGTACCTGGGCTACCTGAGCGCACGGCTGTTCCGCGACAGCCTGCTCTTCCCGGTCGCGCTCACGGCGATCGGCTTTGCCCTCATCGCCTGCGGCGTGTGGTGGCAGCGGCGCGAGCAGGCGCTGCGCGCGCGCCTGTGGCAGCGCCTGCCGCCGGCGCTGCGCGGCTGGCTGCCCGAACCCCCGGCGTGAACGGCACCGCTGCATCGCAGGCCGTCGGCCGCGGCGCATGGACACGCGGCCGCGCATCGCCCGTCGCCGTCGCCGTCGCCGTCGCCCGTCGCCCGTCGCCGTCGCCCGTCGCCCGTCGCCCGTCGCCCGTCGCCCGTCGCCTGCCGCCTGCCGCCTCACGCCGTCCGTGAACGCCCGTCATGACCACGACACCTGCCGCGCCACCCATGTCGTCCGAACGCATCGCCGCGCTGCTGCGCCGCATGCCCAAGGCCGAGTTGCACATCCACATCGAGGGCTCGCTCGAGCCCGAGACGATGTTCCGGCTCGCCGAGCGCAACCACCTGCGCCTGCCCTGGTCGAACGTCGACGCGTTGCGCGCGGCGTACGACTTCGCCGACCTGCAGAGCTTCCTCGACCTGTACTACGCGGGCGCCGCCGTCCTGCGCAAGGAGGAGGACTTCTTCGACCTCGCCTGGGCCTATCTCGAGCGCGCCGCGGCCGAGCAGGTCGTGCACGCGGAAATCTTCTTCGACCCGCAGACGCACAGCGCGCGCGGCGTGCCGATCGAGGCCGTCGTCGGCGGCCTCGAGCACGCCTGCCGGCGCGCGCACGCCGAGTTCGGCCTGTCGGCGCGGCTGATCCTGTGCTTCCTGCGCCACCTGAGCGAAGAGGAAGCCTTCGCCACGCTCGGGCAGGCGCTGCCACATCGGCGCCACTTCATCGGCGTCGGACTCGACAGCGCCGAGCGCGGGAACCCGCCCGCGAAGTTCGCGCGCGTCTTCGCGCGCGCGCGCGAACTCGGCCTGCACGTCGTGGCGCACGCCGGCGAGGAAGGGCCGCCGGCGTACATCAGCGGCGCGCTGGATGCGCTCGGAGTCGAGCGCATCGACCACGGCGTGCGCTGCGTCGAGGAGCCGGCGCTGGTCGAGCGGCTGGCGCGCGAACGCGTGCCGCTCACCGTGTGCCCGCTGTCCAACGTCAAGCTGCGCGTATTCCCTACGCTCGCGCAGCACAATCTGCCGGCGCTGCTCGACGCCGGCATCGTGGCCACCGTCAACAGCGACGATCCGGCCTACTTCGGCGGCTACATCAACCGCAACTTCGTCGACACCTTCGCCGCGCTGCCGCAGTTGGGCGCGCCACACGCCTATCGCCTCGCGCGCAACAGCTTCGAGGCGAGCTTCGCGCCGGCCGCAGACAAGTCGCGCTGGATCGCGCAGCTCGACGCCCTGTTCGCCGCCGAAGGACTGCGCGCGGGCTGAGCGCCCCCTGCCCCCTGCCGCGCACCATGACGCGCGCCATGGCCTGCACAAGGCGGCCGGGGCGCTGGCGCGCCCGCTCGAGCCGCGCCGCGGCGCGAAGTGCCGCAGCGCCGAAGACGACCCGCGCCGGCTCAGGCACCGGCCGCCGTCGAAGCCATGAGGCGCGCCGCGTCCGGCCCGAAGGCATAGGCGTCCATGCCGAGCTCGCCCCGCACGCTGCTGGCGTGCACGCGCAGCGCCGCGCCGTCGCCACCGGCGCCGGCGGCGACGAAGAACGGCAGCAGGTGCTCGTCGCTGGGGTGCATCAGCGCCGCGTGCGGTGCCCGCGAGCGGTACTCGAACAGCGCCGGCCAGTCGGCGGCGGCGGCGTGTGCAGCCCACCAGTCGCGAAAGGCGCGGCTTTCGGGCGTCGCGGCGTCGCCCTCGTCCTCGTCCTCGTCCGCGCGCTGCGCACCGGCGAACAGGCGCCGCAGGTTGTGCGTGATGCTGCCGCTGCCCAGCACCCACACGCCGTCGGCCGCCAGCGGCGCGAGCGCGCGGCCGAGCGCGAACAGCCGCGCCGGCGTCCAGTCGGGCGGCCAGCCGAGCGGCAGGACCGGCACGTCGGCGCGCGGGTACGCATAGCGCAACGGCGTCCAGATGCCGTGATCGAGCCCGCCGCCGGCGCTCACGTGCACCGGCAGCCCGGCATCGCGCAGCAGCCGCGCCGCGCGTTCGGCCAGCGCCGGTGCGCCCGGCGCGTCGTAACGCAGCGCGTAGAGCTCGCGCGCAAAGCCGCTGAAGTCGTGCACCGCGTCGTGCCGCGCGGCGGCCAGCAGCACCGGCTCGCGCGTCAGCGTATGTGCCGACGCCACCAGGATCGCCTTCGGGCGTCCGAAGCCGCGGTCGAGCGCGGCCCCCAGCCACTGGAACCAGCGCCCGGCCGCGCGCGGCTCGAGCGCCGTCATCGGCGAGCCGTGCGAGACGAAGACCGGCGGCAGCGGTGCGGCCATGGCGCATTGGATCACCGCTGCGTCGCCGGCACGTTCAGCCGCGCTGCACGCACGATTCGGCCCGAGCGCGATGGGCCGCGGCGCTTTCGGGTACCGTGATGTCCATGAGCGCACCGCCCGAGACCGCCCCGACGCCGCCTTCCATCGTCGCGCTGGCCGCGCGGCAGACGCGGCGCGACTGGCGTGCCGGAGAGCTGCGGCTGCTTGCGCTGGCCGTGATGCTCGCCGTCGCCGCGCTCACCGCGGTGGGGTTCTTCGCCGACCGGCTGGCCGGCGGCCTCGAGCGCGACGCGCGCCAGCTGCTCGGCGGCGACGCGGTGGTCGCGAGCGACCAGCCGCCGCCGCCCGAGCTCGAGGCGCATGCGCGCGCGCTCGGCCTCGAGGTCGCGCACAACGCCACTTTTCCGAGCATGGCGCGCGCACCCGACGCCCAGGGCGACGCGTCGCGCCTGGTCGCCGTCAAGGCGGTGAGCGAGGGCTACCCGCTGCGCGGGCAGCTCACGCTCGCGGCTGCGCCCGGCGGCGCCGAGGAGAACGTGCGCGGTGCCCCACCGCGCGGCTCGGTCTGGGTCGACGCTGCGCTGCTCGCGGCCCTGAACCTGAGCGTCGGCGATGCGCTGCTGCTGGGCGACTCGAGCCTGCGCATCGCCGGCATCGTCGTCGTCGAGCCCGACCGCGGCGCCGGCTTTGCCAGCTTCGCGCCGCGCGTCATGCTCAACGCCGCCGATCTTGCGGCCACCGGCCTCGTGCAGCCGGCCAGCCGCGTCACCTACCGCCTCGCGGTGGCGAGCGCGGCGGGCGGCGCGCGCGGCGACGCCAAGGTGCGCGAGTTCGTGCAGTGGACCGAGCAGCGCATCGAGGCCGCGCCGCTGCGCGGCGTGCACGTCGAGTCGCTCGAAGGCGGCCGCCCCGAAATGCGGCAGACGCTCGAGCGCGCGCACAAGTTCCTCAACCTCGTGGCGCTGCTCGCGGCGCTGCTGGCCGCGGTGGCCGTGGGCATCGCCGCGCGCGACTTCGCCGAGCGCCACCTGGACGACTGCGCGATGCTGCGCGTGCTGGGCCTGTCACAGCGCCGCATCGCCGGCGCCTACGCGCTCGAGTTCGGCGCCGTGGGGCTGGCGGCCAGTGCCACCGGCGTGCTGCTCGGGCTGGCGATGCATCTCGTGTTCGTGGCGCTGCTGGCCGGTCTGGTCGGCGCCGCGCTGCCGCCGCCGGGCGTGCTGCCGGCGCTGTTCGGCCTGGGTGTCGGGCTCACGCTGCTCGTCGCGTTCGGGCTGCCGCCGGTGCTGCAGCTGGCGCGCGTGCCGGCGCTGCGCGTGATCCGCCGCGACGTCGGTGCGCTCGGGGCCGCGTCGCTGGGCGTGCTCGCCTTCGGCGGCGCGGGCTTCGTCGCGCTGCTGCTGGCGGTGAGTTCGGACCTGACGCTAGGGCTGATCGCGGTCGGCGGGTTCGCCGCCGCGATCGCGCTGTTCGCCGTGCTGGCGCTCGCTGCCGTGCGCCTGCTGCGCGCGGCGGTGCCCGAGACGCGCGCGCCGCGCTGGCTCGTGCTGGCCACGCGTCAGCTTGCGGCGCGGCCGGCCTTCACGGTGCTGCAGGTGTCGGCGCTGGCCGTCGGCCTGCTCGCGCTGGTGCTGCTCGTGCTGCTGCGCACGGACCTGGTGGCGAGCTGGCGCAAGGCGACGCCGCCCGACGCACCCAACCGCTTCGTCATCAATCTGCAGCCCGACCAGGGCGCGGCGTTCCGCCAGCGGCTCGAAGCGGCCGGCGTGACGCGCTACGACTGGTACCCGATGATCCGCGGCCGTCTGATCGCCATCGACGGCCGCCCCGTCACGCCCGCGACCTACAGCGACGAGCGCGCGGCGCGGCTGGTCGAGCGCGAGTTCAACCTCAGCCACGACGCCACGCTGCCGCCGCACAACCTCATTGTGGCGGGGCACTGGACACCCGGCGAGGCCGGTGCCATCTCGATCGAGGAGGGGCTGGCCAAGACACTCGGCCTGAAGCTCGGCGAACGCTTGCGCTTCGACATCGCCGGCCAGACGGTCGAAGCGCGCATCACCAGCCTGCGCCGCGTCGACTGGGGGTCGTTCCGGGTCAACTTCTTCGCCATGTTCCCGCGCGCCGGGATGCCCGACCTGCCGGCCACCTACATCAGCGCTTTCCGGCTCGGCGCGGCGGCACGCGCGAGCGGCTTCGACAACGCGCTGGCGCGCGAATTCCCGAACGTCACGAGCGTCGACGTCTCGGCCTCGATCGCCCAGGTGCAGCGCGTGCTCGACCAGGTGATCCGCGCGGTCGAGTTCCTGTTCGCGTTCACGCTCGCCGCCGGCCTCGTGGTGCTGGTGGCCGCCATCGCGGCCACGCGCGAGGCGCGCGCGCGCGAGTACGCGCTCATGCGCGCGATGGGCGCCGGCGCGCGCCTGCTCGCCCAGGTGCAGCGCGCCGAACTGCTGGGCGTCGGCGCGCTGGCCGGCGTGCTCGCTTCGGCCGCGGCACTGGGGGTGGGCTGGGCGCTCGCGCGCTACGCCTTCGAGTTCACCTGGGCGCCCGCGCCCTGGGTGCCGCTGGCCGGGGCCGCGGGCGGTGCGCTGCTCGCGCTCGCAGCCGGCTGGTGGAGCCTGCGGGAAGTGCTGCGCCGGCCCGTGCTGGAGACGCTGCGCCGCGCCGGGTCGGTCTAGCGCGACTGCGGGCGTCGTCGATCTCGGCCGATGGCACGCCCAAGCCGCTGCGCCGCGCCGGGCGGGTCTGGCGCGACCGCAGGGCCACCACTCAGGGCCACGACCTC
>JAFECX010000226.1 GCA_018241895.1 Pseudomonadota bacterium
GTTGTCGGCCTTGCGGCTGATCTTGTCGATCTCGTCGATGTAGACGATGCCGCGCTGCGCGCGCTCGACGTCGTAGCTGCAGTTCTGCAGCAGCTTCTGGATGATGTTCTCGACGTCCTCGCCCACGTAGCCGGCCTCGGTGAGCGTGGTCGCGTCGGCGATCACGAACGGCACGTTGAGCAGCCGCGCCAGCGTCTGCGCCAGCAGCGTCTTGCCGCTGCCGGTGGGGCCGATGAGGAGGATGTTGCTCTTCGTGAGCTCGACGTCGTCCTTGGCGCCCGCGCCCATGTGCTTGAGGCGCTTGTAGTGGTTGTAGACCGCGACGGCCAGCGTGCGCTTGGCCTGGTCCTGCCCGATCACGTACTGGTCGAGGATGGACTTGATCTCGCCGGGCACCGGCAGCTCGGACTTGGCCGCCTTGGCCGCCGCGCTCTCGGCCGGCGCCTCGTCACGGATGATGTCGTTGCACAGCTCGATGCATTCGTCGCAGATGAACACCGACGGGCCGGCGATGAGCTTCTTCACCTCATGCTGGCTCTTGCCGCAGAAGGAGCAATACAGCACCTTCTCGCCGGAGCTGCCTCTCTTGTCGGCCATGTGCGGTCTGTATGCGGGGTTGCGACGGGGATCGGCCCATGATAGTGCAACTGCTGCCGCGCCACCGGCGCCGAAAAGCTGGCGCTTGGGGCGGCCTTTCGTGGCCTCTCGCGGGCTCTCGCGGCCTTGCGTGGCCGCCCTTGTGCGTCCTGCCGCGCGCAGCGCTCGTTCAGCCGCGCCGGTCGAGCACCTGGTCGATGAGGCCGTACTCCCGGGCCTCGGGCGGCGACATCCAGTAGTCGCGCTCCATGTCGGCGGCGATGCGCTCGGCGCTCTGGCCCGTGCGCTCGGCGAGGATGCGGTTGAGCTGCTCGCGGATCTTGAGGATCTCGCGCGCCTGGATCTCGATGTCGCTCGCCTGACCCTGCGCGCCGCCGCTGGGCTGGTGGATCATGACGCGCGAGTTCGGCAGCGCGAAGCGCTTGCCCCTGGCGCCGGCGGCGAGCAAGAAGCTGCCCATGCTGGCGGCCATGCCCATGCACAGCGTCGACACGTCGGGCTTGACGAACTGCATCGTGTCGTAGATCGACAGGCCGGCGCTCACGCTGCCGCCGGGGCTGTTGATGTACAGCGAGATCTCCTTGTCCGGGTTCTCGCTTTCGAGGAACAGCAGCTGCGCGCACACCAGGTTCGCGGTCTGGTCGCTCACCGGACCGACCAGGAACACGATGCGCTCGCGCAGCAGCCGGCTGTAGATGTCGTAGGCGCGCTCGCCGCGGCCCGACTGCTCGATGACGATGGGCACCATGCCCAGGCCCACGGTCTCGTCGATGTTCATCGTCCGTCTCCAGCCTCAGGACGCGACCATCAGTTCGTCGAAAGGCAGCATCTTTTCCGTCACCCTGGCGTGCCCGAGCACGTACTCGGTGACGTTGTTCTCGACCACCAGCGCGTCCACGTCGGCCATGCGCTGGCGATCGCTCAGGTACCAGCGCATGACCTCGGCCGGCTTCTCGTAGCTCTGGCTCATCTCCTCGATGTGCGCCTGCAGCTGCTCGGGGCGCGCCTGCAGGTTGTGTGCGCGCACCAGTTCGGCCACGACGAGGCCCAGGCGCACGCGGCGTTCGGCCTGCGGCCTGAAGATGTCGGCCGGGATCTCGGCCTTGTCGGCGTCCTTCATGCCGCGCTGCTTGAGGTCGGCACGCGCACCGGCGACGAGGCGCTCGGTCTCCGCCTGCACCAGGGCTTCGGGAAGCTCGAGCGTCGCCGCACCGACGAGCGCGTCCATCACCGCCGCCTTGTTGCGTGCCCGCACGCGGAACTTCACCTCGCGCTCGAGGTTCTTCTTCACGTCGGCCCGCAGCCCCGCGAGCGTCGCGTCGGCGATGCCGAGCGACTTGGCGAAGGCGTCGTCCACCACCGGCAGATGCTGGACCTCGATCTTGTTCACCGTGACCAGGAAGTCGGCCTCCTTGCCCGCCACGTCCTGGCCCTGATAGTCGTCGGGGAACTGCAGCGCGAAGGTCTTGCTCTGCCCGACCTTCATGCCGCGCACGGCCTGGTCGAACCGATCGAGCATCTGGCCCTCGCCGATGACGAACTGGAAGCCTTCGGCCTTGCCGCCGGCGAACGGCTCGCCGTCGATCTTGCCCTCGAAGTCGATCGTCACGCGGTCGCCCTCGGCCGCGCCCTCGTCGGCCGGGCGTTGCGCGAACGTACGCCGCTGCTTGCGCAGGATCTCGATCGTGCGGTCGATGGCCTCTTCGGTGACCTCGGTGGCGACGCGCTCGATCTCGGCCGTGCCGAGGTCGCCGATGACGACCTCGGGAAAGACCTCGAACGTGGCGTCGAACGCCAACTGCCCCTCCGGCGCTTCCTCCTTGGGGATGATGCGCGGGCTGCCGGCCACGCGCAGCTTGGCCTCGCTGGCCGCTGCGCTGAAGGCCTGGCCGACCTTGTCGTTCATCACCTCGTACTGCACGCTGAAGCCGTAGCGCTGGGTGACGACCGACATCGGCACCTTGCCCGGACGAAAGCCGTCGGCACGCACGGTGCGCGAGAGCTTCCTCAGACGCGACTGCACCTCGCCGTGGATCGCCTCCGCGGGCAACGTGAGCGTGATGCGGCGCTGGAGCTTTTCGAGGGTTTCGACTTGGACGGCCATGATCGTGATGTCGTGCGCAAGAGGGATCGGGGTGGGATCGGGGTCGGCGCGGGCAGCGGGCGGTGGTGCGCGGGGCCGGACTCGAACCGGCACGCCCGTGAAGGCGTCAGGACCTAAACCTGGTGCGTCTACCAATTTCGCCACCCGCGCGGGTCGGCGCCGGCTTCGGCGAATTGCGAATCTTACCGTGCAGCCTGCGCGGCGAGCGGCGCCAAGGCGACGCGGCCGTGCGCTGGGTCTCACGTGCTGCCCGCGCATGCGGTCCCGTGCGGCGCCGGGCGGCCGATCGCGACCTGCGCGGCGTCCCGCCGGGTCGGCGGCACGGCTTCGCGTCGCGCGCCCGGCGGCGCCGACAATCGCCTCCCGTGGGCATCGGACACTACGAGAACTTCCCCGTCGCATCGCTGCTCAGCCCGCGCGCGCTGCGCCCGGCCATCGTCGCCATCTACCACTTCGCGCGCACGGCGGACGACCTGGCCGACGAAGGCGACACGGCGACGCCGGCGCGCGCCGCCGATCTCGCCGCCTATCGAGCCGACCTGGTGGCCGCGGCGCAGGACGCACCGCACTCCGGACGCTGGCCGCAGGTGTTCGGCCCGCTGGCCGGCTGCATCCGCGACTACGCCTTGCCCACCGGCCTGCTGCATGACCTGCTGGACGCCTTCGAGCAGGACCTGGGCAGCCCGCTGCACGCCGACCGCGCGTCGCTGCTCGAGTACTGCCGACGCAGCGCCAACCCGGTCGGGCGGCTGCTGCTGCACCTGTACGGGGTGCGTGATGCGCTGGCCTTGCGTCGGTCGGATGCCGTGTGCAGCGCGCTGCAGCTCGTCAACTTCTGGCAGGACCTGAGCCGCGACCTGCCGCGCGGGCGCTGCTACGTGCCCGAGGCCGACCGCGTCGCGCACGACGTCGCGCCCGAGGTGCTGCGCGGCGGCCGCGACACGCCCGCCACGCGTGCTCTCGTGCGCACGCTGTGCGCCTGGGCACGCGATCTCATGCTCGAAGGCGCGCCGCTCGCGCTGCACGTGCCGGGGCGCGCCGGCTGGGAACTGCGCCTCGTCGTGCAGGGCGGGCTGCGCGTTCTTGAGAGAATCGGGCGCATGGATCACGCGACACTGGCGCGCCGTCCGCAACTCGCGGTCACCGACGTGCCACTGCTGCTGTGGCGCGCGCTGCGCATGCGGCGCAGTCTGCCGTGACGCCGCAGCAGTACGTGCAGGACCGCGCCGCACGCAGCGGCTCGTCCTTCTACTACGCCTTCATGTTCCTGCCGCCGGCGCGGCGCGCGGCAATCACCGCCTTCTACGCCTTCTGCCGCGAGGTCGACGACGTCGTCGACGAGGCGGGCGAGCCGCAGGTGGCCGCGGCCAAGCTGGCGTGGTGGCGCCACGAGGTGGACGAGGCCTACGCCGGGCGCGCGTCGCACCCGGCGATGCAGGCGCTGCTGCCGCTGGCCGGCCAGTTCGGCATCGAGGCGGCGCATCTGCAGGCGATCATCGACGGCTGCCGCATCGACCTCGAGCAGTCGCGCTTTGCCGACTACCCCGCACTGCAACACTACTGCCACCTCGTCGCCGGCGTCGTCGGCGAGGTCGCCGCCGACATCTTCGGCCGCACCGAGGCGGCCACGGTGAGCTACGCGCACCGCCTCGGCCTGGCGATGCAACTGACCAACATCATCCGCGACGTCGGCGACGACGCGCGGCGCGGCCGCATCTACCTGCCGACCGCCGAACTGCAGCGCTTCGACGTGCAGGCCGCCGAACTCCTGCTGCGCCAGGCCCCCTGGGGCTACAGCGAGCGCTTCACGGCCCTGATGCGCTTCCAGACCGAGCGCGCGCGCCGCACCTACGACGAGGCGCTGGCGCTGCTGCCCGCTGCCGACCGCCAGGCACAGAAGCCGGGGCTGATGATGGCCAACATCTACCGCACGCTGCTGGGCGAGATCGAGCGGCAGGGCTTTCGCGTCCTGCACCAGCGCACGTCGCTCACGCCGCTGCGCAAGCTGTGGATCGCCACGCGCACGCATCTGCGTGGTGCCTGAGTCCGAGCCTGGACGCACGCTCGCCGTCGTCGGCGGCGGCTGGGCCGGCATCGCGGCGGCGGTGCGCGCGGTCGAGCAAGGCTGGCGCACGACCCTGTTCGAGACCGCGGCGCAACTGGGCGGACGCGCGCGCCGCGTCGAGGTCGACGGACTCGCGCTCGACAACGGCCAGCACATCCTGATCGGCGCGTATGCGCGCACGCTCGATCTCATGCGCACCGTCGGCAGCGAGGTCGACACGGTGCTCGCACGCCTGCCGTTCGTGCTGCGCTACCCCGACGGGCGCGGCCTGACCCTGCCGTCGGGGCCGCCGGCGCTCGCCTTCGTGCGTGCCATGCTCGCGGCGCGCGGCTGGAGCGCGCACGATCGCCTGCGCCTGGCCGCCCAGGCGCTGCGCTGGGCGCTGGCGGGATTTCGCTGTGATCCGCAGTTGAGCGCAGCACAGTTGAGCACACGTTTGCCCGCCGCGGTGCGCGAGGATCTGATCGAGCCGCTGTGCGTGGCCGCACTCAACACGCCGGCCGCACAGGCGAGCGCCGCCGTGCTGCTGCGCGTCCTGCACGACGCGCTGTTCGGCGCCGCCGGCGCCTCCGACCTGCTGCTGCCGCGCCGCACGCTGTCCGAGCTCCTGCCCGAGCCGGCCGCGCGCTGGCTGACCGCGCACGGTGCCGCGCTGCATCTGGGCACGCGCGTGCGTGCGCTCGAGCGCGACGGCGCACGCTGGCGCGTCGACGGCCGGCCGTTCGACGCCGTCGTGCTGGCCTGCACGCCACCCGAGGCGGCACGGCTTGCTGGCCCGAGCGCGCCGACGTGGGCAGCGGCAGCCGCGGACTTCGACTACGAGCCCATCGTCACCGTCTATCTGCGCTGTGCCGGCGCTCGCCTGGCCGAGCCGATGATGGCGCTGCGCACCGGGGCCGAGGCGCCGGCGCAATTCGCTTTCGACCACGGGGCGATCGGTGCCACGCCGGGGGTCTTCGCCTTCGTCGTGAGCGGTGCGCGCTCCTGGGTCGAGCGCGGCCTGGCAGCGACTGCGGCCGCCGTGACGGCGCAGGCGCGCCAGGCCTTCGGCGCTGCGGCCTGGCCGGGCGGGCTGACCCTGGTGCGCGTGCTGGCGGAAAAGCGCGCCACCTTCCGCTGCACGCCCGGGCTGGTGCGCCCGCG
Organism: Pseudomonadota bacterium; assembly: GCA_018241895.1. Classification (GTDB taxonomy): domain Bacteria; phylum Pseudomonadota; class Gammaproteobacteria; order Burkholderiales; family Burkholderiaceae_C; genus Rubrivivax. Next base: position 5,910 of record JAFECX010000226.1, read on the forward strand.
CTGCGAGATCGCGCCGGGTCTGTCGGCGGCGGGCGACTATGTCGAAGGACCCTACCCCGCGACACTCGAAGGCGCCGTGCGCTGCGGCGAGGAGGCGCTGCGGCATCTGGCGCGCTGACGGCCCGGCGATCGCGCCACCCGCACCCATCGACACCCCAAGCGACACTTCCGCGATGCAAAATCACAAGCCGGATCCCGGAGACGCTAGGCCATGGCCCACCCCGAAACGCGCACCCCCACGATCCAGGTGCTCGAGCGCGCATTTGCGCTGCTGGACACCCTGGCGGCGCAACCCGAGCCGTTGCCGCTCAAGGAGATCAGCGAGCGCACCGGGCTGCACCCGTCGACCGCCCACCGCATCTTGAACGATCTCGCGATCGGCCGCCTCGTCGAGAGGCCACAGGCCGGCAGCTACCGTCTGGGCATGCGGCTGCTCGAGCTGGGCAATGCGGTCAAGGCACGCCTGGACGTGCGCGACGCGGCGCTCGGCCCGATGCGCGAGCTGCACCGGCTGACGCACCAGCCGGTGAACCTGTCGGTGCGCCAGGGCGACGAGATCGTCTACATCGAGCGCACCTACAGCGAGCGCTCCGGCATGCAGGTGGTGCGTGCCGTCGGCGGCCGCGCGCCGCTGCATCTGACCTCGGTGGGCAAGCTGTTCCTGGCCGGCGACGACCCGGCGCGCGTGCGTGCCTACGCGATGCGCACCGGCCTCACCGGGCACACGCGCAACAGCATCACCGACCTGGCCAGGCTCGAGCGCGAACTGGCCGCCGTGCGCGCCTGCGGCGTGGCGCGCGACGACGAGGAGCTCGAGCTGGGCGTGCGCTGCATGGCCGCCGGCATCCACGACGACCAGGGCAGGCTGCTCGCCGGGCTGTCGGTGTCGGCGCCGGCCGACCGGCTCGAGGAATCCTGGGTGGAGCGCGTCAGGTCGACCGCGGCACAGATCTCGGCCGCGCTCGGCTACCGCGGCTGAACAGCAGCGCCCGCGGGCAGCACGGCAGCCGGGCGCACAGGCTGGACGAGGCTACTTCTTCTTCGGCGCGGGCTTGGACGCGGGTGCGGCCTTGGTCTCCTGCGATGCCGGCGTCGTGCCGCCATCGACACCGAGCCTGCCACCCGTGCCAAGCCCGCCGCGCACGGTCTGCGCCTTGTAGTTCTTGAGTGCCTCGACCATCTGGTTGAACGAATCCGCGAACGCGGCGGTGATGATCTTGCCTTCGGGCGTGTTCGAGTACGCACCGGCGCCCCCGCCGAGTCCGCCACCGAACAGGCCGCCCGCCACGTTGAAGTCGTAGTTCTTCGCGCTGCCCTCGGCGGCAGAGATCTGCACGCCAGAGCGGTTGTCGATCAGGAGCAGCGTGGTGGCCGCCTCGTTGGACTTCAGGCCCCCCGCGACCACCCCCGCTGCCGCTCCGACCAGGCCGAATCCGCCCAGCAGGCCGCCCACGCCGCCCGTGCCCTTCTGCGCGAACTGGATGCTCGGCCGCATCGAGTAATCGGCCGCAACCATCTGCCCCTTGCCGAAGTTGCTGCCGCCGCGCATCTCGCCCGACTGCTGCAGTGCACGCTCCTGCGTCATCATCGACATGCCGGCGACGCTGCGCTCGACGATCACGAAGCAGTTCGACTGCTGGATCATCAACCGCAGCACCGGCACCGTGGAGCCCAGGTTGTGGCTGCGCAACTGCGCATACCAGGGGGCCGCCTGATCCTCCTCCACCCCGAGCGTGCCGAGCGTTTCGGCGCAGCGCGTCAGTTGGGTGTTCTCGCCCTTGGCCGTTTCCCCGCCGGCAGCGCCGGTCACGGTGCCCTTCGACGCCCCCATGGTCGGCATCGTGCCTCCGCCGCAGCCGGCCAGCGCCAGCAGCACGACGCTCGACAACGCACAGAGGCGCAGACTTGCAGGCGCATCGGCCGTGCGGGCGGATTGGATCGAGTTCATAGGGTCTTCGCTTGGTTGCACGCCGACCCGCCACGGATCCGACGCGAAGTCAAATATACGCACAATGGCGTGTCGGGTATATCGGGATTTCCAGGCGGTCTGCTCGCACCGCGAGAGCGTGCTCACGAGCAGCCGCCCCGAGGCGCGAACGTGGCGTTCGAGCGCGGCGCTCGGGTTGCCGTGCGCACGAGCGGCTTGGCGCGCACGCGAGGCGCCCGCACCTCGGCGCGCGCGAACTCGGCCGCCCGCGGCTACCGCGGCCGAACGCCGGAGATGGCCGACAGCGCGGAAGGCAGCAGGTGCTCCTCGACGAGCCACCTGCGGATGCGCTCGGCATCGGCGATGCGCGAGTATTTTCCGGCCGAGTCGAGCAGCACCATGATGAAGTTGCGCCCCGCGAGCTGCGCCTGCATCACGAGGCATCGGCCGGCTGCGGAGATGTAGCCGGTCTTCTGCACCAGGATGTCCCACTCGGGGTCGCGCACCAGGCCGTTGGTGGTGCGGAACTGAACCTGATGCCGGCCGACCGGAACCACCGCCTCCTCCGACGTCGAGTACTCGCGCACCAGCGGATAGAGCGAGGCCGCGCGCACGAGGCGCGCCAGATCCTGTGCGCTCGAGCGGTTGTCGCTCGACAGGCCGGTCGGCTCGACGTAGCGCGTGTCGCTCATGCCGAGCAGCCGCGCCTTGGCATTCATCGCCTCGACGAAGCGCGTGGTTCCTCCGGGATAGGTGCGGCCGAGCACGTGCGCCGCACGGTTCTCGGAGGACATCAGCGCCAGATGCAGCATCTCGGTGCGCGAGAGCTGCGTGCCCAGTGCCAGCCGCGAACGGCTGCCCGCGGTCGCGTCGACGTCGTCCTGGCTCACGCTGAGCGTCTCGTCCATCGGCAGCCTGGCGTCGACGACGACGAGCGCGGTCATCAGCTTGGTGATCGAGGCGATCGGCAGCACCGCATCGGGGTTCTTGCTGATCAGCACCTCGTTGGTGGCTTCGTCGACGACCAGCGCGACCGCCGATTTCAGCGCCAGCGCATCCTCGGTGCCGTGCAGCCCGGCGAGCTGGCCGACCGACGGCTGGGCCGGCACGATCGCGACCTTGTGCACGCCACGGGCAGCCTTGCCGTGCGCGACCTTGCGCAACGCCTGCTTGTGTGCGTGCCTGGGCATCGGCTTGTGCGCGGACTTCACGGCCGCGCGGCCTTTGCCGGCGGCCGCATCGGCCTGACCCACCGGCCCGAGCGCCAGCAGCGCCGCGGCGCCCACGGCAACGATAAACCTCAACCCCGACAGCGATCTCAACACGGCAACCTCGACGACGTCCTGACGCCCAGTGTAGAGCGCCAGCGGAAAGCTCACAAGATCAACACGTTGCGCGCGCTTCCTAAAGTGCGGCGACGGTGACTGCCGTCACACCTGCAGCGGCCAGGTCGGCTCAGGGTCAACCCTGAGCCGCCACACGATCGACATCGCTGCGCAACCGCGTCAGCGCCGACAGATAAGCCTTGGCCGAGGCGACGACGATGTCCGGGTCGGCGCCGATCCCGTTCACCACCCGCCCACCCAGTTGCAGGCGCACGGTCACCTCACCCTGCGATTCTGTACTGCCGCTGGTGATGGCATTGACCGAATAGAGCGCGAGTTCGGCCCCACTCCTGACCTGCGACTCGATCGCCTTGAGCACGGCATCGACCGGCCCGTTGCCGTCGCTCTCGGCGTGGAATTCGCGCTCGCCGGCGGCAAAGGCGACGCGCGCATGCGGCCGCTCGCCCATCTCGGAGCGCTGCGCCAGCGCCAGCAGCCGGTAATGCTCGCGTTCGGGCGTCACGCTCTCGTCGTTGACCAGCGCCAGGATGTCCTCGTCGAAGATGTCGCTCTTGCGGTCGGCCAGGTCCTTGAAGCGCGCGAACGCGGCATTGATGTCGGCCTCGCTGTCCATCTCGATGCCGAGTTCGGCGAGCCGCTGCTTGAAGGCGTTGCGCCCCGAGAGCTTGCCCAGCACGATGCGGTTGGTCGACCAGCCCACGTCCTCGGCGCGCATGATCTCGTAGGTGTCGCGCGCCTTGAGCACGCCGTCCTGGTGGATGCCGCTGGCGTGCGCGAAGGCGTTGGCGCCGACCACCGCCTTGTTCGGCTGCACGA
>JAFECX010000227.1 GCA_018241895.1 Pseudomonadota bacterium
AGGTCATGCCCTCGTCAGAGCACGCGCGGCAGTTCGCGGCGCACACGCTCGGGGTCGCCGTGGTTGAAGTGCCACCACTCGATCGCGATGCCCTGCCAGCCGCCGGCGGCCATCGCCCGGCGCAGCGTCTCGCGCTCGGCCACCTGCGCCGCCGTGAGCTCGCCGCGCGCGAGGAGCTCGGCCTCCAGCGCGGGATGCGAGCGCGGGCTCATCTCGTCGAAGCCGCTGCCCATGTCGACCTCGCGGCCCTGCGCGTCGAGCAGCGTCACGTCTGCCGCCATGCCGAAGCTGTGGATCGAGCCGCGCCCGGGCGGCGCGAAGTAATGCGCCACCTCGGTGCCGGCAAAGTCGCGCCAGATCGCCTCCTGCACGCGCTGCGGCCGCAGCGCATCGAGCACGACGAGGCGCCGCGCGCTTGCGTGCGCGGCCAGCCAGCGCATCGACTGCGCGAGGCCGGCGGCGGCCTCGCGCCGCAGCCACGCGCAATCCAGGCCGTCGTACAGCACGCGGGCGGCGAAGTTGCCCGTGCCGGCGTAGCGCAGATCCACCGCGAGTCCGTCGATCGAGGCCAGGCGCACGAACGCGCCGCCCTCGGCGAGCGCCTCCACGCGCAGCGCGGCCGCCGTGTTCATCGGCGCAGTGCGGTGGCGCACAGCGTCGACACCCGCGTCGTGGCGCACCGGGGCCTCACGCCGCCTCCGACGGCCCCACGCCCTGCCGCCGGCTGCCACGCGGGCGCCAGGCGATGGCGTCGCGGCTCGGAGGCCGAAAGGCCATGCCGGATCACCCCGCGCCTGCCCCGGCGCGCGGCGGCGCGAAGCGCCGCTCGGGCCGTGGCGCGGACTCGTACAGCGGCAGCACCGCAGGCAGCCGGGCCTCGATGTCCTTGATGCGCGTCGGGCCCGCCGGGTGCGTGGACAGCCACTGTGGCGGCGCCCTGCCGTGCGTGGCGGCCTCCATCTTGCGCCACAGGCTCACGCCGGCGCGCGGGTCGTAGCCGGCGCGCGCCGCGAGCGCCAGCCCCAGCGCGTCGGCCTGCGACTCGTCGTCGCGGCTGAACTTCAGCGACAGCAGCTCGCTGCCGTACTGCGCCGCCATGTCGCCGAGCTGGCCCAGCCCGAGCAAGGCCGCGCCGCCGCGCAGCAGCAGTTGCGTGCCGGTGCCCTTGGCCAGGCGCTCGCGCGCATGTTCGAGCAGCGCATGGCCGATCTCGTGACCCATCACGACGGCCACCTCGTCGTCGCTGAGCTGCAGCTGCGACAGGATGCCGCTGAAGAACGCGATCTTGCCGCCGGGCATGCAGAACGCGTTGAGCTGCGGGCTGCCGAGCAGGTTGACCTCCCAGCGCCACTGGCGCGCGCGGCCGTTGCACTCGGCGGCAAGCGGGATCATGCGCTGCGCGATGTAGCGCAGCCGCTGCAGCTGCGCGTTTTCGGGCGCCGCCAGCGCGCGCTGGCCCTTGGCCTCGCGCAGCAGCGACAGGTACTGCTGCGCCGCGGAGTCCTCCACCGCGCGCGCCGGCACAAGGCGTGTCGCCGCCGAGCGCGTGCACTCGCTCATCGCCGCCTGCACCGCCGCCGGCAGGGACAACGCGGCGGCCGCCACGGCCGCGGTGAACGTGCGCCGCCCATGCCGCGTGCAAGCGCAGCCGCAGGCACCGTGGTGCGCAGGCCGTCGGGCGTTGTCGTTCATCGCGGGCTTCGGGTGGGGTGTCATTCTAGGAACCGGCCGCGCCGAT
>JAFECX010000228.1 GCA_018241895.1 Pseudomonadota bacterium
AGTCGCTGGCCGACATGATCAAGGGCAAGGGCGGGCGCTTCCGCCAGAACCTGCTGGGCAAGCGCGTCGACTACTCGGGCCGTTCGGTCATCGTCGTCGGCCCGACGCTCAAGCTGCACCAGTGCGGCCTGCCCAAGCTGATGGCGATCGAGCTGTTCAAGCCCTTCATCTTCAGCCGCCTCGAGGCGATGGGCATCGCCACCACCATCAAGGCCGCCAAGAAGGAGGTCGAGACCGGCACGCCGGTGGTGTGGGACATCCTCGAGGAGGTGATCAAGGAGCACCCGGTGCTGCTCAACCGCGCGCCGACGCTGCACCGGCTGGGCATCCAGGCCTTCGAACCGGTGCTGATCGAGGGCAAGGCGATCCAGCTGCACCCACTCGTGTGCTCGGCCTTCAACGCCGACTTCGACGGCGACCAGATGGCGGTGCACGTGCCGCTGTCGATCGAGGCGCAGATGGAGGCGCGCGTGCTGATGCTCGCCTCCAACAACGTGCTGTTCCCGGCCAACGGCGAGCCCTCCATCGTGCCCAGCCAGGACGTGGTGCTGGGCCTGTACTACGCCACGCGCGAGCGCGTCAACGGCAAGGGCGAAGGCATGGTGTTCGCCGACCTGGCCGAGGTGCGGCGCGCGCTGGACACCGGCGCGGTCGAGATCACGGCCCGGGTGAGCGTGATGCTCGGCGAGTGGACGCGTGACAAGGCCAGCGGCGAGTTGCTCGAGGAGCGCCGGCTGGTCGAGACCACCGTCGGCCGCGCGCTGCTGTCCGAGATCCTGCCCAAGGGGCTGCCGTTCGCGCTGCTGAACAAGGCGCTCAAGAAGAAGGAGATCTCGCGCCTCATCAACGCCAGCTTCCGCAAGTGCGGCCTGAAGGACACCGTGGTGTTCGCCGACAAGCTGCTGCAGTCGGGCTTCCGGCTGGCCACGCGCGCCGGCATCTCGATCGCCATCGACGACATGCTGGTGCCGCGCGAGAAGCAGGGCCTCATCGAGCGCGCCGAGAAGGAGGTCAAGGAGATCGAGCAGCAGTACGTCTCGGGCCTGGTCACCGCCGGCGAGCGCTACAACAAGGTCGTCGACATCTGGGGCAAGACCGGCGACGAGGTCGGCAAGGTCATGATGGGCCAGCTGTCCAAGGAGAAGGTCGCCGATCGCAACGGCAAGCAGGTCGACCAGGAGAGCTTCAACTCGATCTACATGATGGCCGACTCGGGCGCGCGCGGCTCGGCGGCGCAGATCCGCCAGCTCGCCGGCATGCGCGGGCTGATGGCCAAGCCCGACGGCTCGATCATCGAGACGCCGATCACGGCCAACTTCCGCGAGGGCCTCAACGTCCTGCAGTACTTCATCTCGACGCACGGCGCGCGCAAGGGCCTCGCGGACACGGCGCTCAAGACCGCCAACTCGGGCTACCTCACGCGTCGCCTCGTCGACGTGACGCAGGACCTGGTCGTCACCGAGGACGATTGCGGCACGCACAACGGCGTCGCCATGCGCGCGCTGGTCGAGGGCGGCGAGGTCATCGAGAGCCTGCGCGACCGCATCCTCGGCCGCGTCACCGCGATCGAGGTGCTGCATCCGGAGACGCAGGAGGTGCTGCTGGGTGCGGGCGTGATGCTCGACGAGGAGGCGATGGACATCGTCGAGGCGGCCGGCGTCGACGAGATCAAGGTGCGCACGCCGCTCACCTGCGACACGCGCTTCGGCCTGTGCGGCAAGTGCTACGGCCGCGACCTCGGCCGCGGCGGGCTGGTCAACGTCGGCGAGGCGGTGGGCGTGATCGCCGCGCAGTCGATCGGCGAGCCGGGCACGCAGCTGACGATGCGCACCTTC
>JAFECX010000229.1 GCA_018241895.1 Pseudomonadota bacterium
ACAACTACTTCCAGACCCAGGTGCTGTCGATCACCAACCGGCTGGGTCCGCGCCTGCTCGACCAGGAGGCGCGCTTCATGCGCCATCTCGAAAGGCAGGGGCGGCTGCACCGCGCGATCGAGTGCCTGCCCGCCGACGACGAGATCGCGCGCCGCAAGGCCGCCGGCGGCAAGCTGACGACGCCCGAGCGCGCCGTGCTGCTCGCGTACAGCAAGATGTGGCTGTTCGACGAGATCATCGGCTCCGACCTGCCCAAGGATCCGTGGATCGGCACCGCGCTGGCGCGCTACTTTCCGGCCACGCTGCGCGAACGCATGGCGGCGGTCATCCCGCGCCACCCGCTGGCGCGCGAGATCGTCGCCACGCACGTGCTCAACAGCATGGTCAACCGCGTCGGCGCGACCTTCGTGCATCGCATCTGCGAGATGACCGGCGCGGCCGCGGCACAAGTGGTGCGCGCCTACCTGCTGGCGCGCGAGGTGTTCGGCATCGTGCGGCTGTGGCAGCAGGTCGAGGCACTCGACAACCGCGTGGCCGATGCACTGCAGGCCGAGATGCTGATCCACGAGGGCTGGCTCACCTCGCGGGCGACGACCTGGTTCCTGCGTTCGCGCGGCCTCGGCGAACCGATGGCGGCGACGATCGCGCGCTTCGAGCCGGCGGTGGCCGCGCTCGCGGCGCGCCTGGCGCCAGCGGCGCAGAATTCCGCGCTGGCCGGCGGCTGGGTTGCGGCCGGCGTGCCGCCTGCGCTCGCCACCCGCATCGCCAGCGCCGAGGGGCTGCTCGACGCGCTCGACATCGCCCAGATCGCCGACGCCGCGCAGCGGCCGTTCGACGACGTGTGCGACGTGCATGCACGCATCGGCGAGCGCCTGCGGCTCGCGCGGCTGCGCGTGCAGATCCAGGGCCTGCCGGCCGAGTCGTACTGGCAGGGCCGGGCGCGCCACGCGCTGGGTGACGACCTGGCGACGCTGCAGCGCGCGCTGGCGCAGCAGGTGCTGGCCGGCGGCAGCGGCAGCGCGCAGCGTCTCCTCGAACGCTGGGAGACCGCCCGCGCCAGCGCGCTCGAACGCACCGGCCGGCTGCTTGCCGAACTGGCCGAGGCCAGGCAGCCCGACCTGGCGATGCTCTCGGTGGCGATGCGCGAGCTGCGCGAACTGGCCTGAACCCCTGCGCGCCGGCCGCGTCGGCAGGCGTGCCGATCGCGGCGATCTCGCCGTTCGCGCTGTTCGCGCTGTTCGTGCTGCTCGCGCTGCTCGCGGCGTTCGCGGCGTTCGCGCGCGTCGCTCGCACCGCCGGACAGCCGCGTGCCGAACGCCCGGCCGGAGCTACCCGAGCTTGTGGCCGCAGTTGCCGCAGAACAGGTCGCCGGGCGTGATCGGCGCGGCGCACTGCGGGCACGGGCTCGGCCGTTGTGTGGCGGCCGGGGCTGGTGCGGGTGGTGCGACTGGTGCGACTGGTGCGACTGGTGCGACTGGTGCGACTGGTGCGACTGGTGCGGCCGGTGCGGCCGGTGCGGCCGGTGCGGCCGGTGCGATCGGCGGTGTCACGGCCGGCGCGGCAGCCGCGGCTGGCG
>JAFECX010000022.1 GCA_018241895.1 Pseudomonadota bacterium
AAGCGCTACCTCGTCGGCGCGACGATGACGTACCGCGGCAACCTGGCGCTCGGCATGCAGTACGCCGGCTACCTGGGCGGTGCCAACCCCAACGGATCGGCCAAGACCTTCCGGCCGTTCACCGACCGCGACCAGTTCTCGGTCACTGCGAAGTACTCGTTCTGAGCACGAGCCCCTGAGCCTCGAAGACGCCTGCCCGGCAGCGATGCCGAGCGGGCGTTCTTCCTGGTGGCTGCAGCGCGGCCGCCGTGCGCCGCGCGCCGACGCGGCCAACGCGCGCTACGGCGCCGCGATCGGAAAGTCCAGCCGCGGGCGCTCGAACAGGGTGACGAGTTGCCGGATCGGCGCCGCGTCGCCCTCCAGGCGCACCTTGCCGGCGGCCACCAGCGCGTCCAGCGGCACCTGGCCGAACAGGATGCCGAGCAGCAGCGGCTTGGGTGCCGCGAGCGTCGGGGCGCCGGCCGCCGTCTCGCCCTGTTCGCTCACCAGCACGGCGTTGGCCAGCGTCAGCGCGTGCCGCTCGCCGCTGGCCGTGTCGACGAGATTGACGGCCAGCCGTGCGTCGCCGGCCCGCTCGGGCACGAGCGTGGTGGCCAGCAGGTCCAGGAAGCTGGCGAGCGGCGTGGCCAGCGCCAGGTAGTTCGGGCCTGCGGCTTCGGCGTACGCGTCGGGGCGGCCCTGGCGCAGCTCGCGCGCGCCGGTGAGGTAGATGTTGCGCCAGACCGCGCTCTCCGACTGGTAGCCGAGCTGCTCGTAGCTGTCGGCCAGGAGCTGCCGCGCGCCGCCATCGCGCGCATCGGCAAACACCGCCGCATGCGCCAGTTCCACCGCCCAGCGGTAGTCGCCCGCATCGAAGGCGGCCTGCGCCTGGCGCTGCACGTTGCGTGCGCCGCCCAGCGCGGCGACCAGCCGGCGCGCGCGCGCAACGGGCGGGTACGGATCGAGTTGCGCCGGATCGCCGTCGTACCAGCCCATGTAGCGGTCGTAGACCGCCTTCGCGTTGTGGCTGACGGTGCCGTAGAACTCGCGCACCGACCAGTCGGCGCGCAGCGCGGGCGGCAGGCGCAGGCCGTCGGCGATCTGCGCCGGCGTCTGCCCGAGGTTCATGCGCCGCACGGCCTGGTCGTGGATGAACTTGTAGGCGTCGCGCTGGTGCGCCAGGTACGTGCGGATCACGGCGTTGCCGAAGCGCGGCCAGTGGTGCGACGCGAACTGCACCTCGGCCTCGCCGCCCCACAGGCGCAACGTCTCGCCCAGGTGGTCGGCCCAGGCCTTGGCGTCACGCACCTTGGCGCCGCGCAGCGTCTGCACGTTGTGCAGGCTGGAGGTGGCGTTCTCGGCCGTGCACAGCGCGCGCAGCGACGGGATCCAGACGTTGAACTCCACCGGCGCCTCGGTGCCGGGCGTGAGCTGGAACACGAGCTCGACGCCGTCGATCGTCACGCTCTGGGCGCTGCGCTCGATCTCGAGCGTGGGCGCGATGAAGCTCTGCCGGCCGCGTGCGATGTCCACCCCCATGCCCACGCCCACGCGGCCGCGCGGGCCGGGCGGCAGGAAGTAGCCGAACTGGTAGAAGGCGCGCCGTCCCATCGCGTTGCCGGCGATCATCCACTCGCCGACCACCTCGTCGACGAAGCCCTTGGGGGCGATGACCTGCACCTTGCCGGCACGCACGTCGGCGGCGTCGACGACGCCCGCGGCGCCGGCGAAGTGATCGGTGTGCGAGTGGGTGTAGATCACGGCCAGCACCGGCTTGCGCGCCACGTGCTGTTCGAGCAGTTGCAAGGCGGCGCGCGCGACTTCGGTGGTGGTGAGCGGATCGACGACGATCCAGCCGTTGGGCGTTTCGACGAACGAGACGTTGCTGACGTCGAAGTTGCGCACCTGGTACAGATGCGGCGCCAGGCGGAACAGCCCGCTCCGGCGCAGCACCCGGTTCTGCCGCCACAGCGCCGGGTGCACGGTGGGCGGCGGCGCGCCGTCGACGAAGTCGTTGGCGCCCAGATCGAAGCCCGGCCGGCCGTCGTCCTGGCGGATCACCGCCTCGGGCCAGGTGGCGATGAAGCCCCGGCTCGCGAACTCGAAGTCCCGCGCGTCTTCGGCAGGCAGTTCGCGCGCCGCCTGCTCGAGCGCGGCGCGGGTGTACGGGGTCGCGTCGCGGCCCGATGCGGCCGCCGCGCGAGGCGCCGTCGCGGGCGTCGCCGTGGCGCTTGCAGGCTGCGCCAGCCCCGCGCCGGGCAGCAGCGCCCACGCGAGGCCGGCGGCCAGACAGCGGCTGCGCAGGGGGGTCATGCGCGTTGGTGCGGCTGCGCGTCCATGCACCAGAAGACGAACCGCGGCCTGCGCGCGGCGGCGCATGCCCTGGCGTCAGGTCGGGCGATGGCGTGCCTCCGTGCCTCGACGGCTGGTTCGGCGGCGGGCTCGCCTAGGCCGCCGCCTTCTCGCGCTTGCCGCCCACGTTCAGCCAGTAGGCCATGGCCGGCAGCAGGAAGATCGCGCCGAAGACGTTGACGAGGAACATGAAGGCCAGCAGGACGCCCATGTCGGCCTGGAACTTCAGCGCCGCGAACGCCCAGGTGCCGACGCCGACCGACATCGTGATCGCCGTGAAGACGGCGGCCGTGCCGCGCTGGCGCATCGCCTCGTAGAAGGCGGTGCGCAGGTCGCTGCCCTTTTCCTCGATCTCGTGCTTCATGCGTTCGAAGAGGTAGATGCCGTAGTCGACGCCCACGCCCACGCCGAGCGCGATGACCGGCAGCGTCGGCACCTTCAGGCCGATGCCCAGCCACGCCATCAGCGCGTTGCACAGGATCGAGACGATGGCCAGCGGCACGATGATGCACAGCACGGCCTTCCAGGTGCGGAACGTCAGCCAGCACAGGATGGCGATGGCGCCGAAGATCGAGCCCAGCATCTGCCGCTCGGCGTGCTCGACGGCCTCGTTGGTGGCCGCCGCGACGCCGGCATTGCCGCCGGCGAGGCGGAACGTGACGCCCGGCGTCTTGTTCGTGTCGATGAACTTCTGCACCTCGCTCATCACGTGATGCAGCGTCGCCCCTTCGTGGTCCTTCAGGTAGACCATCAGGTTGATGACGTGGCAGCCGTCGTCGTTCAACCCGAGTTCCGGGTTGAGCGCACGCGAGCCGGTGCGCAGCGCGCCTTCGGTGCGCTGCAGCCCCTCCCAGCGCGGGTTGCCTTCGTTGTTGCCGCCGGCGGCCACCTTGGCGATGGTGGCGACGGTGACGACGGATTGCACGCCGCTCACGCCGCGCATGTACTCGTCGAAGCGCTCGACGGCATTCATGACCGGCCACCGCAGGCAGGCCTCGCCTTCGCCTTCGGTCTCGACGTAGACGGACAGGATGTCCATGCCGATCGAGTAGCTCTTGACGATCTTGTCGTTGTCGCGGTTGTAGCGCGACTCGGCACGCAACTCGGGCACGCCGGTGCCGACGTCGCCGGTGAGCAGGTGGCGCGACTCCACGGTGCCGATCGCCAGCAGGCCCAGCCAGACGATCAGCGAGATCGTGGCCACCTTGGGCGACGCGAAGGCCGAGATCGCCCACCACAACGGGTTGCGCACCGGGCCGCTGCCGCCGTCGGCCTTGGCCGCGGGCTCGAGGTGCAGGTGCGTCAGCATCAGCGGCAGGATCATCTTGTTCGTGGCGATCATCAGCAGCACGCCCAGGCAGGCGGTGATGCCGAGTTCGTGCACGATCGGGATGTCGATCAGCATGATGACCATGAAGCCCAGCGCGTTCGTCAGCAGCGCCAGCGTGCCGGGGACGGCCAGGTTGCAGAACGCGATGTACGACGCGTGCTGCGACGTGTGGCCGGCCAGCACGTCCTGCTTCCACGCGTTGGTCATCTGCACCGCGTGCGACACGCCGATCGAGAAGATCAGGAACGGCACCAGGATCGACATCGGGTCGATGCCCAGGCCGAGCAGCGGCAGCAGGCCCAGCAGCCAGATCACCGGCAGCGTGGCCACCGCGAGCGCCACCAGCGACAGCTTGAGCGAACGCGTGTACGCGACCAGCAGCAGCGCCGTGATCACGAACGCGATGCCGAAGAAGGTCATGACCGAGAACAGACCGTCCATCACGTCGCCGACGACCTTGGCGAAGCCGATGATCTGGATGTCGATGTCCTTGTTGGTGTACTTGCTGCGGATCTCCTCGAGCTTCTTGGACACGTCGGCGTAGTCGAGCTTCTTGCCCGTCGACGGGTCGATCTCGAGCAGGTCGGCGCGCACCAGCGCCGACTTCAGGTCGTTGGCCACGAGGCGGCCGATCTCGCCCGAGCGCGCCACGTTGGCGCGCACCTGGGCCAGCCCGGCCTGGTCGGCCACGAAGCGCGACGGGATGACCACGTCGCCGGCAAAGCCTTCCTCGGTGACCTCGATGTACTTCACGTTCGGCGTGAAGAGCGAGAACACCTGTGCGCGGTTGACGCCGGGCGTGAAGAACACGTCGTCGGTGACGCCGCGCAGCGTCTTCATGAACTCGGGGTTGTAGATGTCGCCCTGGCCCTTCCACTGCACGCTGATCAGCACCCGGTTGGCGCCGGCGAAGGTCGTGCTGTACTTGAGGAAGGCCGCCATGTACGGGTGCTTGAGCGGGATCAGCTTGTTGAAGCCCGGATCCAGGTGCACCCGCAGCGCCGAGGCACCCAGCGCGAGCGTGACGAGAGCGAAGATGATGGTCAGCGGCTTGCTCTTGGCCAGCAGCCAGCGCGCGATGCGGTCGACCAGCCGTTCGAGCGCGGTGCTCGGGTTTTCGACACTCATTTCTGGGCTCCCGAAGCTTGCGTGGCGGGCGTGGCGGACGCCGTGGATGTGAGCGGTGCCGCCGGCGCCGCGTTCGCGGCGAATGCGGCCTGGGCCGCCGGATCGATGCGCAGCAGGCCGCCTTCGCTGGCGATGAGCCAGGTGCCGTCGGGCGCGATGCCGATGTCGGTGAAGGCCGAGCGGCCGCCGGCCCGGGCCACCGTGAGCGTCTTGCCGTTGTCGGTGCTGCGCAACACCATGCCGCCCTGGCCGACCAGCAGCAGCGTGCCGTCGGCGAGCTTGGCCGAGCCGTACATCGAGATCGGCGCCGGCACGGCCACCTTCGTCCACTCGCGCAGTCCGGCGTCGGTGCGGTAGGCGTTGCCGCGCATGCCGTAGACGAGCCAGCCGCCGCCGGCGAGTTCGACGATGCCGTAGAGCGAGCCGTTGTAGAACGGCGGCACCACGCTCCAGTTCTCGCCGCCGTCGGTGGAGGTGAGCACCAGGCCGTGCTCGCCGACCAGCATCCAGCGGTGGCCGTCGGCGGCCTTGGTGATGTAGTTCAGGTGCTTGTCCCCGACGCCCGGGATCGTGATCTGCTCCCAGGTCTTGCCGTCGTCGGCCGAGCGCAGCGCGCGGCCGAAGGCGCCCACCGCCAGCCACTGCCCCGAAGGCAGCTTGGCGATGCTCATCAGCGGCGCGCCGTTCTTCTCGTCGAAGTGCAGTTCTTTCCAGTCCTTGCCGCCGTCGTCGCTGCGCAGGATCTGGCCCTCGTGGCCCACGGCCATGCCGGTCTTGTCGTCGATGAAGACGATGCGCGTGATCAGCGCGTAGCGCACCGGATCGACCTTGTCGGCCGTCCACGACTTGCCCTCGTCGCCCGACGAGACGATGGTGCCGAGCTCACCGCCGGCCACCCACGCGTTGCCGGCCGGCGCAATCGTCGTGAAGTTCATGCGATTGACCGGCAGGCGCGTTTCCGGCAACGGAGGCGTGGGGCGCGCCGAGAACGCATACAGCGCGCTCGCGGCGACGACGGCGGCCATGGCCAGGCCGATTGCGGTTCGCATCGGGTTGTCTCCTTTGCTTGGACGGTCCGGTTTTGGGCGCGGACTTTCCATCGCCCGCCCGAACGCCTCATCGTCTGATGGGACTAAGCGGCGATGGACGCGCAGTCTAGTCGTTCGTGCGGTGTGCTCCTCCGGGAGCCATTTCACCAACTCGCAGCGCGCTTAGTCGACCCCCTAACCCTTGGTACAAACCCGCAGAAACGCTTGGCGACCGGCCGCGCGCGCGTCGCTTGCTCTTCGCATGCTGCGCATCGCCGCGAGGCGCGCGGCGTCGATAATCCGCTGCCGGGCCCCGGTGGGCCCGGCAGCAGGGGTGTGGCCACATCGAGCGCAGGTCTCGTGCGCGCAGCCCGATCCGACAACCCACCGAGCGCCTGAGTCCCGACGACCGCACGAGGCCGCGCCGCTTCGTGCCGCCCCGGTTCGGGCCACGGCGCGCTCGCCATCCCGCAGGGAGCATGAGATGAGTTCGAACGCAACGCAGCCGGCCGCGGCCGACCCGAAGACCGGGCAGGCCTGTGCGCCTGCAGCACAGGCACCCGCGCGCAGGATTTCGTGCAAGGACCTCGCCGCGATGCGCGCGCTGGTGTCCGACCAGTGGTCGGACTGGTCCAACGAGTTCGTCGTGTCGCAGCAGCTCATCGACCAGTTCGCGGCCCTGTCGGGCGACGACTACTGGATCCACACCGACCCGCAGCGCGCCAAGACCGAGGGTCCGTTCGGGACCACCATCGCGCACGGCATGCTGGTGCAGGCACTGGCGAGCCGGCTGAAGATGCCGCTGGACTACGAGATCGTCGGCTTCGGCAACATGGTCAACTACGGCTCCGACCGGCTGCGCTTCGCGGCGCCGGTGCCCAGCGGCAGCGCGATTCGCGCCCGCTGCCGCGTGAAGGCGGTCGAGCAGGTGAAGT
This sequence comes from Pseudomonadota bacterium, assembly GCA_018241895.1. Taxonomy (GTDB): domain Bacteria; phylum Pseudomonadota; class Gammaproteobacteria; order Burkholderiales; family Burkholderiaceae_C; genus Rubrivivax. The sequence goes on from JAFECX010000022.1 coordinate 6,753, forward strand.
CGGGCGTGCAGCTGACGCTCGAGATCGCGATCCACGTCGTCGGCAACGAGCGGCCCTCGGTGCTCAACGACCAGGTCATCCTGTACATGTGACGCTCACGGTCGGGGCCGGCGCCGGGCGCCGGCCGCCGGCCGCTCGACAACCCAGGAGGCAGAACAAGCCCATGAAGGTCTACACCACGGCGCCCCTCGAAGATCCGCGCCGGGCGCGCACGCTGTACCCGGAGCTGGAGGCCATCGGCTACGACGGCGCCTTTTCCTTCGAGGCCAAGCACGACCCGTTCCTGGCGCTGGCGGTGGCCGCCGAGCACACCCGCGCGCTGCGCCTGGGCACGGCGGTGGCGATCGCGTTCGCGCGCAATCCGATGAACCTGGCCAACCTGGGCTACGACATGCAGTCGATCAGCGGCGGGCGTTTCGTGCTCGGGCTGGGCTCGCAGATCAAGCCGCACATCGAGAAGCGCTTCAGCAGCGTCTGGTCGCACCCGGTCGAGCGCATGCGCGAGATCGTGCTCGCGATCAAGGCGATCTGGCAGTGCTGGGAAGGCAAGGGCGCGCTCGATTTCCGGGGCCGCTTCTACACGCACACGATCATGATCCCGGCCTTCGACCCGGGGCCCAACCCGTACGGGCCGCCGCCGATCTTCACCGGCGGCTTCGGGCCGCGCATGACGATGGTCGCGGGCGAGGCGGCCGACGGCTTCATCGCGCACCCGTTCAGCACGCGGCGCTCGCTGCTCGAGCTCACGCTGCCCGCGCTGCACGCGGGGCTCGAACGCTCGGGGCGCAAGCGCAGCGACATCGAAGTGATGTGCGCGACGCTGGTGGTCACGGCCGACACCGAAGAGGGGCTGGCCGCGGCGAAGCTCGCGGCGCGCAAGCAGCTGGCCTTCTACGGCTCGACGCCGGCGTACCTGCCGACGCTGGCCTGCCACGGCTGGCAGGGCCTGCACGAGGAGCTCAACCGGCTGTCCAAGCAGGGGCGCTGGGACGACATGACGGGCCTCATCGACGACCAGGTGCTGCACGAGGTGGCGGTGGTCGGCGCGCGCCACGAGATCGCGCCCCGGCTGCGCGCGCGCCTGGAGGGCATCGCCGACAGCGTGAGCATCACGCACAACCGCTGCCCGGACCCGGGGCACTGGGCCGACGTCGTGCGCGATCTGCACTCGTCCAACGGGACGATGACGCACGCTGCGAACGCGCCGAGCATCGAGCGTCCCCCCACCGATCCGAGCGCAAGATGACGCCAGCTCCCGAGTACGTTGCGCCGCACGGGCTGCTGCGCGGCAAGTCCGTGCTCGTCACGGCCGCCGCCGGCGCCGGCATCGGCTACGCCGCGGCGCGACGCTGCGCCGAGGAGGGGTGCCGCGCGCTCGTCGTCAGCGACGTGCACGAGCGCCGCCTGGCCGAGGCGGTGGCGTCGATCCGCGGCGAGACCGGCCTCGAGGCCGTGCACGGCCAGTTGTGCGACGTCTCCAGGCAGGACCAGGTGCAGGCGCTGATGGACTTTGCCGAGGAGCGCCTGGGCGGCACCGACGTGCTCATCAACAACGCCGGCCTGGGCACCAGCAGACGCATCGTCGAGATGGCGGACGACGAATGGCAGCGCGTCATCGACATCACGCTCGGCGGCACCTTCCGCATGACGCGCGCGGCGCTGGCGGTGATGCAGCCGCGCGCGCGCGGCGTGATCGTCAACAACGCCTCGGTGCTGGGCTGGCGCGCGCAGGCCGAGCAGGCGCATTACGCGGCGGCCAAGGCCGGCGTGATGGCGCTCACGCGCTGCGCGGCGATCGAGGCGGCCGAGTACGGCATCCGCGTCAACGCGGTGGCGCCGTCGATCGCGATCCACGCCTTCCTGAGGAAGTCCGCCTCCGAGGAGCTGCTGGCGTCGCTGGCCGCGCGCGAGGCCTTCGGGCGCGGCGCCGAACCCTGGGAGGTGGCCAACGTGATGGTGTTCCTCGCCAGCGACTACTCGTCGTACATGACGGGCGAGGTCGTCTCGGTCAGCTCGCAGCACGCCTGAGGCCGCACGCCATGGCGCAACGTTTCGATTCCGTCGCCGGCGTGCTCGCCGCCGTCGGCCGCGACCTGGGCGCGACCGAGTGGATGGTGCTCACGCAGGAGCGCATCCAGCGCTTTGCCGACGCCACCGACGACCACCAGTGGATCCACGTCGACCCGGTGCGCGCCGCCGCGGGCCCGTTCGGCGGCTGCATCGCGCACGGCTACCTCACGCTCGGTCTGGCCAACAAGTTCCTGCCCGAGCTGGTGACCTACGAGCGCCTGAAGATGGGCGTCAACTACGGCTGCGACAAGGTGCGCTTTCCGGCCCCGGTGCGCGCCGGCGCGCGCATCCGCGGCCGCGGCGAGGTGGTCGCGGCCGAACCCATCAAGGGCGACGGCGTGCAGGTCACCGTGCGCGTGACGGTCGACATCGAGGGCTCCGACAAACCCGGCTGCGTGGTCGACACCATCAGCCGCCTGTATTTCGAGTGAGATCCGCATGGACCGACAAGAAGCCGTCATCGTCTCGACCGCACGCACGCCGATCGGGCGCGCCTACCGCGGCGCCTTCAACGACACCGAGGCGCCGGTGCTCGGCGGCCACGTGATCCGCGCCGCGCTGGCCAAGGCCGGGGTCGACGGCGCCGACGTCGACGACGTGATCCTGGGCATCGCCGCGCAGCAGGGCACGCAGGGCTACAACCTGGGCCGCCTGTGCGTCTACACCGCCGGGCTGCCCGACAGCGTGGCGGGCATGACGATCGACCGCATGTGCGCCTCGGGCCTGTCGTCGATCGCGATGGCCGCCAACAGCATCGCCGCCGGCGAGATGCGCGTCGCCGTGGCCGGCGGCCTGGAGTCGATCTCGCTCACGCAGAACAAGCACAAGAACGCCTACCGTGCGCAGTCCCGGGCGGTGCTCGAGGCCATGCCCAGCGCATACATCCCGATGATCGAGACGGCCGAACTGGTGGCCGAGCGCTACGGCATCGCGCGCGCCGCGCAGGACGAGTACGCGCTGCGCAGCCAGCAGCGCACCGCGGCGGCGCAGCGCGCGGGGCTGTTCGACGACGAGATCGTGCCGCTGCAGACCGTCAAGCAGTTGTTCGACAAGGAGGGCAACCCCACCGGCACCGAGACCGTCACGCTCGCCAAGGACGAAGGCAACCGCGCCGACACGACGCTCGAGAGCCTGGCGGCGCTCAAGCCGGTCTGGAAGGGCGGCCAGTGGGTGGCCGAAGGCAAGTACATCACGGCCGGCAACGCCTCGCAGTTGTCCGACGGCGCGAGCGCGGCGGTGCTGATGAGCCGCGCCGAGGCCGGGCGGCGCGGGTTGCGGCCGCTGGGCATCTACCGCGGCATGGCGGTGGCCGGCTGCCGCGCCGACGAGATGGGCATCGGGCCGGTGGTCGCGATCCCCAAGCTGCTGGCGCAGACCGGGCTCACGGTGTCGGACATCGGGCTGTGGGAGATCAACGAGGCCTTCGCCTGCCAGGTGCTGCATTGCCGTGATCGGCTGGGCATCGCCGACGAGCGGCTCAACGTCAACGGCGGCGCCATCGCGATCGGGCACCCGTTCGGCATGAGCGGTGCGCGCCTCACCGGGCATGCGCTGCTCGAGGGGCGCCGCCGCGGCGTGCGGCACGTGGTGGTGAGCATGTGCATCGGCGGCGGCATGGGGGCGGCGGCGCTGTTCGAGCTGCCGTAAGAGGGCCCGCGGCCGCGGGGGCACCTCGAGCCTCGCCAGCGCGGCGCTGGCACAGGCGGGCCGGTCGTGCGCCGGCGCTGCCGGCGCGGCCTCGCCCCGCCCTCCCCCCGGTGCGCGCGATGCGCCGGCGCCGGCCATGCTAGTCTTCGCGCCATGGCGAGCGCTCTTTCGGTGTCGACGGCGGCCGCGGCGGCGCGCGCCGCCACCGCACCCGCGACGCCCGAGCTGAGCGCCGGCCGTCTCGGCGAACTGCTGGGCCTGGTCTACGAAGCGGCGCTGCAGCCGGCGACCTGGGCCGCGGCGCTCGGAGCGATCCGCGCGGCCTTCGACGCGAGCTATGCGTCGCTGATCGTGCGCCCCGGAACGGGCGACAACCTGCAGCTGATCGTCTCGGCCGCGGGCGAGCACAAGACCATCGACAGCCGCCTGCGGCCGCTCGAGCTCAGTCCGTTTCACGGCCTGCCGCCGGAGCGCATCGTGACGGTGGAAGACGTCCTCACCGAGACCGACTGGCGCGCCTCGGCGTACTACCGCGACTGGTGCGCGCCGGACGACGTCTTCCACGTCATGGCGGTCGACATCCAGACGCGCGACGGCGGCGTCTACGGCTTTCGGCTCACGCGCGGCGAGCGCGACGCGCGCTTCGGGGCGGCCGAGCGCGCCCGCTGCCAGCTGCTGCTGCCGCATCTGCGGCGGGCGCTGAACCTGTACCTGTCGGTGAACCAGGACCGCAAGGTCAACGAGCTGTACAGCCAGGCGATGGCGCAGCTGATGGTGGGCGCGATCGTGCTCGACGAGAAGGGCCGGGTACTCGAATGCAACACGATGGCGCGCGCGATCGTGAACATGAACGACGGGCTGGCGATCCGCGACGGCCAGCTCGAAGCGTCGTACGCCGCCGACAACCGCCGGCTGCAGCGCCTCGTGCGCGATGTGCTCGACAACGTGGGCAAGCCGGTCAGGCTGGAGCCGATCGAGGCGGTCTCGATCAGCCGTCCATCGGGCAAGGTGAGCTGGGGCCTGGTCGTCAAGTCGATCAGCCCCGACGAGTGGACCGAGGGCAAGCACCGCCCGAGCGCCGCCGTGTTCCTGCGCGACAGCGACAGCAAGGCAATGCCGCCGGTGAAGCTGGCGCAGGAGCTGTTCCAGCTCACCGGCGCCGAGACGATGCTGGCGATCCAACTCGCGAACGGGCTGTCGCTCGAAGAGGCGGCCGAGGCGCAGAACATCAAGCGCAACACGGCGCGCGCGCACCTGCGCGCGATCTTCTCCAAGACCGGCGTGCGCCGGCAGACGGAACTGGTGCGCATCTTCCTCAACAGCGTCGTGCTGCTGGGCACCTCGGACGGATCGCGCTGAGCGGCTGGTCGCCTGGTCGCCGCATCGCGCCCGGTGGCTGGTGGCCGGTGCATCGGCCGCGCGCTGCGCGCCGTCGCGTGCCCCCGAGGGCCACGCCGCGCGCCGGCGGTCGATTCGATCGCATCCTGGGGTGATTGCTCTATGCGCGGCTTCTAGCATTCGTGCCATCGAAGCTCGCTGCACACCCACAGAGCAGTGAACCCAGGGCGGCGGGACTCGAGTGTGACGTAACGATCCTCTCACTTTCACCGACCCGAAACCCCACAGGAGCACCACCATGGCGAGGAAGACTGCCACCCCCCGTAAGCGCACCGCCGGCCGCACGAGCACGGCCGTGACCGTCGTCTCCGAGTCCAAGAAGACCGAAGCCGGCGGCATCAAGGACAAGCTCAACGCCGCCGTCGAGGAAGTGCGCGAGAGCTCGCGCGAGAACATGCTCGCCGGCCTGGGCCTGATCTCGCGCCTGCGCCAGCAGCGCGCCGAGCGCATGGCCGAACTGGTCGAAGAAGGCAAGCGCTTCGAGCCCGAAGTCAAGCAGGCGTTCGAGGACCTGAAGGCCAAGCTGCAGGTCAACGTCGACCTGAAGGAAAAGTTCAAGTTCGACCGCAAGAGCTTCGACCGCGACGCGCTCAAGGCCCGTGTCGAGGAAGGCATGACCGGTGCGCTGCACCGCATGGGCTTGGCCACGCGCAAGGAAGTCGACGTGCTGGCCAAGAAGGTCAACAAGCTGGCCGATCTGCAGCACGCCTGATCGCCGGCCCACCGTACACGGCCCGCGCGGGGGACTGGCCCGCGCGGGCCGCGTCCTTTTGCGCCCCGGCGCGCGCTGCCGGCGTTGCGGCCGCGGCCCGCGGCTCTCGTCCGTCTGGGGTAGGCATGCGGCGCCGGCGGCGGGAACACTGTTTTGCGATGGACGCCTACATCTTCGATCACGTGCGCACGCCGCGCGGCCGCGGCAAGCCCGACGGCAGCCTGCACGAGGTGACGCCGGTCTGGCTCGCCAGCCGCCCGCTGGTGGCGCTGGCCGAACGCAACCGCCTGCGCGGCGCGGCCGTGGAAGACGTGGTGATGGGCTGCGTCGGCCCGGTGGGCGAGCAGGGCGGCAACATTGCCCGCACCGCGGTGCTGGCCGCCGACTGGGACCAGGGCGTGCCCGGCATCTCGATCGACCGCGCCTGCGGCTCGGGCCTGGAGGCCGTGGCGATGGCGGCGGCCAAGGTCATGTCGGGCCAGGCCGACCTGGCGGTGGGCGGCGGCGTCGAGAGCATGTCGCGCGTGCCGCTGGGCAGCTCGGGCGGCGCCTGGGCGCTGGATCCGCAGATGGCGTTCAAGACCTACTTCGTGATGCAGGGCATCTCGGCCGACCTGCTGGCGAGCCTGCACGGCCAGTCGCGCCGCGATGTCGATGCCTACGCCGCCGAGAGCCACCGCCGCGCCGCGCGCGCCTGGGAAGAAGGGCGCTTCGCGCGCTCGGTGGTGCCGGTGCAGGACTTCATCGGCCTGACGCTGCTCGAGCGCGACGAGACGATCCGCCCGGCGACGAGCGCCGACACGCTGGCCGCGCTCGCGCCCGCCTTCGCCGAGATGGGCGCCAAGTACGGCTACGACGGCGTGGCGCTGCAGCGCTACCCGCAGCTCGAGCGCATCGAGCACGTGCACCACGCGGGCAACTCCAGCGGCATCGTCGACGGCGCGGCGGCCGTGCTGGTCGGCTCGCGCCGCGCCGCCGAGCGGCACGGCCTGAAGCCGCGCGCGCGCATCCGCGCCTTCGCCGCCATCGGCTCCGAACCCACGCTGATGCTCGACGCGCCGGCGGCCGCGGCGCGCCGCGCGCTCGACCGCGCCGGCATGACGCCGGCCGACATCGACCTGTGGGAGCTGAACGAGGCCTTCTCGTCGGTGGTGCTGACCTTCATGTCGGCGCTGGACATCGCGCACGAGCGCATCAACGTCAACGGCGGCGCGATCGCGATGGGCCATCCGCTGGGCGCCTCGGGGGCCATGATCCTGGGCACCGTGCTCGACGAACTCGAGCGCAGCGGCCAGGGCAGCGCGCTCGTCGGCCTGTGCGTGGCCGCCGGCATGGCGTCGGCGATGGTCATCGAAAGGGTCTGAGCCGTGCTGCCACAGGACATCGTGCGCTACGCCGTCGACGCCGAGGGCATCGCGACCCTGACCATCGACTATCCGGGCCGATCGATGAACGTCATCGACCAGGCCTTCATGGACAGCCTGGACGCGGCGCTCGCCCGCCTCGCGGCCGATCCGGCGGCGCGCGGCGGCATCGTCACGTCGGGCAAGGCGGCCTTCGTCGCCGGGGCCGACCTGCTCGAGATGGAGCGCAACCTCGACGGCATGGTCGAGGAGGACGTCCAGGCCCGGTTCGAGAAGTACGCGTCGCTGTCGCGCGTGTTCCGGCGCCTCGAGACCTGCGGCAAGCCGCTCGTGGCGGCGATCAACGGCATCGCGATGGGCGGCGGCTTCGAGCTGTGCCTGGCGTGTCACCACCGCGTCATGGCCGATGCGCCGGGGGTGGTGGTCGGCCTGCCCGAAGTGCAGATCGGCCTGCTGCCCGGCGCCGGCGGCACACAGCGCCTGCCGCGCATGATCGGCATCACGGCCGCGCTGCCGTGGCTGCTCGAAGGCAAGAGCGCCGACGCGGCCGCGGCGTGCAAGGCCGGGCTGGTCGACGAGACGGCTGCGCCGGGCGAGCTGATGGCCGCCGCGAAGCGCTGGCTGCTCGGCACGCCCAGCGCGGTGCAGCCCTGGGACGACAAGGGCTTCCGCATTCCCGGCGGCGCGCCGCTCGATGCGCGCGTGGCGCCGGCGTTCGTGGTCGGCAACACGATGCTGCAGGCGCGCACCCATCACAACCTGCCGGCGCCGCTGGCGATCCAGAGCTGCGTCTTCGAAGGCTGCCAGCTGCCGATCGACAAGGGGCTGCGCGTCGAGACCAAGTACCTGCTGCAGACGGCGCAGACGAGCCCGGTGTCGCGCAGCATGATGCGCACGCTGTTCGTCAGCAAGGGCAAGGCCGACAAGGGCCTGCACCGGCCGGCCGGGTACGCGCCGTTCGCGTGCGCGAAGCTGGGCCTGGTCGGCGCCGGCATGATGGGCGCCGGCATTGCGCTGGTGGCCGCGCAGCGCGGCATCCAGGTCGTGCTGATCGATCGCGACGACGCCGCGGCGCTGCGTGGCAAGGGCCATGCCGAAAAGGCGCTGGCGCGCCAGGTCGAGCGCGGCCGCATGAGCGCCGACCAGCGCGACGCGATCCTGGCGCGCATCGTGCCCGCCACCGACTACGGGCTGCTGCGCGACGCCGACATGGTGGTCGAGGCGGTGTTCGAAGACCGCGCCGTCAAGGCCGAGGTGACGCGCCGGCTCGACGCCGTGCTGGGCGCCGGCTGCGTGCTGGCGAGCAACACGTCGGCGCTGCCGATCTCGCTGCTGGCCCAGGCCAGCAGCCGGCCCGAGCGTTTCATCGGCCTGCACTTCTTCTCGCCGGCCGAGCGCATGCCGCTGGTGGAAGTGATCCGCGGCAAGGCGACCGCGGACGCGACGCTGGCGCAGGCGCTGGACTTCGTCGCCCAGCTGAACAAGACGCCGATCGTCGTCAACGACGCGCGCGGCTTCTACACCAGCCGCTTCATCGGCGCCTTCGTCGACGACGCGATCGGCATGGTTGCCGAGGGCATCGCGCCGGCGCTGATCGAGAACTGCGCGCGCCACGCCGGCATGCCGGTGGGGCCGCTGGCGATCACCGACGAGCTGTCGATCGAGCTGTCGGTGCACGCCGGCCAGGCGCAGAAGAGGGAGTTCCCCGACGCCTACCGGCCCGGCCGCTCGGTGCCGGTGCTCGACAGGCTGTACGAGCTGGGACGCCTGGGCCGCAAGGTCGGCAAGGGGTTCTACGACTACGACAGCGACGGCAAGCGGCTGTGGCCGGGGCTGGCGCAGATCTGGCCGCCCAGGGCGCAGCAGCCCGCCGCGCACGACCTGAAGCAGCGCATCCTCTACGTCCAGGCGCTCGAGGCTGCGCGCGCGATGGAGGAGGGGGTGCTGCTGGCGCCGGCCGACGGCGACGTCGGCGCCGTCCTCGGCGTCGGCTACCCGGCGTACACCGGCGGGCCGTTCTGCTTCATCGACGCGGTGGGCGTGGCGGCCTTCGTCGCCGAAGCCGACCGCCTGGCCGATCTGTTCGGCGAGCAACTGCGCGCGCCCGCGCTGCTGCGCGAGATGGCGGCCACGGGGCGCACCTTCTACGGCCAGAGCGCGCGCGCATGAACTTCGACTTCAGCGACGAGCAGCAGATGCTGCGCGACGGGGTGCGCAAGTACCTCGCCAAGGAGTCGCCGACCTCGGTGGCGCGGCGGCTGCTCGACGAAGGCGGCACGCACTCGCAGGCGGTCTGGCGCGGGCTGAGCGAGCTCGGTGCGACGGCGCTGATGCTGCCGCCCGATTGCGGCGGCGCCGGCCTGGGCGCGCTCGAGCTGTGCATCGTGGCCGAGGAGGTGGGGCGGCAGCTGAGCCCGGTGCCGCTGGCCTCGACGCTGTACCTCGCGGCGCAGGCCATGCTGCTGGGCGCGTCGCGTGAGCAGCAGCAGCGTTGGCTGGCGCCGGTGGCGCGCGGCGCGATCGGCGCCTTTGCCGCGCCGCTGGACGGCCGCGTCGACGCCGCGGCGTTGCCGCGCTTCGACGGCGCGCACTTGCATGGCGAGGTGCCGCTGGTGGCCGACGGCGGCGTGGCGCAGTGGGCGGTCGTGCTCGCGGCCGGCGCCCGGGGGCCGCAATGGGTCGTGTGCGATCCCGGCGCCGGCACGCGCCGCCGTGCGCTCGCGACGCTCGATCCCAGCAAGCCGTTTGCCGCCTGGCGTCTGGACGCCGTGGCGGCCGAGCCGCTGGGCTGCGCCCCCGATGCGCTGCAGCTGCTCGAGCGCGTGCGCCAGCGCGCCGCGGTGCTGCTGGCCTTCGAGCAGCTGGGCGCGGCCGATGCGGCGCTCGAGATGGCGGCCGGCTACGCGCGCGAGCGGCGCGCCTTCGGCCGCACGATCGGCTCGTACCAGGGCATCAAGCACAAGCTCGCCGACCTGTACATCGCGAACCAGCTTGCGCGTGTGCACTGCTACTACGGTGCCTGGGCGCTGGCGGCCGATGCGGCGTGCGCCGATGCCGCCCCGCAGGCCCCGGCGCTGCCCGAACTGGCGCTGGCCGCCGCGGCCGCGCGCGTGAGCGCCAGCCGTGCCGCCACCGAGGCCGCGCACGAGAGCATGCACGTGCACGGCGGCATGGGCTACACGTGGGAGCTGGACTGCCACCTGTACATGCGCCGCGCGCGCCAGCAGGCGGTGCTGCTGGGGCACGAGCACGACTGGCGCGAGCAGCTCGCGGCCGCGCTCGTCGCGCGCGCCCGGCAGCCCGAAGACGACGGCGCGCTGCCGGCGGCGGCGCTGACGGGCAGCATGGATTTCGCCGATTCGCCCGCAGAGGCGGCGTTTCGCTCCGAGTGCCGCGCCTGGCTGCAGGCGCATGCGCGCCCGAAGCCGCGTGCCGATGCGCTGTACGGCCCCGAGCTGGCTGCGCACGAGCGCATGCAGGCCGCGCGCGAGTGGCAGGCGCGCAAGGCGGCGGCGGGCTACGGCGCGATCACCTGGCCCCAGGCCGTCGGCGGCCGCGGCGGCACGCCGATGCAGGAGCTGATCTGGCGCCAGGAGGAAGGCCGCTACGACGTGCCGACCGGCGTCTTCAACGTCAGCCTGGGCATGGTGATGCCTTCGGTGCTGGCCCACGCGCGCCGCGAGGTCAGCGCGCGCCACGTGGCGGCGGCGCTCACGGGCCGCGAGCTGTGGTGCCAGCTGCTGAGCGAACCGGGCGCCGGCTCCGACCTGGGCATGGTGCGCACGCGCGCCGAGCGCTGCAGCGACGGCCGCGACGGCTGGCTGCTGCACGGCCAGAAGGTCTGGACCTCGCTCGCCCAGTTCGCGCAGTACGGACTGGTGCTCGCACGCACCGACCCGACGCGCCCGAAGTTCGAGGGCCTGAGCTGCTTCTTCGTCGACATGGCGAGCCCCGGCGTCACGGTGCGGCCGATCCGCCAGGCCGGCGGCGAGGCCGACTTCAACGAGGTCTTCCTCGACGGGGCGTACGTGCCCGACACGCAGCGCGTGGGCGACGTGGGTGCCGGCTGGAAGGTCACGCTCACCGGGCTCATGAGCGAGCGCCTGGCGATCGGCGGCGTGATGCCGCAGGGGCTGTGGCGCACGCTCGCAGGCGAGCTCGCGGCAACGCCCTTTGCCGGCGCTTCGGCGCTGGACGACGGGCGCTTTCGCGAGCGGCTGGCCGAGCTGTACCTGGCCGCGCACGGCCTGTGGCTGCTGCAGTGCCGCGCGCTGACCGCGCTGGGCAAGGGCCGCGAGCCGGGGCCCGAGGCCAGTGGCGCCAAGATCGTGGTCGCGCAGGCGCTGCAGGCCTACACGCGGCTGGCCATCGACCTGCGCGGCGCGCGCGGCGTGCTGGCCGCGGCCGAGCTCGGCGGCGAGGCGGCACTGGTCGAGCGCCTGTGGTTCGGCGCCGAGGGCATGCGCATCGCCGGCGGCACCGACGAGATCGTGCGCAACAGCATCGGCGAGCGCGTGCTCGGCCTGGCGCCCGAGCCGCGCACCGACAAAGGCATCCCCTTCAACCAGCTCTGAGCCCCGGGGCGGACCCACGAGGCGGCGAGCAGCGCAGAGACTCCCGATGGCACAAGCGATCGTTTCCTGGACCACCCTCGTCCTCGGCGTGTTCGGCGTGCTGTTCGCATGGTGCGCGCTGAAGTCGCGCCACGGCACCATCGACAAGCTGTCGATGTGGTACCTGGGCTTCGCCCTGCCGGGCAGCGAGCTGTCGACGCTGCTGGCGACGCTGGGCGTGGTCTTCGCTGCCGCGGCGTGGGCGCTGGACGCGCAGGCCGGCACCGTCGGCCAGATCGGGCTCGTGCTGCACGCGCTGGCCGTCATCGGGCTCCTCGTCGCCATCTGGCTGGCGCGCGGCACCGGCGGGGTGATCGACGGCGCCCTGCGCCAGGCCCTGGGCCACGACTACCTGCAGGAGATCGCGCCCGAGCGGCGTGCCCTGCTGCACCCCCGGCTCGCCCCGCTGCGCTGGTGGACGCCGTTTTCCTATCGCCGCCCCGAGGTCGAGTGGATCCGCGCCATCCCGTACGTCGAGAACGCACACGCGCAGCAAAAGCTCGACCTCATGGTGCCGCGCACGCCGGCCGCCGGGCCGCGCCCGGTGCTGCTGAACATCCACGGCGGCGGCTGGATGATCGGCAACCGCGGCACGCAGGCGATGCCGCTGCAGATGCACATGGCGGCCAACGGCTGGCTGGTGGTCGACGCCGACTACCGGCTCAGCCCCGCGGCGCGCATGCCCGACCACATCGTCGACGTGAAGCGCGCGATCGCCTGGACGCGCGCGCATGCGGCCGAGCATGGCGGGGACCCGCGCTTCATCGCCATCACCGGGGGCTCGGCCGGCGGGCACCTGGTGGCCTTGGCAGGGCTGAGCGCCAACGAGGCGTCGCTGCAGCCGGGCTTCGAGCAGGCCGACACGAGCGTGCAGGTCGTCGTCCCGTACTACGGCAAGTTCGACGTCCTCGGCGAGGCGCGGCCCGACCCGACGATGGAAGAGTTCATGGGACGCAGCATCTTTCCCGGCCCGCGCGCCGAGCACGAGGCGCTGTGGCGCGCGATGCAGCCGACCACGCACCTGCAGCGCCTGGGCAAGGACGCGGCGCCGCCGTTCTTCGTGCTGCACGGCACGAACGACGTGCTGATCCCGCTGGACGAGGCGCGCTGGTTCGCGCAGCGGCTGCGCCAGGACTATGCCGGCGAGTCGGTCTACGTCGAGCTGCCGCACGCCAACCACGGCTTCGACGTCTTCAACTCGCTGCGCGCCGACCTGACGGTCGAGATGATGCAGCGCTACCTCGAGCTGCAGTACACGCGCTGGTGCCGGCGCCAGGGCCTGCTGCCGACGCCGGCGCTCGCACCGTCACCCGCCGCCACCACCACCGCTGCCGCCGCCGCGACGCCGGCGGCGGCTGCGCGGCTCGCATGATCACGCTGCTGGACGAGCACGCGGTCCACCAGACGACCGAGCCGCTCGCACGTCCCGCGACGAGCGAGCGCAACTTCTACGACCGCTGGTTCTTCGCCGGCTACGCCGACGACGGACGCTACGTGTTCGAGGCCGCGCTCGGCCTGTATCCGAACCGCCGCGTGATGGACGCGCACTTCAGCGTCCTCGCCGACGGCGTGCAGCACTGTTTCCACGCCTCGCGCCGCGCGCCGCTCGAACGCACCGAGACCACGGTCGGGCCGTTCGCGCTGCGCATCGAGCAGCCGCTGCGCGTGCTGCACCTCGGGCTCGACGCTGCGGCCAGCGGCCTGGCCTGCCGGCTGCGCTTCACGGCGCGCAGCGCGCCCGGCGAGGAGCCGCGCAGCGTGCTCTACGACGACGAGCGGCTCGTGATGCAGACGACGCGCTTCGTGCAGTTCGGACGCTGGGACGGCGAGTTCTGCGTCGACGGACGGCGCCAGGCGGTGGCCGGGGCGCTCGGCGTGCGCGACCGGTCCTGGGGCATCCGCCCCTGCGGCGAGCCCGAGGGTGGCGCGCCGTCGCGCGTCCAGCACGCGCCCAGCGTGTACTGGGCCTGGGCGCCGATCAACTTCCGCGACCTGTGCACGCAGTTCAACACCTTCGAGGATCCGCAGGGCAGGGCGCTGCAGCGCTCGGCCGTCGTGCAGCCGGCGTACGACGATGCGGCGGCGATCCCGCCGGCGCCCGATCCCGCCGAGCGCACCTTGCCGCAGGCGGCGCTGAAGCTGCGCTGGCAGCGCGGCACGCGCTGGCCTGCCGGCGGCACGATCGAGATGGCCGACGCCGACGGGGCGCGCTGGCACCTCGAGCTGCAGCCGCTGGCGACGCTGCTGACCAAGGGTCTGGGCTACCAGCACCCCGAGTGGGGGCACGGGCTGTGGAAGGGCGAGATGGCGCTCGGCCACGAGCGCTGGCGCATCGACGAGCTCGAGCCGCTGCGTCATGATCACGTCCACGTGCACCAGCTGGTGCGTGCGCACCTGGGCGGCCCCGGCGGCGAGCGCAGCGGCGTCGGCACGCTCGAGACCCTGTGTCTCGGCCCGCATGCGCCGTCGGGCTTTGCGGCGTTGCTCGACGGCGCGGCCTGAGCGCCGCGGGAAGGCACCATGATCGAAGACCTCGGGAGAGTGGCCGATGCGCTCGCGCGCTGGTTCGAACGCCAGCACCCCGGGCGCGGCGCGGCGCGCCTGCACGGGCTCGAGCGCTCGCACGGCGGCTTCTCGAACCTCACCGTGCTGGGCGAGCTCGAGTGGGCCGCGGGGGGTGGGCGCCAGGGCATCGTGCTGCGCGTGCAGACGCCCGCCGCGTCGGTCTACCCCGACTGCGACATCACGCGCCAGTACCGCGTGATGCAGGCCCTCGCCGGCAGCGCCGTGCCGGTGCCGCGCCTGTTCGGGATGGAGGCCGACCCGGCGCTGCTCGGCGCGCCCTTCTTCGTCATGGAGCGCGTCGACGGGCGCGTGCCGAACGAGAACCCGCTGTATCACCTCGAAGGCTGGTTCCACGACCTGGACGCCGACAGCCTGCGCGCGCACTGGTTCGGCGGCATCGACACCATCGCCGCCATCGCGCGCGTCGACTGGCGCGCCCGCGGGCTCGACTTCCTCGCTGCGGCGCCGGGGCGCACGCCGCTGGCCGCGCAGCTCGACTACTACCGCGACGCCGTGGCCTGGGCCGAGCGCCTGGGGCGGCCCTATCCGCACCTGCACGCCGCCCACGAGTGGCTGACGGCGCACCAGCCCGCAGACGAGCCGGTGGCGCTGTCGTGGGGCGACGCCAAGCTGGGCAACTGCGTCTACCGCGACGCGCGCGTCGCGGCCGCGCTCGACTGGGAACAGGCCACGCTCGCCAACCCGGTCGACGACCTGGCGTGGTGGCTGATGCTCGACGAATCGCTGTGCACCGGCTACGGCCTGCCGCGCCTGGCGGGGCTGCCCTCGCGCGCGGAGACGATCGCGCACTGGGAGCGCGCGAGCGGCCACAGCGCGCGCGACCTGCCGTACTACGACGTCTACGCCGCCTGGCGCATGGCCTACGTGATGGCGCGCATCGGCACCGTCTTCATGGAGCGCGGCCTGGTGCCGCGCGCATCGGAGATGGACTGCAGGAACGGCGGCGCCACGCTGCTGGCGATGCACGCACGGCGGCTCGGGTTCTGAGCGGCGCCGGGGCCGGGCTGCGTCCTGTCCGCCCCAGGGGGGTCAAGCACAGCGGCAGCGCCACATGGGCCTGAGGCCCCGGGCGCCTACCTGCGTGCGCGCTCCCAGCGCTGCAGCCTGGCGCGCCAGGCGGCCAGCGCGGGCGGCGTTTCGCCCGTCGCCGTGAGCCGCTCGAGCAGCGCCTGCTGTTCGGCCGACAGCGTGTCGGGGAAGGTCGGCACCACCTTGACCACGTAGTCGCCGCGTTCGCTGCTGTCATGCGCGCGCGGCAGGCCCCGGCCGCGCAGGCGATACGCCGTGTGGCCGCGGCGCAGCTGCATCTGCTGCAGCCCGCCCGGGGTCGGCACTTCGATCCAGGCGCCGGCCAGCCAGGCGTAGCCGTCGACCGGAAACTCGCAGTGCACGCTGGCGTCGTCGCCGAGGGCGAAGAACGGGTGCGCGGCGAGCTCGATGTGCAGTTCGAGGGAGCCGTCGAAGCCGCCGCGGTGCGCGCCGCCGCCGCCGGCACGCAGCACATCGCCATGGCGCACGCCGGCAGGCAGGCGCACCACATGCCGGTAGAGCCGCGCCTGCCGCCCGCTGCCTTCGCAGACCGGGCACACGCGCGGCAGTGTGCCGCTGCCCCGGCAGTCGGGGCAGGTGGCGTCGGGGGCCGGCCACACGCGCCACCAGCCGCTGCGCCGCCGGCCGCTGCCCTCACAGGTCGCGCAGCGCACCGGCCGCCGCAGCTCGCCGCTGCCGTCGCAGGCGCTGCAGCGGTCGACGAGACGGCCGCGCAGCATTCGCGTGCAGCCTTGCACGGCTTCCTCGATCGTCAGGCGCACGCGCCGCCGCACGGTCCGCCCGCCCGGGGCTGCCTTCGACTCCCGTGCCGGCGCGGCGGAGCGCTCGCTGCCGGCCGGGCCGGCGCTGGCAGCCGGCGCGGCCGACGCCAGCCGGATGCGCTCGTAGGCGCCGTTGATGCGCTGGATCTGCGCCGCGGCTTCGGCCGACGCGTTGCGATCCGGATGCCACAGCGAGACCAGCCGTCGCCAGGCCGCCTTGACCTGCGCCTCGCTGGCCCCGGGGACGACGCCCAGCTCGGCATAGGCCTCGTCGATGTTCACGCGCCACCCTCCCTGCGATCCGTAGGCGCGTATTGTCGCCGTGTCGGCGTCGCGGGCGCGTGCCGCTGCCCGCTTGATGCGGCCCGGCGCCGACCCGGGGCCGACGCCGCGGCGTCGATATCGGGTGGCCCGTGCCTGCCGCGCGGCGCGGCCTGCGCGCCGCCGCGCGGCGCAACGGATCAGTCGCAAGTACGCTTGCGGCAGCCGTCCGGCGCCGGTCGCCGCGATCCCCGCATCCACATTGCACCGCCTCGCTCTGCCCTCCGTTGTCGTGCACCTGATGGCGGCGCGCGCCGCGCGCAGCGTCGGGCAAGGTGCGCTCGTCGCGGCGTTTGCGCTGTACCTGCACGCGCTCGGCTGGTCGGCGCCGGCAATCGGCGCCACGCTGTCGGGGGCGCTGGTCGTGGGTGCCGCGCTCACGCTCGCGGTCGGCCCGCTCGGCGACCGCCTCGGCCGGCGCCGCTTCCTGCTCGGCTACGAGGTGCTGCAGGCGGCGGCGGCGCTGGCCGCGCTGCTGACGGCGTGGCCGCCCGTGCTGGTGGCCGCCGCGATCGTCGGCGGCTTCGGGCGCGGGGCCAACGGCAGCGCCGGACCGTTCGGCCCGCTCGAGCAGGCTTGGCTCGCGCAGGCGCTGCCCGCGGCCCGGCGCGGCGCGGTCTTCAGCGCCAACGCCGCCATCGGCTTCGTCGGCATGGCGCTCGGCGCGCTCGCCGCTGGCGCGGTGCAGTGGCTGCTCGCACCGCTCGGTGACGTGCTGGCGTACCGGCCGCTGTTCGTGTTGCCGCTCGCGGGCTCGGTGGCCGCCTGCGCGCTCGTGGCCGGGCTGCGCGAGCCGGCGGTTGCGCGCGCGCCGTCGCAGGCGCTGGATCACGCGCGGCGCACCGCGGAGAACCGCCTGCTCGTGCGCCTTGTGCTGGCGAACTCGCTCAACGGCCTGGGCATCGGCATGGTCGCCCCGCTCATCGCTTACTGGTTCGCACTGCGCTTCGGGCGCGGTCCCGGCGCGATCGGCCCGGCGCTCGCCGCGAGCTTCGCGCTCGGTGCCCTCGGCTCGGTGCTCGCGGCGCGCCTGGTGCGCCGCCACGGGCTCGTCGGGCCGGTGGTCGCGATGCGCGGCATCGGCCTGGCGTTGCTGGTCGCGGTGCCCCTCGTGCCGGCATTCGCCCCGGCGGCGCTGCTGTACGCCGTGCGCGCGGGCTTCAACCAGGGCACCGCCGGCGCACGGCAGGCACTGGCCGTCGGCCTGACGCGCGAGCGCCGCGGGCTGGCCGCGAGCTTGCAGAACGTCTCGATCCAGCTCCCGCGCGCCGTCGGTCCGCTGCTGGCCGGCTTCATGCTGCACGCGGGCATGCTGCGTGCGCCCTTCTTCGTCGCGGCGCTGCTGCAGGGCGCCTACCTGGTGCTGTACGTGCGCTTCTTCCGCGATCACGCCGATGGCGATTTCGCTTCGGTTCGAACGGTGGGCAGAAACACGAAAAAGGCGCCCGGCGCGCATCGATCGCGCCGGGCGCCTGTGGGCCGGGCCGAAAGGTCCCGGCGCGGTGCTCAGAGGTTGGCCGAGCGCCACCACGCGCTGTGATTGCGACGCAGCATTTCGTGCGAAGGCATCGGATAGAAGGCCAGATCGGGGCCGTTGCCGATGTAGAGGCCGCCCTTGACCATGCGGTACGGGAACTCGTCCGAATGCACGCGGTGCACGAGCTTGGTCTGCTTGGTCTTCGGGTCGAGTTCGAGCAGCGCTTCGCGCAGATGGTGGATGTACGAGTACGGCAGGTCGCTGACGGGGCCGGTGGCAGGGTCGGTTGCCAGCCCGCCCAGGCCCAACTCGACGAAGGCCAGGCCCGGAAAGCGGATGAACTTGCTCGGCTTGCCCGTCAGCGCGTCGTAGAAGCCGATCGGATCGCGCGTGCTGACCACCAGGCTGTTGACCGGCGCCAGGTCCTGGTACATGTGCAGTCCCTGTCCCTGCTGCGGCGTGGTGGTGCCGCGCTCCAGGCCCAGCGTATGGCCGTAGGCGGTGCTGAGATACAACTTGCCGAGGGCGCTCACGGGAATGTGCTCGAGCACCCGGTAAACCCCGACATAGACCGAGTTCTTGGGCTTGCCGTCCGGATGCGGCACGCAGCGCGCGAGGGCGCCTTCGACGTCCAGGAATTCGCTGCGGAACGACGGATCGACCTCGAGAAACGCCGCCTGTCCCTTCGACTTGTACTTGGGCCCGGTGGCGTAATACTGCCCGAACTCGGCCGGTGGCAGCATGGACGCGATCAGCGCCTCGGGAATCAGCGAAAAATAGAGGTGAACGGTCATGGTGTCGGTGCTTTCTTCCGGAGGTGGGGGGTTTTTTCTGCGCATCCTCGACAGAGATCGGTGGTTTCCCCGACGAGACGGGTCCGAAGTCGTGCAGTCTAGCGGCGGGGAAGGGTGCGTGACGCTGCGCGCGGGTGTCGGCGCGGACCCGTCGGGCGCCGCGCCGTCGATGGCTCCGGACGCCGGGGAACCGGGCTTGCGGCGACCGTGGCGCCGCATCGGGCGGCCGGTAGTGTAGCCCACGGCCCTGGCACGGCAACGCGCTGGTCGCGCCGCCGGCCCACCCTGCTCGGCCTGCTCGAGCCGGTCATGGCCGGAAGTCGCCTTCGAGCAATTTGGCGTGCGCCGCAGCCAGGCGCGCGATCGGCACGCGCGGCGCCGAGCACGACACGTAGCTCAGGCGCGCGTGATGGCAAAAGCGTATCGAGCGCGGATGGCCGCCCTGCTCGCCGCAGATGCCGACCTTGAGCTGCGGGCGCGACTTGCGGCCACCCTCGACCGCCCACGCCATCAGGCGGCCGACCCCCTTGGTGTCGAGCACCTCGAACGGGTTGTCGTCGAGAATCCCCGATTCGTTGTAGAAGGGCAGGAACTTGTTCTCGGCGTCCTCGCGCGAGAACGAGAAAGTCGCCTGCGTGAGGTCGTTGGTGCCGAAGGAGAAGAATTCGGCCGCTTCGGCGATTTCCTCGGCGCGCACGCAGGCGCGCACGACTTCCATCATCGAGCCGAATTCGAATGCCACCTTGACCCCGTATTTGGCCTCGACCTCGGGCAGTACCTCGTCGACGAGCGCGCGCACGCGCCGCAGTTCCTCCACCGTGCAGACCTGCGGCACCATGATTTCCGCGTGCACGTCCACTTTCTGCTGGATGCACTGCGCCGCGGCCTCCAGGATGGCGCGGATCTGCATGCGGTAGATCTCCGGATAGGTCAGGCCGAGCCGCACGCCGCGATGGCCGAGCATCGGATTGACTTCGCGCAGCGTGCGCGCCTTTTGCAGGATCTCCTCCTTCTTCGCCAGCGCATCGGAGACGAGATGGCTGTCGCTGAGGATGCGGATCTGTTCGACCGCCTTCGGGTTGACCTGCACCAGGACCTGGCTGATCGCTTCGAGGCCCTGCGCGGTCTGGCGCAGGTGCCGCAGATGCTCGATGTCGTCGACCAGCGTCTGCTCGGAGGGCAGGAACTCGTGGATCGGCGGATCGAGCAGGCGCACGGTGACCGGCCGCGGCGCCATGACGCGGAAGATCTCGACGAGGTCGCCGCGCTGCATCGGCAGCAGCTTGGCGAGCGCGGCTTCGCGATCGGCCGTCGTCTCGGCCAGGATCATCTCGAGCACGATCGGCAGGCGTTCCTTGGCGTTGAACATGCGCTCGGTGCGGCACAGGCCGATGCCCATGGCGCCGTAGTTGGACGCGCGCTGCGCGGCCTCCGGCGTGTCGGCGTTGGCCATCACCTGCAGCGAGGCCGTCGCGTCGGCCCAGGCGAGCAGGGTGCGCAGCTCGGGCGTGAATTCGGGCACCACGGTGGCGATCTCGCCGACGAACACGCGTCCCGTGCCGCCGTCGATCGTCACCACGTCGCCCTCGTGCAGCACCTTGTTGCCGACGAAGGCCTGGCGCTGCTGGACGTTGACTTGGATGTCCTCGGCGCCCACCACGCAGGGCTTGCCCATGCCGCGCGCCACGACGGCGGCGTGCGAGGTCTTGCCGCCGCGGCTGGTCAGCACGCCCGCGGCGGCGAAGAAGCCGTGGATGTCCTCGGGCTTGGTTTCCTCGCGCACCAAGATGATGCTCTCGCCGTCGCCGCGCCCGCGCTTGACGGCGGTCTCGGCGTCGAAAACGATCTTGCCCGAGGCCGCACCGGGCGAGGCCCCCATGCCCTGCGCCGCGGCCACGTTCGTCTGCCTGGGGTCGAGCTGCGGGAACATCATCTGTTCGAGCGACTCCGGGTCGACGCGCAGCAGCGCGCGCTGGCGGTCGATCAGGCCCTCGTTGGCCATTTCCACCGAGGTGCGCACCATGGCCTGCGCGTTCATCTTGCCGTTGCGCGTCTGCAGGCAGTACAGCACGCCCTTTTCGATCGTGTACTCGTAGTCCTGCACCTCGCGGTAGTGCGCCTCGAGCTGGTCGCGCAGCTCGACGAGCTGGCGGTACATGTCGGGGATCTCCTGCTTCATCTCGGCCACCGGCTTGGGCGTGCGGATGCCGGCGACCACGTCCTCGCCCTGGGCGTTGACCAGGTATTCGCCGTACATCGCGTTCTCGCCCGTGCCCGGGTCGCGCGTGAAGCCGACGCCGGTGGCGCAGTCGTTGCCCATGTTGCCGAACACCATGGTCTGCACGTTGACGGCGGTGCCGTTGGCCATGGCGGGCGTGATCTTGAACTCGCGCCGGTAGTCGACGGCGCGCTGGCCCATCCACGAGCTGAAGACCGCCTTGACCGCGAGCTCGAGCTGCACGTAGGGGTCCTGCGGGAAGGGGCGCCCCGTCTGCTCGTGCACGACCTGCAGGAACAACTGGCCGATCTCGCGCAGATCCTCGGCGCTCAGGCCGACGTCGGACTTGACGCCGGCACGACGCTTGATGGCGTCGAAGTGCTCGTCGAAGAAGCGGTCGTCGACGCCGAGCGCGATCTTGCCGAAGAGCTGGATGAAGCGCCGATAGGCGTCGTAGGCGAAGCGCGCGTTGCCGGTCTGCTCGATGAGTCCGGCCAGCGTGGTTTCGTTCAGCCCCAGGTTGAGGATGGTGTCCATCATGCCGGGCATGGACATCGCGGAGCCCGAGCGCACCGACACCAGCAGCTGGTTGCCGGCGCCGCCGAAGTGCTTGCCGCTGGCCTGCTCGAGCCACGTCATGTGCTGGCGCACCTCGGCCATCAGGCCTTCGGGCAGGCGGTTGCCGGCGATGCAGTCGAGGCAGGCCTCGGTGCTGATCACGAAGCCCGGGGGCACGCGCAGGCCGATCTGCGTCATCTCGCAGAGGTTGGCCCCCTTGCCGCCCAGCAGCATCTTGTTCTTGCCGTCGCCTTCGGTGTACTTGTAGACGTACTGCTTCGTCATGACCGGACCTCTGCGTGATGGTGAGGGAGGAATCTCGCCCGACGCACTGCGGTGGCGGCGGCAAGCGAGTCGAAACGTGTCTGGCCCAACTCGAACGTGGCGGAGTGCGCGGCGCGTCATCGAAGCGAGGCTACGCAGCGTAGCGCTGGGGTGGGATCGCGGTGACGACAATCGCCGTCGATTCGTGCCGCGCCGGCCGGGACGGGAGACTACCCGAGTTCGTGCGGGTCAGGAATTGAGAAGGCGCAGTTGCGCGCACACCCAAGGGCAACCGTGCGCCTCTTGCTCCGCCAGCGTGGGCGGCGCACAGGCATGCCCATGGCGCCGCGTCTGCGCAGCCGCTGCGGCACGCCCCGAGCGCCGCACCCGGGCCGCAATCCAGCCGCGATCGAATTGCCGTCGAGCGGCAGGCGAGCCGCGCTTGAGATCTCTCAAGCACGACGCTGAGCGGCAGGCTCTCGTGGCGCCTGCGTTCGTGGACACTGGGCGCTTCCTGGCGCGACCGCGCACGATTTTTTCGCTGCGGCTCTGCGCCCATGCGCCTTGGCGTCGGTGGGTGACCCCGGCAACGACGTTGTCGCACGGCGGGGCTGCGGTATGCCGGTGCTAGGATGATTCGTTGGCATTCGCGTCAATGCGCACCCCGATGCGCAAGGGAGAGTCTCTCGTGACACCGAAGAAGTCATCCCGTTCGGCCCGCAGCGCCGCCGGTTCGTCCGCCGCGGCGAAGGAACCCGAGGCGAAGGTGGTTCCTGCACGGCGCCCGCGCGCCGCGAAGGCGCCGTCGCCGCCCGCAGCCCCGGCGGCGGCGGACCTGGCACCCCAGGCGCCTGCGGCACCGGCGGGCCCTGCCTCCGCCGCGGTGCCTGGCGCGCTTG